>JAZTZP010000043.1:0-5984 GCA_045637525.1 Clostridia bacterium | reverse complement strand
TGGAGAATTTATTATTATAGCCTTGGTGTTTTCGTTTATTGCGCTTTGGAGTGCGTCAAAATCCACCTGAAAATCTTCCTCACGGCATTTTACCACTACAGGTGTCATGCCCGCCTGATTTATAAAAACTGTGTATTCGGGGAAGAAAGGGGCAAGCACTATAACCTCTGCGCCCTCCTCGGCTATTGCCGAGAGGGTAATGGTAAGCGATGCCGCAGCACCTACCGTCATATAGAAGTTATCGGCCGTATAGCTTGTACCAAAATTAGCATTTATGTAGTCAGCACAACTACTGCGTACATCGGGTGCACCCTGTGCCGAGGTGTAACCGTGAAGCTGCACGGGGTCTGTAGTAAGTACAAGCTCGGAGAGAGCCTCCTTAACACAATCGGGCGCAGGAACACTGGGGTTTCCAAGACTGAAATCAAATACATTTTCTGCGCCTATCTCAGCTTTTCTCTTTAAACCATATTCAAAAAGCTCTCTTATCTCGCTTCGGCGACTGCCAAGCTCATACATTTTTTGTGATACCATTTCTATTACCTCCAAGAAGTTGCTATTTTATCTCCTTTTTATGTCTTTCACATGTTTTAAGTATACAAGTTTCTCGTCACAATGTCAAACAAAAAAGACACCGAAGTGTCTTTTTTGTTTGAATGAGCCGAATGATTTAGATGACATCTATTATTTTAAAAATATATTCAAAAGCTTCTCATAAAGTTTGTTTTTATACGGCTGATAGCGCATTGGCAAATCAAGCCATGTTTTTTTATCCATAACAGATTTGTAGTGTGAAAAAGCATCAAATCCGTCTTTGCCATGATATGCGCCCATACCGCTTTCACCAACACCGCCAAATCCCATTTCGCTTGTGGCAAGGTGAACCACTACATCATTGATACAACCTCCGCCATATGAAAGTTCTTTTGTAACACGGTTAATATGTTTTTTATTGCTTGAAAACAAATATAAAGCAAGAGGTTTATCTTTATCTTTTAATTCTTCAATCATTTTATCAAAGCTATCAAATGTAAGTATCGGCATAATAGGTCCAAATATTTCTTCGCCCATAACTGCATCTGATTCTGTTACATTATCCATAACAGTGGGTGCAATCTGATGAGTTTTATTGTTTAGTTCTCCTCCAATAACAACTTTATCTTTATCTATAAGACCGCAAAGTCTTTCAAAATGCCTTTCGTTAATTATTTTACCATAATCTTTGTTTTCAAGAGGATTATCGCCATATTGTTTCTTTATTTGTTTTACAACTTCGCCTATAAATTTATCCTTTACCGAACTTTCGCAGAGTATATAATCAGGTGCAACACAGGTCTGACCACAGTTTAAAAATTTTCCAAACACAATTCTTTTTGCTGCAAGTTTAATGTTCGCACTCTCATCTACAATACAAGGACTTTTGCCTCCAAGTTCCAATACAGCAGGCGTAAGATACTCGGCAGTATGACGAAGAACCTCCTTGCCAACCGCCTGACTTCCTGTGAAGAATACAAAATCAAATTTTTGCTCTAAAAGTGCTGTGTTTTCAGCCCTGCCGCCTGTTACAACCGCAACATATTCAGGCGAGAAGCATTCTGTTATGATTTTTTCTATAATCTTACTTGTTGCCGGAGAATATGCACTCGGTTTAACAATAGCCGTGTTCCCTGCGGCAATGCTATCGACAAGCGGATCAATGGTCAAAAGAAAAGGATAGTTCCACGGACTCATGATAAGCGTATTGCCATAAGGAACAGGTTGCTTAAAACTATGTGATGCAAAGTTTGTAAGAGGAGTATAAACTGTCTTTCTCTTTGCAAATCTTTTTGTATGACGAATCATATATGAAATCTCGGAAAGTACAAGACCCCTTTCACACATAAAACCTTCAAAATGACTTTTTCCAAGGTCAGTTTTCAATGCTTCATTTACTTCGGTTTGGTATTTCTTTACTGTTGCGTAAAGCTTTTTTAGTTGTTCAATGCGGAACTTTACAGGAATTGTAGCACCGCTTTTATAATATTTTCTCTGCTTTTCAAGCAGGCTGTTTATCTGTTCGCTTGTCATTTTATTTACTCCAATCTGCAATCATATAATAAAAGCTTGCCAATTCTTTTCTTGTCATAAGTTTTGGTACCGGATAAAGAGGATTAGCTTCCTTTTCCGCATACTTTGACAAAGATAAAACATCTTTCTTCTTGATACCTTCTATCTTAGTGGAAATTCCCATATCCGAGTTGAGCTTTTTGATTGCATCTATAAATTTCTTAGCGCCAATCTCATATGAATCCCCTTCATCACAAACCCCGGCATACGCTCCAAGTTTATGAAGCTTTTTATATATGCTTTTGCCATAAGCCGCAAGTACATAAGGCATAATAACCGTATTCGCAAGTCCGTGCGGTGTTCCGTATAAACCGCCAAGCGAATGAGCAAGAGCGTGAATATATCCCACATACGACTTTGAAAATGCTATACCTGCCTTGTATGCTGCATGAAGCATATTTTCTCTTGCAGTATGATTTTTCCCATCAGAGTATGCATCGTAAACATTTTTAAATACAAGCTTTGTCGCTTCCAACGCAAGTGTGCGTGTTTCCTTAGTTGTAGAACGACCAATGTATGCTTCGACCGCATGAGTAAGTGCATCCATTCCGGTAGTGGCTGTTAAATGTGGTGGCAACGAATATGTAAGCGATGCATCTAAAACTGCATAATGGGGAATTAACGGGAAACTCATTATTGCGTATTTATGGTGTGTTGTAGAATCCGTAATCATTGCAGCTAAAGTCGTTTCGCTACCTGTACCTGCTGTTGTAGGGATAGCTATAAAAGTAGGCAATTTACGCCAAGCCTTCAATTTGCCACCTAACTGATTTACAGTTCTTTTTGGATACACAACACGGGCACCTACTGCCTTTGCACAGTCCATAGCTGAGCCACCGCCAATTGCTACAATGGCATTACATTTGTTTGTGTGATACAGCTTAAGCGCATCCTCTACATTTATAACAGTTGGATTGGGAAGCGTATCATCATAAACTGCATACGGAATATTACCTGTTTTTAATGCATCTTCAACAGGCTTTAACAATCCATTGTTGACGATGCCTTTGTCTGTAACTACAAGAACTGAAGTTGCTGTTTCTTTTTTTAATATTCTTCCAAGTTCTGTACAACAACTCACAATTTCCGGTTCTCTGTATGGAAGTACCGGCAGAGCCATTCTGAATGCCGACTGAAATACACGGCAATATACTGATTTAATAAAAAACATAACTATTCCCTTTCTATATTTATATGTTCTTAGCACACAGTGTGCTTAGAACTTTTTAAGCAGAGGTAAAATCTCTGCTTAAAAAGTTGCATTAATTTTTTAATCCGTCTAAAATAAATTTAAAGCCATATCTGTATCGTTTTATCGCTTCGTCCAATGGAAGTTTTCTGCCAATGGCATCAGCGTTAAAGCCTCGGATAAAACACCAAATTGCATAACTTGTCATATCGGTGTCAACCTTCTTAACATACCCTTTGTCAATGGCATAATTAAGTATCTTCTTGATTTCTTCTATCCACCATTGATAATTACTGTCAGTAAAAGTATCGTTTTCAAATACATAATGTGCAAAATTCATCCTTGTTTCATAGGAAATGATAAGAGTTTTTTCAACTTCATCCATTATTTGTTCAAAAAAATCAATTTCTTCATTAAAATGAAATTTCAAGCTCTTCCTAACTTTTAACACGGACCGTTCAGAAATTATATCGAGAACTTCATCAATATTGTGAAAACGATTATAAAAAACTCGGTTTGTTATACCAAGATGTTTCAAGATTTTGCGTACATTTATATTTTGCGTTTTTTCAAATAAAGTTAATTTCTCTGTAGCTTCTATTATTTGTTCAGACATCTCATCATAAATCAACTTATCACAGGTATTAGTCATAAGAACACCCCTCATTCAGCACACAGTGTGCTAAATCATATTACCATATTATTCATTAATTGTCAATAGCTTCGTTAGTCTCAATTGCTCAAGATCACATTAAAATCATACGCTGAATCAACATAACAATTCTTTATATACATAAAAAACAGAACGATTTAGCGTTGTCATTTAAATCGTTCTGTTTTGGTGGTGGATCTTCAGACGAGGGCGTAAACGCAACAATCCGGTGAATTGTTGCGTAGCCCGAGAGTCCCTGCGAGATGAAAGCGAGCACTTGTGCGATGCTTGAATCCGTCCTGCCGACAGGCAAGGAAAGATCTCACCAACGACAAATACCACCCTATTGGGTAGTATCGTCGTTGGTGGATCTTCAGGGACACAGTCGCTTCGCGCCTTACCTGCTCGTCCACCCAAACGCTTTGTGTTTCGGTACCGGACTTCACAACTTTTGCTAAAAAACAGTCCACCGGACTCTTTTTCTTCACGCAAAACCCTCTCAGGGTTCGAGTCCCTCTTAATTTATTCACACAATAAGAAAAAGGATACCAAAGGTATCCTTTTCTTATTGGAAGATCCGAATGGTTTAGATGCATATTGTTTTAATACAGATACCGTTTAAAATCTCAAATGTTTTCCTGGGAGCAGTTCCGCAAATTTTTAGATAGTTTGTCCGCATAAAGCATATCGTCTGCATACCTAAATGCTTGTTCTGGATTATCTTTAATCATTGAATATCCTTTTGATAAACTTATATCTCCATTCTCATTTAGTTGCTTTTTTAAAGTGAGCAGATGCTCAATAATCCCCTTTTCAGAAACATCTTCAAATACAACCGCAAATTCATCTCCACCTATACGAAAAACACTATATTGGGGAGCAGAAAAAACTTCTGTAAGAATTTTTGCCACATTCTTCAATACAGCATCTCCTGCCAAATGGCCTTGAGTGTCATTGATTATTTTAAAATCATCAACATCAAAAAGGACAATTCCTCTTGATTTATGTTTCATATCTACTCTATTTCTATCCATATATAAATTATATGCATTTCTATTATAAATACCTGTCAAATCGTCTGTAATGGCAAGTTCATGCCACATATTTGCTTCATCGACATATTTAAGTTTTTTGGAGAGAATGCGAATTTTTAATAAAAGTTTTAGTATAATAACTATAAGTAATATTGTTATAACTGTTGTAAAGCCAAATGCTATCCTCATTTTTACCCCTCTTTTTTGTGCAATTATAATGTAAATATATGGGTATAATTTAAACTGATGTCTATAAAATACTCATTGTATAACGACATAATTATACTCAATATATTGAGTATTGTCAATACTTTGAGTATGGTAAAATTATTTTGGTGATAAAAATGATTAGTTATAAACCATTTTATGATACTTTATTTAAAAAAGGATTAACAGAATATTATTTGATTTTTAAACAAGGTTTTTCCGCTAACACACTTCATCGTATAAAAAAAGGAGAAGCAATAAGCACTAAAACCCTTGATACTCTTTGTTATGTTCTTGATTGCGAAGTAAGTGATATAATTAAATTTGAAAAAGAATAGCATCTGATTATTTTGATAAATCAGGTGCTATTCTTTTGTCTGCAGTTCAAGTCTGGTTCAAAACCGCTTGGCATCTACCCTTTTGTTTCAAAAGTGTTTTTCCCAAAGCCTCAAACCACTAAAAAAAGCGAATGGTTTGGATAACATTGTTTTTATTCGATATGCAAACTTCGTTTGCTCGATATATTTACTCCGTAAATTCGATATGTTTTCGCTTTGCTCAAACTCGATATGATATAAATCTCGTCGCGGTAGCACATATCGAGTCACTTATGACATATCGAAAATCTCACAAGAGATTTATATCGATGAAAAAAGGGGATGTTTAAAAACTCCCCCTGAAAATCGAGGATGAAAGTCCTCGATTTTTTGTGCAAAAAAATAGGCTGAAACCATAGCGGAATCAGCCATTTTGTGGTATAATATAGTCGATGAAAACCTTAAATAACCACGATGAA
>JAZTZP010000042.1:0-3107 GCA_045637525.1 Clostridia bacterium | reverse complement strand
CATAACTTGCGGCAAATTTGCCGCAAATTTCACTCGCATTTATGCGAATTTCACCCAACCATATGGTTGGATTTCACTTTTTGCCTGTGGCAAAAAATTTCACTGTAAATTATAGTTTATCGCAGATAAACTATAATTTATCTTTTGCTTCCTTTAGCACCACCGATATTTGCGCCTTCTAAAACATTTGTATCAAAAGAATAAACAATCGCCTCTTTTTGTCTGCTTCTTTTTCTTGCGAGGTCTATCGCGCGGTCTAAAAGCTCTGAATACTTCACTCCGAGCGGCTCCCATAAATAGAACGACAACGAGCCGGGAATAGTATTAATTTCATTAAGCCAGAGCTTGTTTTCATCTAAATCTATCATAAAATCAATTCTTGAAATTCCGTTACAGCCCAAAACCTTAAACGCCTTCACAGCCATGCTTCGTATTTCCTCACGCATTTCGTCTGATATATCAGCAGGGATTTTACGGCTCAGCGTCGCCATTCCCTTACTTCCACCCGTCTTCTTACCACCGCCCTTATATTTCTTGTCATAGGTAAGAATTTCATCATCGCTTACAGGCTCTTCGCACTCAGAAGCCTCCGCCTCCTCGAAATCACCGACAATCGAGCAGTTAATCTCCTTAAGATTTTCTATCGCCGGCTCAATCAAAACCTTTGAAGCGTATGTAAAAGCAGTATCGAGCGCATCAAGAAGTGCCTCTTTATCCTTCGCCTTCGCAATTCCAACGCTTGAGCCGAGATTTACGGGCTTTACTATAACAGGATATCCCATACTGTCCGAAACATCCTTTATAATCTCATCAACATTCTCAAAATCCTTCGATGTAAAGCACTTACAGTCAAGCACCGGTATCCCGTTATCCTTAAGAACGGTTTTCATAACATATTTATCCATACCGACAGCCGACGACATAACATCACAGCCGACATACGGAATATTAAGCATCTCAAGAAATCCCTGAAGTGTTCCGTCCTCAGCGTTTGTTCCGTGAACTATCGGAAAAGCTATATCAACAGTCCCCAAAACATCCTTTGAAAAAGCCTTATGAGGATAACGCACTATTTTCACCGTATTCTCATCATTCACAAGCATAATACGCTCCGACTTACCAACAAGTCCGTTTATATCCTTATAGCTTTCGATTTTTCCAACCAGATCTCCTGTATACATCTTATTATCCTTTGTAATATATACAGGAATAATCTCATATTTGTCCTTATCAAGATAGTTCATCGCCTGAATTGCGGATATTACGGAAATCTCATGCTCCACAGTCTTTCCGCCGAATAATACTGCTAAATTAATTTTCATAATCAAAATCCCTTCCTATAATAATATCATGTAATTGTAAAATACAATTACAATTGAAATAATAATATATTTATGCCAGATAATTATCGGGCAAATCATTTTCAAGAAGAATAACCTTCTTTCTGCCCTCCGTATGAACAGAGTAAGCGTGTTGTATAGCGTCGTTTACCGTATCGGCAACATAATACCTGTCTTTGGGATAATCTCCCATACCGTCAAGAATAGGTACGGACTGTTTCTGTCCGACCAGTATAATATAGTCACACACCCTTGCGGCATGGCTTCCAAACTCTTTGTTGCATTCATATTGCTTGTCGCCAAGCTCAACCATACCGGGCGTTACAAGTATCTTATATTCTTCAAAAAGTGCAAGAGTATCAAGTGCCGCTCCGGCGCCGGTCGGATTTGAATTATATGCATCATCTATTATAACAGCCTGACCGTTGTCGGTAAGCTGCAGCCTGTGAGGAACGCCCTCAAGCCTCTTAACCGGAAGAATTAATTTCTGAAGCGGAATACCGAGAGTATTTGCAACAGCAACAGCGCCCGCTATGTTTATAACATTATGTTTCCCGATAAGCTTAGTGCTGTACTCACAGCTATCGTCTCCCACCGTTACGGAAAATACCGTACCTCTGCTGCTCACGCTTATCACATCAGCCCGGTATGTGCATTCCCTGCCCGTTCCGTATGAAATTTTCTTAAGCTTATCAAAATTCTTTGCATATTCCAAAACATTCTCATCATCGCCGTTTATAAAGAGTATTCCGCCGTCACCTATCGCCTGTGCAAGCTCAAACTTTGTCTTTTTCACATTTTCGAGGGTCCCGAAGGTCTCAAGATGCTGAGGTCCTACCGATGTTATCACACCCAGTCCGGGATGAACTATATCGCAAATTTCCTTAATATCTCCCACACGTCTTGCACCCATCTCGCAAACAAAATATTCATGACGTGCATTCATCTTCTCACGAACGGTTTTAACAACCCCCATCGGAGTATTATAGCTCTCAGGAGTCATAAGAGAATCATAAGTCGATTCCAAAAGAGTGTTAAGATAATATTTAACGCTTGTTTTTCCATAGCTTCCCGTAATACCAATAACCTTGGCATTTGAAGAATTAAGTATCTTTTTCGCATCATTTATATAATGATTTTTAACGCCTCTCTCAACCGGACTGTTTACGGTATCGGCAAATATAATTATAACCGGATTAAGTAAATACATAACCGCCGCAAAAAGTGCCGCCGCAAAAGCATTTATAAATGCAACCCCCGCCGTCACCGCAATGAAAACCAGCAAAACCGTCGCATACAGCCGTTTCACTCTCGCAGTAAATACAACAGGCTTTTTCGCTTTCCTGTAACGGTTTACAAAGCAAGCCGACAAAAACACAACCGCCGAAAATATGTATCCGCCGGGCAACAGCAGCGCCAAACCGCCAATAATCGCAAACACAAAATTCGGAACAAGCTTTTTCCGGTAATTTTTCATCCAGCGCTTCTGAGTATCATGAGCGTAAGAATTAAGCTGAAAATAATGCATATATTTTACAGAACTTAAAGCATACGCCACAAAAGCAACCAACACAGCTATATATACTTCCATTTTATAACTCCCTTCATAAATCCTTCAAAACCAACGATAAATTATAGTTTATAGGCGGAACGCCTCTAAACTATAATAGTGAAATATTTTGCTTTCAGCAAAATGTGAAATTCACACTTCGTGTGAGTGAAATCCACGCAAAGCATGGGTGAAATCTGTCGCTATGCGACAGGTTT
>JAZTZP010000041.1:0-9165 GCA_045637525.1 Clostridia bacterium | reverse complement strand
AGCTTTTGTACCTTAACGTTCGCCTTTGGCGAACATATCGCGTTGACTTCAGTCAACATATCGCTTGCCGGCAGGCAAATATCGCGTCAGCCACAGGCTGACATATCGCTATTATAGTTTATCGCAGATAAACTATAATTTTTTGCTTTCATCCAATATCTTCGGAATGCATATAACAACCTTAGTAAACCGGTCCTTCTCGCTCTCAATTTTCATGGTCGCCTCATCTGAATATACGATTTTTAAACGTCGGTATACATTCTTTATTCCAACATGAATATTATTAACGGTTTCTTGCTCCATTTCAGCATGAATCTGCTTTAAATACTCCGGCTCAATACCTACTCCGTTATCGGTTATACTAATGCATATATTATGCAACTCTTCCTTTATACTGATCTGTATTTCGGCATTTTCTCTCTTTGTACCAATCCCGTGAAAAACCGCATTTTCCACTATTGGCTGCAGGCAAACGTTAAGTATTTTATAATCCTTCACACCTTCATCAACATCCCATACCACCGCAAACGAGGTATACCTTTTTTTAAGCAAATCTATATACATGTGTAAAAACTCAAGCTCTGTTTCAAATCCCACAAGAATATCACCGCTTTTAAAAGCATATCTTATAAGACGAGTCATCGCAGTAAGCATACCGAGCGACTCACTTTCCATACTCACCTCACGAGCGAGCTTTAAAACTATTATGTTCAGTGTATTATTGAGAAAATGCGGATTTATCTGCGAACGAAGAGCTATAAACTGCAAATCATTATACTCCTTCATACGATTACTCAATTCATTCTGAAGGTCATTATTGTCATCAATAATCTGCATTATTTTTGTTGCAACGTATTTTACTTCATTATCATCTAAATTAGAAATAACCTCACGTCTGTCTGCGCTATCGATAAGCTTTACAATATCAGACACCGGCTCATACACATTAAAAGCAAGCATCAGAGAAACAGCAAGACCTACTGCAATAATTATTAAAATTATAATACTTATCATAAAATGCATTCGCTGTATTTTTTCCACATACTCCTTCATCGGAGTAAGCACCACATAACGGAGGCTGTTTGTTTCATCACGGCTGATATATCCGTCAAACATATCACCGTCAATATCAATCATATCCTTCCCGGCCGACGTTATCTTATCGGTTATGTTATCGTCAAATTTTGTCATAAAATTTTTCTCGATATTTGAATATATAATGTCATTTTCATCATTTAAAACATAAACCTCGGAATCATTCTCAAAATCATTTCCGGTTAATTTTGAAATAAGGAAAATATCTGCATTAACTACAATACAACCGCGGTTTTGCACGTTGCATATATAACTTATAACATAAGGATAAACGCCTTCTATTTTTCTCGGTAAGTAAAAAAATCCTTTTTCCTTGTTCCTTTTATATTCTTCAATCCATTCAGTATCATGAAACTCTTCGAAGGCAGTGAGCTCAGTACCGCTTGAAAATACTTGTCCGCTATTTTCATTATATATGTAAATGGAATGAATGCTGTTTATTATGTTTCTGTATGAAATAAGCTTTTCAACCAGTCTGTCCCCCCAGATCGACATCGTCCTTTCAGAATTATCAGCGAGCACATAATTTCTTATATCAGAATCTGTCGCTAAAGTTACGGTTATTTTTCTTATCTCACTAAATGCATTATCGAGATTTTCCACAAGATGCGCAGAATTATTTTTGTTATACAAAATAACCTCATCTCTGTTTATTGTTATAAGTGACTGATAGATAAACACACATAAAATGCCAAGCAAAACGCTTGTCAGGGTAAAAATCTTTATAAAGTTCTTAAAAAGGACGCTGTTAAATCTGTATCCCGAAAAAAACTTTTTTGTTACATTGTTAATGTATTCGCTCATTACTCTGTCCTCATCGTAAATTAATGTTCTTTTTTAAGTACTATCTTTCTGTAATCAGATGGTGAAAACCCCGTATACAGTTTAAATGTACGCTGAAAATGACGGACATTTTTAAAACCGCTTTTGTTTGAAATATCCTGTATCTTCTCGCTTGTATTCAAAAGCTGTATAACATTATTCATACGTATTTTGAGAATATAATCTCCAAGAGCAATCCCCGTCTGCTGTTTAAAATATCTTGAAAAATAAGCAGCATTAAAGAATACCACATCAGCAATATCCTGCCTCGATATATCCTTATCAAAATTCTGTTTAATATATGCCTTGGCTATTGATATTATCTCGCTGTCATCGAGTTTGCTTCTTATATCCTCATAAACACCGTCAACATCATCGGATTTTGCAATCTTATATTTATCATCAATATTCTCTATTTCCGCATCATTAAGCTTCATCATCCTGCGTATAATCTTTTTAGCCTTATCCGTCCCGTTCATCTTAATATATGAAATCATAATCTTATAAATCTCATTGTTATTGAGTATATGATTATTATTGGAAACATCAAATATCCCTATATAATCAAGAAGCACACGACATTTAATCTTAAGTCCCATTATATCATAAATATCCCTGCTTATAACATTTTCAAAGCCGTTAAGGTTCGCTTCAGAAAACACACCTGCAAGAATACACTCTCTGTTTGAGTACACCTCTGCCGCAATACCGCCACCGTTCTCATTCACCACGCTTTGTATAACACCCATTATTGCATCCTGAAAATACTCCGACTCATATCTCCATTTATTTAATACATCGTGATAATTTTCAAATTCCAGTCTGTATATGGAAATCCTGACGTTTTCTATGTTGTATGGTATTGAAAGCTCATGATATCTCCTTATAATTTCATCGCGTGTCAGAGAACCTGCTATAATATCAGTGCAAAAGCTTTCTATATTCCATGCCTCATTATCACCCTTTGCATATTTTAAATCAAGCCTATCCGAAATTTTTCTTAAAACTCTTGTCAGCTCCTGTATATCAACAGCTTTTAAAAGATAATCCGTAACGTTATATTCAATAGCCTTCTTGGCATATTCAAATTCACCATATCCCGATAAAATAACAACATTTATATCAGGCTTGTTTTTACTGATGTATTCACAAAGCTCAAGTCCGTTCATTACAGGCATCTTAATGTCGGTAAGCACTACATCAACCTCATTATCTTTTATATATCGTACAGCCTCTTCTCCGTTTAAAAAGCATCCGACAACCCTGTATCCCCCTATAATTTCTTCTATATACTCCTTTAAAAGCTCGTGCGTACCGGACTCATCATCTACTATTATCAGATTATACATAAATACAACTCCTTAAAAAAAATCTTATACATATATAATACACCAAAAAAACCGATCTGTAAAGCGACATTTTTATACAATGCGACATTTCTGCACAAAAATACACATTATTAACGCAATAAGTACATATTGCATTAATAATGTGTCATTTTTTATTGAAACTTATTGCAATTTATGCATCTGATTTATCAGGACTTTTCGTTATTATCATCTAAAACCTTTATACTGTCAATTGGCTGAACATCATTATCATCAAATTCCACATTATCACCATACTTCTTATGTTCATCACCGTATCCATAGCTGTAACCGTAATGATAATTATATCCGTATTTATATCTGTAACTGTATCTGTACCGATATTTATAGCTTCCGTAACCGCCGTATTTGCTGTAACCAATTCCAAGCATAGGCTTAACATCGTTCATGATATAACCAAGTATCTTAGCTTCAGCAAACTCAAGATTTTCCCTGGTTTTCTCCAACAGCTCATGAATAGTATAATTATGTCTTATAACTATAATATATCCATCAACAAACTTCGCCATCGAAGCCGCATCAGCAACCGTTGTAACAGGCGGAGTATCAATAAAAATATAATCGTATCTTTCACTGAGATAGTTTATAAGACCTTCCATTGCCGCAGATGACAACAGCTCAACCGGATTCGGCGGTATCTGTCCGACGGGTATGAAGTCAAGACCATATTCATCGCTATGATGAATCGCCGTACTGATGTCAATAAGACCAACCAACAAGTCCGAAAGGCCGTTTTTTCTGTCTACGCCCATATATCTGTGCAAACGCGGTTTTCTTAAGTCACCATCCATAAGCATTACCTTCGCACCGGTCTGAGCAAATGTTATTGCAAGATTAAGACTTGTTGTACTCTTTCCTTCACCCGGCTCCGAGCTGGTAAATATTACCTTTTTACCACCCTTATGACCGGCTAAAGCGAATATAATATTCGTTCTTGCAATTTTATACGCTTCACGAATTGTAAAGCTTGTTTTATCGCTGAGCACTGTTGACGCATTTGTCTGATAGCTTTCCTTTTTTGCCATCTGATGCTTATGCTCATTTATTTTTTTTATATAATCCTTTAATGTTGTAGCCAAGTTTTACACTTCCTCTCCAAGAGCCTTTTACATTTGAGTGTCAAGCTGCGGTATTTCACCGAGCATCGGTTCATTGTAGCGTGAACGAACCTCTTCAGCTGATTTAACGTGTGTATCAAAAAGCTCCATAAGAAATACCATAAGCGCACTTATTACAAAACCAACAATAGCTCCGACTAAAGTATTCTTTGTCTTATTCGGGCCAACCGGTTTTTCAGGTACATAAGGAATGTCTACCATAGTTACCGAACCGCCGCCAACGGTATTTATAATCTTGTCCGGCGCATTCGCCATTATACAGTTGAGAATCTGATATATCTCGTCCGGATCATTTCCCGTAACCTTCAGTCCGATAATTTCCGTTTCATTTACAGATTCAACATTAAGCATAGACTTTATTCTCTGAACAGTATATGTCTCTTTCAAATCTTCTCCGAGCTGCTCCGACACCTCTTCAAGGAATGTCCTGCTCTTTAAAAGCTCAGTATATGTAATGGCAAGTCTCTGGTTTGCATTAAGCTTACCGCTTGAAACAGCTTCGTCATTCTGTACCTGCTGTGTTTCGACATTTACATAAAAAGAACCGTCCGTCTCATAAGTCGGCTGCACAAACAAATCAGTATACATATATGCAGCAGTACCGCCTATAATCATTAACGTTACAATAAGCCACCATTTTCTTAAAAATATATTAAAGACTTCAATTAAATTAATTTCTTCCACTTGGATATCCACCTCTTTATTGTTCTTGAATTAACACGCAAATAGTCATACGCTATGCATATCAAATTGATTATAACATATTTTTTTCAAAATTACAATAGCTTTTCAAAAAATTTTTTATTTTTTCAAAAGAATTTTCAAAAACGCTGAAAAAAAACAGCAAAACAATCTTTATTTTTGCTGTTTTTATGATAAGATTATTTTTTCCTTTTTGAAACAGCCCCTACCGACTCTCTCTTTATCAGCTCTGACGAAACATTTATATTTTTAATATTATTGTTATTACCGGTTTCAAGTGCCTCAAAAAGCATGTCAAGTGCTATCTGACACAAATCCTCATTATACGAAGTTATAGATGTAAGCGGTACGTTTAAATACGGAGTAGCCTTTATGTTATCCATGCCGATAATAGAAATGTCCTCCGGGATTTTCAGATTATGCTCAGATATACTTCTCATCGCGCCTATCGCAATTGAATCATATGCAGCAATAACGGCAGTCGGCAGTCTTTCGCATCCGAATAACAGCTCCATACCTTCATATCCGGCTTCTTCAAAACGGAGCTCACTTTCCGCTATATATTCTTTTTTAACATCAAGCTCCAGATTTTCCATTGCGCTTTCAAATATTATTCTTTTTGATGTGGTATGTGTTTCCCCTATAAAGGCTATATCGCTATGTCCGTTTTCAACCAGATACGCAACTGCCTCATGTATCGCAGTCTCGTTAGAAAGCTTTATGGAGCTCACATCTTCATTACCGCCTATCGAAACAATCGGCAAAGAATATTTTCTTTTAAGCTCAAACGAAGAGCATACAACAATCCCGTCCGCCTTCACATATCCCGAAAAAAACTCAATGAGTTCCTCAGTCCTTTCTTTGTCAAAAGCGGTAGTAGCTGAAATCATCACAGCGTCCCTGCTTTCTATTTCCTTCGTTAAAAAGTCAAGCTGTTCCGAATAATACCCGCTCTTATATTCCGGATATATTACAGCTATTACTTTTTTCGGGTATGTCCTTTTTAAAAACTTATCATAGCAGCCTTCTTTTTTGGCAATATCAAAAATATGTTCACGTTTCGCCGCACTTATTTCTTTACTCCCGGAAAAAGCCTTTGATACCGTAGAAACAGATACCCCTGCTATCTTTGCAATTCCTTCCATTGTCATTTTATTCACCCCCGAAAAAAGAATTTACTGTAATTTCACCTCTTGCTTTTCAATAACCTTGCTGATGAATATAATACAAGCTGTTACAAATATGAGAGATATACCCGAAAGAATTTGCTGTCCGTATATATGAACTCCGAAAAACATATTATCATGACTTTGAACAAATCCGAGCAAACGACCTCCTGTAACAGATGCTAAAAATCCGAATATTCCGCCTATACTGTTTTTAAAAGCCATTGCCTGAGCTATGTAATCGCTGTCAACATAGCTGTATGTTATATTAAACGAATTCTGATTTGTTCCGGCAGTGCTCATATTGTATAAAACTGTATAAGCAACTATAAAATACCAGGTAGACTGTGTAGTAAACATATTTATAAAAAACGCCCCACCGGCAAGATACAGCGCAAGCTTAAATCCTTTTGCAAAGGAATGTTTATCGGAGTATCTTCCGATAGGCTTTGATATAACAATTCTTGCAAAATTTGCTATCATGTTTATAAGCTGAACTGCAAATACGGATATAAGAAGATCCTTTGTTTTAAAAACCCCCATAAACCCTATGGTAAAATATCTTGCCACATCCCATAAAACAGTAAGTATTATCACACTTCTGAAATTTTTGTTTCCCAGCGTGTATTTAATAACCTCTTTTAACGGTTTGCTGTCCGCCTTATGATCTGAAGAGCTGTCCTTTTTTATCATCAGCAACGAAATAAAATTACATATATTAACTATCAGAAGTGCCACAGCAATAAACAAAAATCCACCGTTTAAGTTGCCAATACTTTCATATTTATCTATCATATATCCGATAAAAGCCGTAAACGCAATACCCGAAACAAGAGAAATTATCTCTTTTGTCGCAGAATAGTCCGCTCTCTTTGCAGGGTCAACATAAGAGTTTGCCCATTTAAAGCAAATTGATGCGACCAGATATGTACCGGCATATGCAAACAGAATACAAAGCATAACAATCACAGTCTTCACTCCGACGCCCACCGGAATAAACGGAACAAAGTAAATCGACATAAAGAACAAATTTGAAAGTGTGTAAAAAACTATGGACAATTTCTTCGAGCTTACCTTCGCCCTTACAAGGAATATAGACATAAGCTGTATTACAAACGCCATGGTTATAAACGACGATATAATACCTATAAGCGAATCACTTATCCCGATACTTGTAAGAAGCTTTGCCAAAAACGCATCAGCTACCAGAAGAGTTACAAAATACTCAAAAGTACACTGTGCCATATAAGCCCCGCGTGAACGTTTATACTCCGCCGAGTTAAAATCCTTTTCAATTATCTGTTCCGACATATCTTTCACTCCAATAAATATATTTTAATCTCATCTAATATTATACACATAACGCCTGTTTTGTCAAGCACGGCATTACGAAAATTTTTCGTAATACGTTGAATTTGTCAAATTATATTGTTTTTTAACATATTAATATGGGTAAAAAGGCAATTTTTTTATTTTTTTAAACTTTTTTTCAAAAAACCCCTTGACATATTATAAATTTTAATGTAAAATTAAATCAGCATAATTTTATGGAGTGTGTTTTACCATGAGAAGTTTAAAGACTTTAGCCCTACTACTAAATACTTTATCACCAATCTGAAAAACAATGTGACTTCAGCTTTATTATTATGCCGATATATTTACAGGCTATTACTGAACACATTGTGTTCAGTTTTTTTGTTATATGACACAGCTCTGAAAAACCTCTTTTTACAGCTGTGCAAGAAAGGATGGATTAATAATGAATTATCAAAAGTACACAAAAATGTATCACCCGGTCCCGCTGGATACCCGTGACTGGCCAAACAACGAGATTAAATCTGCCCCAATCTGGTGCAGTGTCGACCTTCGTGACGGAAACCAGGCGTTATACTCACCAATGACAATCGACGAAAAGCTTGAATTTTTCGACTTTTTAGTAAATCTCGGATTTAAGGAAATAGAAGTAGGCTTCCCAGCCGCTTCAAATACAGAATTTGAATTTGTCCGCCGTCTTATAGACGAAAACAGAATCCCGGATGATGTTTCAATACAAGTTCTTACCCAGGCTCGCGAACATATCATTGCAAAAACAATTGAGGCTTTAAAAGGTGCAAAGAACGCAATTGTGCATCTTTATAATTCAACCTCAACACTTCAGAGAAAAGTCGTTTTCAAAAAAGATAAGGAAGAAATCAAACAGCTTGCGATTGAAGGCGCAAAGCTTGTTGCAACACTTGTTGACAAAGAGCTTGACGGAAACATCCGGTTTGAATATTCGCCTGAGAGCTTCACCTGTACCGAGCCCGAATATGCAGTTGAGGTTACAAACGCAGTTCTTGATATATTAAAGCCTACTCCGGACAGAAAGGTAATTGTTAATCTGCCGTCCACCATCGAGGTTGCAACAGCAAACGTTTATGCAGACCAGATAGAATATATGTGCAAAAACCTCAATAACCGCGAAAACCTCATCATCAGCCTTCACGCTCATAACGACAGAGGAACAGGCGTTGCTTCTACGGAGCTTGCACTGCTTGCCGGAGCAGACCGTGTTGAGGGTACACTGTTCGGAAACGGCGAACGTACCGGTAATGCCGATATTATCATTATCGCCCTTAATATGTTCTGTCAGGGAATTGATCCTATGTTAAACATCGAAAACATTGATGAAATTATAGAAATATACAAAAAATTCAATAAGCTTCCCATACATCCGCGTCACCCGTATGCCGGTGATATGGCATACGTTGCTTTTTCCGGCTCGCATCAGGATGCAATTAAAAAGAGCATGGATATATACGAAGCTGAAGGAAGTAAAATATGGGCAAACCCATATCTCACAATAGACCCGACCGATATCGGCAGAAGATACGA
>JAZTZP010000040.1:0-4056 GCA_045637525.1 Clostridia bacterium | reverse complement strand
TGAGTCGCAGGTTATGGAAAGAAAATCGACAAGCGATTTTCTGATTTTAAATTCAGAAATTGCTTGCAATTTCTACCGAAACCTGTCGCATAGCGACAGATTTCACCCATGCTTTGCATGGATTTCACTCACACGAAGTGTAAATTTCACATTTTGCTGAAAGCAAAATATTTCACTATTATAGTTTAGAGGCGAACAGCCTATAAACTATAATTTATCGAAAGGAGATGGATTTATGGGTAGAATAGGAAAAACATTATTGTCTTGCCTTATGGTGTTTGCAATTACTTTGCCGTGTGTTTCGGCAGGCGGTGCTTACATACCTAAGGGAGAAAAAGAGTATGTTTTAAACGGAACTTATTGTACGGATAACGGCGGTGATACGGTAGACGGATCGGCGATTGCGGTTAATGACGGTTCGGGAGATATTACATATAACTTCTTTTTACCGTTTGACTGTGAGAGCATGACTGTTAACTATATTGCCAAAAAGAATGCAGAGCTTGTTTTAACATCGGGCGAATATACTGCAAAAGCAACACTCTCACCCGATGCAACATCTGTTACATCTAATTTTAATAAGGTTATAAGAAAAGGCGAGGTTTTTGTAAATCTTAAGATAACGGGTAATGTGGAAATCTCAAAGATTATATTTGCAAAGGCATCACTTCCGGGAAATGCCATAACAAACTATCAGAATGTTACCGAATCGACAGCATATCAGACTGCAGTTCACAGTGCGGTTATAATAGATACAAATGCACCGGTAATAATGGTAAGAGGTCAGAGACGTTATATAGATACGGCAGATGTAACAAAATTACCTCAGGTAATTGACGGAACAACATATCTGCCGGCAAGAACGCTTGCACTTGCACTCGGATATTATTGCGAGGATATTCCGGAAAAATCTTATGTGCTTATGAGAAATGAGCAAAAAGAATATATATTCTTAGAAGACAAAGCATATAAAGAAACGGCTTACGAAACAGAACGTGCCGAAATGAGCTATATTTTAAGATATATAGACGGAGAGGCTTATCTGCCTGTAAGATATTTTGCAGAAGAGCTGGGAAAGAGCGTTGGCTGGGACAATGGAATAATAATACTTGACGACGACAGATTTAATGTTGCGGAGATTATAAAGACATACGCAAATGAAGTAAGAGCGGTGTTTGAACCGTTTAAAGCTGAAAAGACTGTAGGAAAAACATACTACGTTTCAAAAGCTCCGGGTTCGAGCGACGCAAACGATGGAAGTATTGACTTCCCGTTTAAATCTCTTGCACAGGCAGGAAAGGTTGCAAAGGCGGGAGACACAGTTATAATAAGAGAAGGTGTTTACAGAGAAACATTTGCTCCGAAATATGACGGAACGGCGACAAGCCCGATAACATTTAAAGCTATGGAGGGCGAAGAAGTTGTAATTTCTGCACTTGAAGAGGTTAAAAGCTTTGCGCCGTATAAGGATGAAATGTACACAGCGAACGTTGGCTGGAATTTAGGCGAAGGACGCAACATGGTATTTTATAACGGTGTTGCGCTTGCAGAAGCAAGATATCCGAACGGTCCGAAAATTGAGATGTCCGGTACAGGCACTCCGCTTTCCGACCTGTTCCCGATAAAGGGCGATTTGCATACCGTTCCGGAGAATAACAGCCGAACTGTTGCGAGTGATACGCTTCTTAATCAGCCTAAAGACCACTGGAAGGGCGCTATGGTAGTTTCTCTGCACGGTCTTGGCTGGGCTATTAATACATCAAAGGTATTGTCATCTGAGCCGGGCAAGCTTACTGTCGGTGACACCGCTCAGCAGTGGTGGCATAATGCAGAAGCTGCAGATAAAATGAATTTTGCATTCATAACAGGGCATATAAATGCGATAGATATTCCGGGCGAGTGGGCTATGCAAAATAAATCACTTATAATAATACCGCCCGAAGGAGCAGATCCGTCAAGCATGAAGCTTGAAATGAAGAAGCGTCAGCTTGTTATTGATATTGCCGACCGTAAATTCGTAAAAATCGAAGGAATAAAAACAATCGGCGGCGGCGTTAAAATGAATAACAGCGAAATGTGTATGCTTGACGGTTGTGAGCTTAAATATATAAGCCATTATATCCACGGTTATGACCAGCGTGAAGGATATATTTATACCGGAAACAGACAAAATTCGGACGATGCACCGCAAAGAGGTGAAGTTGGTATTTATGTAGGCGGAACGGACAATGCAATAGTAAACTGTACTATTGACCATTCGGCTGCCGCAGGTATTCTGCTTGTAGGCACATATGCATACATCGAAAATAATACCATTTCAAACTGCGGATATGCGGGAAGCTATATAAGCGGTATAACATTCGGACACGAGATTTATAAAGGTCTTAACATCCGAAAAGGCGGTTTTACACTTTATAATAATACGGTGTATAACAGCGGACGAAGTGTTTTAAATATTCAGAATCCGGATAATAAGGACTATACGCCGATACTTCCTATTGAGACAGCGTATAATGATTTCCATGACGGAGTTTTGTTCTCACTTGATACAGGTATAACATACGAATATCATACATATGCAAAAACCGATAAGCAGGAAAGCAGTATGCATAATAACTATGTATATTACACAGGAAAAGAAACAAATCCATACAGCTTCGCGATATATCATGACGGCGGTTCAATCGGTATAAACACATATGAAAACATGATATTTACAACAGAAGAGGGAGTAATATTCTCACAGCTCTACGTTCAGCTTGCGCAGAACGACGTAAATGCATGGAACAACGGAAAAATCAAGCTTGCAATAGGCGGTGGCCCGGAAAAGCTTGAGGCGGATGAATTCCCGTACGGCAGACCGTTCTATGCAGGAGTTAAAAAGGATACTCCATATCTTGTAAACTATGAAAGAATAAAGAATAATGTTTCGGATTATGTATTCTATCCGGCGGCTGAGGCAAATCTTTCGGACGGTGTTACAATAGACGGCGAGGGATGTGCTGATTTCAGTAAAAAGAATCAATATATAGAGTTTAAAGATGTAGACTTCGGCAATGGCGGAAACAACATAAACATAGTTTACCGTGCCGACAGATACAACACAAACGACTATATAGACGTACTTGTAGGAGATACATTGGAGACTGCAACTGTTTACAGTAATAACAGAGTTTATGCATACACAAGAACAGAGCAGAGCAACGACCTTTTAAGCATAGGAATTGAGCCGGTTGAAGGCAAGAGCAATGTTTATATAAGAGTTACAAGCAATCACTCTATGAGAATAAAAGGTATAAGCGTAAACGACAGCGGTATGCCGGCAGAATCACACAGCGGAGAAATGATTTTCGGTGGTCATTTCAACAACATAGAAAAGATTGGTGACTCTACTATGCCACCGACTCCTGTCGGCGGACCTGATAAAGTGCATTCATATTCAAAGAATACATGGGCAGGCTCAATTCTTCGTTATAACAACGTAGAAATCAAGGAAAAGGCAACCGTGCTTCAATACTCTGCAGCAAGTACTGAGGCTCATGGAGATCAGGAAATAATAATTGCGTATAACAAGCGAGGCGAGGCAAGCAATACGCAGGTTGCAAAGATTTACAGTAAGACAGAGGGCTTTAGCGTATTTAATACGTATTATGCTGATCTTGAAAGACCGATAGAGCCGGGCACTTACGATATTTACGTAAGCTTCGGCAAAAAGAGATCCGATACAAACGGAACATTTGACGGCACATGTAATTTCTGGTTCTTCGGTTTCTTACCGCAGATGCCGGAAGAGTAAATTATAGTTTATCGCTGATAAACTATAATGGTGAAATCGTTTGCCTCAAAGGCAAACGGTGAAATCCAGCCATGCGGCTGGGTGAAATCCGCACAAGTGCGGGTGAAATCTGCGACTTTTGAGTCGCAGGTTATGGAAAGAAAATCGACAAGCGATTTTCTGATTTTAAATTCAGAAATTGCTTGCAATTTCTACCGAAACCTGTCGCATAGCGACAGATTTCACCCATGCTTTGCATGGATTTCACTCACACGAAGTGT
>JAZTZP010000039.1:0-4264 GCA_045637525.1 Clostridia bacterium | reverse complement strand
GATATGCCTGTCGGCGCGATATGTTTGCTTCGCAAACGTTATGGAAGAAAAAATGCAAAGCATTTTTTCAATATTTAATCAAACAAAAGCAGAGCTTTTGTACATTAACGTTCGCCTTTGGCGAACATATCGCGTTGACTTTAGTCAACATATCGCTTGCCGGCAGGCAAATATCGCGTCAGCCACAGGCTGACATATCGCTATTATAGTTTATCACCGATAAACTATAATTTATTAACAAGTTCTTTAAATAATTTTCCCCCTTCTTCGAAGTTTTTAAACATGTCAAAGCTGGTACTTGCGGGGGAGAGAAGGACAATATCTCCGTAAACTGCGTTTTCGTGTGCAAGATTTACAGCTTCCGGATATGTAGCGGCTCTTAAAACTTTAATGTCTGAGCCGTTTCCGGAGCGGTTTATTTCATCTTTTAGCGCTTGTTCTATTTTGTCTGATGTTGCGCCTATTAAAATAAGGGTTTTAACGTGCTCTGCAATAGGTGCACCTAAATCATCATAAGGAATACCTTTATCCTTGCCGCCACTTATCATAATTACTTTCTGATCGAAAACTTTCAGCGTGTTTATAGTTCTGTTCGGGCTTGAGTCGATAGAGCTGTTGTAGTATTTTACGCCGTCTACTGTGTTTACAAGCTCTATACGGTGTTCAACTCCGCCGAAGGTTTTCGCTACTTCAATTATAGCACTTTGAGAAACCAAAGTGCCGACAGCACCTATTGCCGCCATGTAGTTCTCGACGTTATGCATTCCCGGTATTTTAATGTCATGAATATTTAAAACCGGATCGCCTTTATATAGTATTTCGTCGTTATTTATATAAATATCGGCATCCGTATTGTTTCTTGAGAAAAAAATCGTTTCGTCGTTGCCGGAAAACTCTGAGGTTATGTCGTTATCAAGGTTAAGGATAAGACGTGAGCCTTGTTTCTGATTTATAAATATGTTTTTCTTCGCGTCTATATATTCCTGATAATCTTTATGCATATCTAAGTGATTGGGGCTTATGTTGGTAACAACTGCAATTTCGGGTGAGAAATTCATAGTGTGCAGCTGGAAGCTTGAAAGCTCAAGGACAACATAGTCGTCTTCTGTCATTTGCGGAGTGAAGGATAGAAGGGGAGTGCCTATGTTTCCGCCTACCCATACCTTATAGTCCGAAGCTTCGAGGAGCTTTCCTGTTAAGGTTGTTGTTGTAGTTTTTCCGTCGCTTCCTGTTATGGCAATTATATGCGCCGGACAAACCTCGCAGAAGACTTCCATTTCCGATGTAATAATTGCACCACGCGCTTTTGCTGCTAAAAGCTGAGGTGCATCAAAACGAAGCCCCGGTGTTTTGAAGATGATCTCACCGGACAGCGAATCTAAATAATCGGCACCGCAGACAAGGCGGACACCTTTTTTCTCAAGCTCATGTGCGGTATCGCCAAGCTCTTCCTTTGTTCGTTTGTCAAGTGCTGTAACGACAGCTCCGCTGTCAACAAGAAGGTTAATCAGCGGAAGATTGCTGATGCCTATTCCTACAACATCTGTTTTTTTACCTTTTATACTGTCGGTAAACTCAGTAAAATCCATAATTCCCATCCTTTCGGTTTTTGCAATCGCTTTTATCGGGTAAGCTCAAGAGTGAATGTAAATTCTGTGAATTTTACATCGCTTCCGGGCTTTGCCTCATTACTCTGTACCCATATGTTTTGTTTGTGAAGTGTTATTATATTTTTAACAAACGAAAGTCCAAGTCCGGCACCTGATTTGTTGCCTGTTCTTGAAGTGTCCGTTTTGAAAAATCTGTCGAATATGTTTTTAATATCATTTGGAGCTATGCCTTTGCCGAAATTACCTATTGAAATAACGGCGTTTTTCTTATCGGTGTAAGTTTTTATTGCAATGGTAGTATGCGGATAGCTGAATTTTAAAGCATTATCAAAAAGATTTATGAAAACTCTTTTTATTGCATCTTTATCGGCACACACCATAAGCGAATCGGAAGCAAAATCAACATCTAAATCAAGCTCTTTTTCATATATACGCTGTTCAAGTTCGATTATGCAACGGCGTATAAGCTCGTTCATGTCGAAGTCCGAAATGTTTAATTTATATTCACTGCTTTGCATTTTGCTCATTTCAAGCATATCGTTTACAAGGCGTGTGAGCCGTTTTGACTCTTCAAGCACTATTGAGAGATATTCGTTTTGCTTTTCTTTTGGTATTGTTCCGTCTAAAATACCTTCTATGAAGCCCGAAATGCTTGTCATCGGTGTTTTGAGCTCGTGAGAAACGTCGCTTATAAATCCGGCACGCATTTTTTCAAGCTGTTCCAATGAATCTGCCATATGATTAAATGATGATGAAAGCTGACCTATTTCATCATTTGAGCGGACAGGTATGCGTTTATCAAAATTGCCCGAGGAAATTTCAAGCACCGCTTTATTAATCTCGCTTAATGGGTTTGTTATTCTCTGGCTTTGCCGGTAAACGACGCCGAAGGCTGCTATTATACCTATGGAAGATATGAGAAACGACAAAAGCGCAAGAAATGTTATTGTTTTATTAATCGGCTTTAAATCAAGGTTGAAGTACATACCTCCGATGAGGTTGCCCTCATAGTATGCCGGGATTCCCACGGTATAGACGGATTGCTGATACAGGCCTTTGAAGTTGCCGCGTTCTCGTATTATAGTATTATTATTAATTGATCCGGTATATGTTTGCGGAATAGAGGTGCAGTCCGGGTTGGTGGTTTCTATGATTTCACCTGCTCTGTTAGTTATTATAATATCCGCATCAATATATTCAGACCATGAATCTATTGTCCGCAAAAATGCCACGTGAGAATAATAACCCGGGTTTTCTACCTGCAAGTAAGCAGTCCAACGCTCAATTGCGGAGGCGGCTTCCACGACCGAATTGTATTTCATATCCATGAAATAATTTGTAATCAGCATTGTAACACCGGCTGTAATGCTAATAAGGACAACTGTAATGGTACATATGCTGGTCCAGAACATTCTTTCGAATATGCTTTTAAACATAGCACGGCATTCCTTTCACTTATCGTACTTCAAATTTATAGCCAACGCCCCATACTGTCTTTAAAGACCAGTTACCTTCGACATTTTCAAGCTTTTCGCGAAGTCGTTTTATATGAACGTCAACTGTTCTGCTGTCGCCGTAGTAGTCGAAGCCCCATACCTCTTCAAGAAGCTGTTCACGCGTGAACACACGATTCGGGTTTGATGCAAGGTAGTAAAGAAGCTCCATTTCTTTCGGCGGGATGTCTATGAGGTTGCCTTTGATTTTTAATTCGTAGTTGCTGAGGTTTATTTCTATATTCTGATAAGCGATTTTTTTGTCTGTGTTTTTATCGGTCGTGGTTTCAGAACGGCGCAGTACCGCTTTTACTCTTGCAACAAGCTCTTTTGCTTCAAATGGCTTTACCATATAGTCGTCAGCACCGAGCTCAAGACCGAGGACTTTATCAAAAGTATCGCTCTTTGCTGTGAGCATGATTATCGGAACATTGCTGAATTTGCGTATTTCACGACAAACCTGCCAGCCGTCCATTTCAGGCATCATAACATCCAATATAACGATTGCCGGAGAATATGATTTGAATGCGTCAAGAGCCAGGCGACCGTTATGTGCTACGATTCCTTCAAAGCCTTCCTTTTCTATATACAGCTTTATAAGCTCGGTAATATGCGAATCATCATCTACAATAAGTACTTTGTTCTGTGTCATGAAAATCATCCTTTCATTTGTAATTTCACGTAAATTACGTGAGGGTATAGTTATATATTATAAGTATAGCATAAAATATTCAAATAATAAAGGGTTTTTACAAAAACTTAACAAATAACTTTAATAATTTTAATATTCTTTACGTTTTGAGATGAAATTATTTGAAAACTATGGATAAAAGAGCAAATTATAGTTTAGCGGTGTTAAACTATAATTTACAGTGAAATTTTTTGCCATAGGCAAAAAGTGAAATCCAGTCATGCGACTGGGTGAAATCCGCACAAGTGCGGGTGAAATGTGCGACTTTTAAGTCGCAGGTTATGGAAAGAAAATCGACAAGCGATTTTGTGATTTTAAATTCAGAAATTGCTTGCAATTTCTACCGGAACGTGTCGCATAGCGACAGATTTCACCCATGCTTTGCATGGATTTCACTCACACGAAGTGTGAATTTCACATTTTGCTGAAAGCAAAATATTTCACTATTATAGTTTAGAGGCGAACAGCCT
>JAZTZP010000038.1:0-20287 GCA_045637525.1 Clostridia bacterium | reverse complement strand
TTAAGTTGACAGTATTGCAGTGAAATATTTTACCTGCGGTAAAATGTGAAATTCACACATTTTGTGTGAGTGAAATCCACGCTTTGCGTGGGTGAAATTTGTAGCTTGCGCTACAAGTTAATGTAGAAATCGCAGGCGATTGCAAATTTAAATTTCTTAAGTTGACAGTATTGATTCCACAAAAGGGGCTGTTGCCTTTGAACGGTCTGCGCTAAACTCAATCAGCCCAAAGGGGGTGTTGCTTAATGCAACACCCCCTTTTTGGAAAATGCATTATTTTATTATTTCAAGGATTTTAAACGGAATCTCTCCGCCGGGGGTTGAAACTGTAACGGTTTCACCTTCTTTATGATGAAGAAGCGCTTTGCCGACCGGTGAGTCGTATGAAAGACGCATTTTTGACTGATCAGCTTCTGCAGAACTTACGATTGTATATTCAAGCTCATCATTTTCTTCAATGTCGAGTATTCTTACTCTGCATCCCGGGCTTACTTCGTCTGAAACTATATCATCTTCGCCTATAACCCGAACGTGTTTTAACATTTCTTCGATGTCATTTATTCTTGACTCAACTTCTGCCTGCTCGTTTTTTGCTTCATCGTATTCGGCGTTTTCCGAAAGGTCACCGAATGAACGTGCTTCCTTTATTTTGGTTGATACCTCTTTACGTGTGACGGTTTTAAGATGGTCGAGCTCTTTTTGCAACTCGTCGAGTCCTTGTTGTGTCAATACGATTTCATTTTGATTATTCATATCTATACCTCCTGAAAATATCACTATCTTATCCATTATACATTGTTTTAAACACGATGTCAAGGGGGAGCGGATATTTTTGTATAAAAATTACATATATGAGAAAAATAATCGTGAGTTTAAATAAAAAAGATTTAAAAATCTTCAACCTCCTAACCCCGGGTCTTGGGGGCAAAAAGGAAATCTTTTTTATAACATAGAAAAATATGTGTTGTCAGAAAGGTATGTGTTTATTATGACAGGAATTATAATGAGTATTGTTGCGGGCGCGTCTATGAGTATTCAGGGTGTATTTAACACACGTCTCGGAGAAAAGACAGGGGTTTTTGAGGCGAATGTTGTTGTGTCGTTTCTCGCATTTTTAGCGGCTGTTGCGGTTATGGTATTTTTCGGGAAAGGAAATATTGCAGGTTTTGCCGGCATTAACAAGCTTTATTTAACGGGCGGATTTATAGGTACGGTAATCACCGTTACGGTTATGCTTGCGATAGGAAATTTAAGCCCTGTGTATGCTACAAGCATAATTTTGGTGAGTCAGCTTGCGGTTTCTGCCGTGATTGATGCGTTTGGTCTTTTCGGTGCTGAACAGATAAGCTTTACCTGGACAAAATTTGCCGGTCTTGCTGTTATGGCAGGGGGCATAATTTTATTCAAGGTGTAAAAACATAGTAATATTGACGTAAAATTAACTAAAAAACTCAACATTTTGTATGAAATTTGAAAATTACAAATTTTTTACAAAAAAAATATGGACTTTTTTGTATTTTGTGGTATAATAGAATATGTTAGCAGTAGTCTACCCGATTACTGCGATGATATTTTGTGTAGGAGGAAAAATAATGAGTAAAAAGTATGTATACCTTTTTAGCGAAGGTGACGCAAGCATGAGAAATTTGCTCGGAGGTAAAGGAGCAAATCTCGCTGAGATGACAAAACTTGGAATGCCTGTTCCGCAGGGATTCACTATCACAACCGAGGCTTGTACTCAATATTATGAGGACGGCAGAAAGATTAATGATGCTATCCAGGCTGAAATCATGGAAAACATCATTAAGATGGAAGAAATCACAGGCAAGAAGTTCGGAGATATGGAAAATCCGTTGCTTGTATCTGTTCGTTCGGGAGCAAGAGCTTCTATGCCGGGTATGATGGATACTATCCTTAACCTTGGTCTTAACGAAGAGGTTGTTGAAACATTATCTAAGAAGTCAGGAAACCCTCGTTGGGCTTGGGACTGCTACAGAAGATTCATTCAAATGTATTCTGACGTTGTTATGGAAGTTGGAAAGAAATACTTCGGGCAGCTTATAGATGAAATGAAAGAAGAAAAGGGAGTAACTCAGGACGTTGAGCTTACTGCTGATGATCTTAAGGAACTCGCAGCTCAGTTTAAGGCTGAATATAAGGCGAAGATCGGTGAAGATTTCCCGACAGATCCGAAAGAGCAGCTTATGGGTGCTGTTAAAGCCGTATTCCGTTCATGGGACAACCCTCGTGCAAACATTTACAGACGTGACAATGATATTCCTTATTCATGGGGTACTGCTGTTAACGTACAGATGATGGCATTCGGTAACATGGGTGACACATCAGGTACAGGTGTTGCATTTACAAGAAACCCTGCAACAGGTGAAAAGAAGCTCTTTGGTGAGTTCTTAATGAACGCACAGGGTGAAGACGTTGTTGCCGGCGTTAGAACTCCGCAGAAGATTGATCAGTTAAAAGAGGTTATGCCTGAGGTTTATGACCAGTTCGTTGGCATTTGCAATACTCTTGAAAATCACTATAGAGATATGCAGGACATGGAGTTCACAATCGAAGATAAGAAGCTTTACATGCTCCAGACAAGAAACGGTAAGAGAACAGCTGCAGCTGCTCTTAAGATTGCATGTGACCTTGTTGAAGAGGGCATGATTACAGATAAAGAGGCCGTTCTTATGATCGACCCGAGAAACCTTGATACACTTTTACATCCGCAGTTCGACCAGGATGCACTCAAAAAGGTTCAGCCGGTTGCTAAGGCTCTTGCTGCTTCACCGGGTGCTGCTTGCGGTAAGATAGTATTTACTGCTGAAGATGCAAAAGAGTGGGCTGACCGTGGCGAAAAGGTAGTTCTTGTTCGTCTTGAGACTTCACCGGAAGATATCGAAGGTATGAAGGCTTCACAGGGTATCCTTACTGTAAGAGGCGGTATGACATCACACGCAGCCGTTGTTGCTCGTGGTATGGGTACATGCTGTGTATCAGGATGTTCTGATATTAACATGGATGAAGAAAACAAGAAGTTCGTTCTTGCAGGCAAGACATATGTTGAAGGTGATTATCTTTCAATCGACGGTTCAACAGGTAACATATACGATGGAATTATCCCGACTGTTGCTGCGTCAATCAGCGGTACATTCGGTACAATAATGGGTTGGGCTGACAAGTACAGAAAGCTTAAGGTTAGAACAAACGCTGATACTCCGGAAGATGCAAGAAGAGCAAGAGAGCTCGGAGCAGAAGGTATCGGTCTTTGCCGTACAGAGCATATGTTCTTCGGCGGAAACAGAATTGATGCATTCCGTGAGATGATTTGTTCAGATACAGTTGAGGAAAGAGAAGCAGCTTTGGCTAAGATTCTTCCGATGCAACAGAGCGACTTTGAAGAGCTTTATGAAGCACTTGAAGGTAACCCTGTAACAATCCGTTTCCTCGATCCGCCGCTTCATGAGTTCGTTCCTACAGAAGAGGCTGATATTGAAGCTTTAGCTAAGACACAAGGTAAGACTGTTGAAGCTATAAAGAACATTATCGCTTCACTTCACGAGTTTAACCCGATGATGGGTCACAGAGGCTGCCGTCTTGCAGTTACTTATCCGGAAATTGCAAAGATGCAGACAAGCGCTGTTATCCGTGCTGCTATCAACGTTCAGAAGAAGCATGCTGACTGGAACATCGTTCCTGAAATCATGATTCCGTTGGTTGGCGACATCAAGGAATTAAAGTTCGTAAAGGATGTTGTTGTTGAAACAGCTGACGCTGAAATCGCTGCTGCAGGCGCAGATCTTAAGTATGAAGATGGAACAATGATTGAAATCCCGAGAGCTGCTTTACTTGCTGACGAGATTGCAAAAGAAGCTGAGTTCTTCTGCTTCGGTACTAACGACCTTACACAGATGACTTACGGTTTCTCAAGAGACGATGCAGGTAAGTTCTTAGATGCTTACTATGATATGAAGATTTTCGAGAACGATCCGTTTGCAAGACTTGACCAGACAGGTGTTGGTAAGCTTATGGAAATGGCTATCACACTCGGTAAGCCGGTTAGAAAGTCATTGCACGTAGGTATCTGCGGCGAGCATGGCGGTGACCCGACATCTGTTGAGTTCTGCCACAAGATTGGTCTTGATTATGTATCTTGCTCACCATTCAGAGTGCCGATCGCAAGACTTGCTGCTGCTCAGGCTCAGATTAAGGAAAATAACTGATTTTAGTTAAATAATAATGAATGAACCCCCCCGCATGGGAAATCCTGCGGGGGGTTTTGAATTTTCAAAGAGAGTGCTTATTTTAGATAGAGGATGAGGATTTTTAAATCTTTTTTACATAGAAAATATTACATAAACCTATTGATTTTTTTGTAAAAGTGTGTTATTATTATAGTGATAATAGAATATAATCGTAAATTGGTTGTAAAGAATAAAATGTTGGAGGGACTTGTATGATTTTGTATCATGGAAGCACAGATCTTGTTGATAAACCCGAAATTCGCAAGAGTGATGTTTATTTGGATTTTGGTGTTGGATTTTATACAACAACATCATTTGAGCAAGCTGAACGTTGGGCCAGGATAAAAATGCGAAGAAAAAATGTTAATTCAGGATATGTTGCTGTATATGAAATTGATATAGAAAAGGCAGAAAAAGAATTTACTATCAAACGGTTTGATAAAGCAGATGAAGAATGGTTATCATTTGTTGTCAATAATCGTAAAGGCAATTTGATTGATAGCGAAACAGACATGCACATTGGTCCTGTTGCAGATGACAATGTATACCAATCGATTCGATTATTTGAAACGGGAGCTTATGATGCGGAATATACTGTAAAGAAATTAAAAACAGAAGTATTACATGATCAATGGACTTTGCATAGCAATGAAATTTTGAAATATTTAAATTTTATTGAGGCAAAAAAAGTCAGATAGGAGGATGTTTATGGGACAGGAACAATTTGTTGCGATAATGCCTTATATAAGCACAGATTTGGTTTCGCTGATTGCAGAAAAACAAAACATTTCTGAAGAAGCTGCGATAAAAAAACTGTATTCTTCAAAATTATATGCAGCACTTGAAAAAGAAGAAACCAAGGTTTGGCAATATAGCACACATATGTTGTATAGTTTGTTTGAGCAGGAAGAACAAAATGGGGATATTCAATTTCCGGATGTATAAGGAGGTTTTGTTATGAGTAAAGAAATGGCTTTTGCTGTGTTTTGTTTGGAAAACTATAAAATATATCGAAATTTGAGCGGACAGGAAGTTTCTTTGCTTTTTGACAGATACGGAGTATTTGATTATATACGGGAGTTTTATGATGTTCTTCATACCACCGGGCATCATTATATCAATAATGATATTGATATTTACCTCAATTCAAGAGGATATATAATAAACACATAAAAATGACTACAAGGAACTTAAAAAAGCATATTGTCTTAAGACAACATAGCATGGAACATGATATAGCACAGATTTAGATTAACGTGACTAATTATAGTTAAATGACAATGAATGAACCCCCGCATGGGAAATCCTGCGGGGGGTTTGTGTGTTTTGCCGGAGCTGACAGCTTCTCCTCAAGGAGAAGGCTTGGATTTCTTAAGTTGACAGTATTGCTAAGGAGAAGAGGCTATAATTTATTATTATAAGGTAGTTCTATTATAACTGTTGTACCGTTTTCGGAGGAGTTTATTTTTAATCCGTATTCATCTCCGAAAACGAGTTTTATTCTGTTGTGGACATTAGTAAGTCCGATAAATGAATTATTGAGTTCATTAAGGTTAAGTGCTGAGTTTATCTCTGCAATGCGTTTTTTTGATATCCCGATTCCATCGTCGGTTACACTTATCTTAAGCTTATTATGAGTTACTTCGGCGTCTATGGAAATTGTCCCTGTTGGCACCGGCTTTTTTAAAATACCATGGTTTATTGAGTTTTCGACCAGAGGCTGAAGCATAAATTTAAGCACGTGTGTATTTTTTATTTCTTCCGGAATATTGGTGTTAAAGGTAAATTTATTTGAATACCTTATATTCTGAATATCCATATACATTTTAACATAGTTAATCTCATCACTGAAAGATACCATATAATTCGGATTTTTGAAATTAAATCTGATAATATCAGAAAGGAGAAGTACAATTTTAGCTGTGTTTGTTTTCTTATTCTGTATAATCTGTTCCTGTGTTGCAATAAGGTTTAATGTGTTAAATATAAAATGCGGATTTATCTGTTGCTGCAGCGTATAGAGCTGTGACTGTCTCAGCTTTATCAGGTTATTTTCAAGCTGTTTATGATACTCTTTATTTTTAAACTGAATATCTAAAATATTATTTGAAATATGTTCAATTTCGTCTCTTGTATCAGGATTTAATATCTGTTCGGTATCGTCGTTTGTAAGAAGCAGAAGCCTTACAATATCCTTATAGTTGTATCTGCTGAATATGTAAGAAGAAATCAATGTTTCAACAAATAAAGTAACAAGAATTATCATAAGTAAATTTGTAAACAGTCTTATATCATTATCTGCCGGATTGTTTGTTTCAATAAATATCTCATAATTGTCGAATGCCATTTTGTATTGTACAGCGGAATTTGATAAAACCGCAGTATCATACGGCAAGTCTTCGGGTATGGAAACATCGGTGTTTGCAAGGAGAGGTGTGCCGTTTTTATGGCTTAAAACGAGCTGTGTTATATCACTGACATTAGCTGTTATCTCATCAAACAGAGTGTTTTCGTTAAATTTCAACACCAGAATACCATAGATAGTGTTATTGATATAAAGATTTTTTACTACTGTGTAGACAGGGGTAGGGAAAGCAATTCCGCCGGCTTCTTTATATTCAAAATCAGCATTGCCGAGCTGTATATATTTTTCATACCATGAATTATCAAAAAATTTATCTATATATGCCGAAGAACGGTTGGAAAGTACGTAACCGTCCGACACTCTGTAAATATGGACTCCCACAAGTTCGGGAAGAGTTCCGGTGTGGGATTTTATAAGTGAAATAAACTCAAGTGAGCTTTGTAATTTTTCATCCTCCGTAATACTTGGTGACGGAACGAAATAGTTATTGAAATGCTGATGTGAAATTATTGTATTATATATCTGGTCAACAATTTTCTGCTTCTGAAGAAAATTGTATGATATAGTGTCAGCAAGCTGTACAACCTCGCTTTTTGCCGTTTTTTCTGCCGAATATTTGTTATATAAAGTGAAAGTCAGTCCTACTGCTAAAATAGGAATCATCATAATAGAAAACATTATAATAAGATGTCGGAGAAAAACCGAACGCCATTTATAGTTTTTAATAGTTTTCCAGATATAAAGATTTTTCATAGTTATTTTTCATTCCTGTTCTCTGAATTATTGCGTATTATTTTCAAAGTTCTTCCTGTATTGGTTAGGAGTGGTGTTATAATACATTTTAAATATCTTATAGAAATAGTTTTTTGAATTAAAGCCTACTTTTTCATATATTGAGTTTATGCTGTCATCTGTAGAAATAATAAGGTTAACGGCTTTTTCTATTCGTACTTTGTTTACATAGTTTACAAAGTTTTCTTTGGTTATCTTCTTAAATATCCTGCAAAAATGAGACGGCGCCATAGAGACTATTCTTGATATTTCCGAAAGCGGTATATCGGTATGATAGTTTTTATTTACATAATCAATTGCTTTTTTGATGGCATATTCGTCACTACCCTGATTTTCAGATGAGGTGTACGGGATATTTACTGAATACTTAGCATTTATTTTTGCATCATTAAGATTTAAATAGTTCTTTTTTTGTGTAATTCTCAAATCTGCGTTTATGTATTCGGCTATGCCTTTTTCGTAGCTCTGAATGAAGCCGGCAAGGCTGGTGTCTTTTTCGAAACTGTTTTCCGATGTAACAACCAAAAGTGTTAAATGGTCAAAAAATATTTCGATTGGCAGAAAAAACATAGAGTTTTTAGAAAGCATCTGCACGAAATTTATAATTGTTGAATAAAGTCTGTCCAGCCCATGCTTCCACGTATATGTAAGGTAAGATGAAAGGTTGTTAATCGTTATATCGATAATATACGCAGGATTGGTATCTTTATTTGTATTAAATCCAAGCTCAGTCAATGCGGTACAAAAATCATCAGCAGAGAAATTATTATCTGCTATGAATTTTAGTGCAAGCTCATTTGTGTCTAAGAAAGAAAAATCTGTTTCTGAATTATCATTGTCAGCAGAAAGCGTGCGTTTAACACGTGAGAGTGTATCGGCGAGTATTTCAAAATCCACAGGTTTTGTAATATAATCAAATACGCTCAGCTTTATAGCTTGTGTAGCATAGTCAAAGCTTTGATGAGCGCTTATTATAATATACTTTGTTTTGGGATTATATGAATGCATTTTCCCGATAAGTTCAATACCGTTGCATTTTGGCATAACAATATCAATGATGACCAGATCAACGTGATTGATTTTAAAAAATTCAAAAGCTTCATTCGGGTTTTCAAATGAAGAAACTACCTTCATATTAAACTTTTCCCATTTAACAGCTTTTTGCAGTGCTTCAAGCATATAGCTTTCATCATCGATAAGTATTACACTATACATTATTTTTCTCCCCATACAAATATTTTTTATTCTCCATATTACATTATAATATAAAATTTTTAATTTGTAAAGTGAAAAAACAGGAATTTTAAAAATCAGTCAATATTGTTACCCGCTTTTCAAAATTGTTCACTTTACAAATGTGTCATTTATATGTTAAACTAATTACAAAGAGGATAAACAGGAGGTTTTATAAAAGTGAAGGTTCAGACAGCAGAAAAAACGCTGAAAAAGAAAAATACGATTAAAAACAATATGTGGCAGGTGTATATGTTGGGAGTAATTCCGATAATTTTGCTTATTGTATTTAATTACATACCAATGGTTGGTATCATACTCGGATTTAAGGATTATCGGTATGATAAGGGAATATTCGGAAGTAAATGGATAGGTTTTGAAAACTTTGAAGTCTTCTTAAAATCAAGAGATTTTATCACCATTACAAAAAATACGCTTGTTATGAATGCGATTTTCATAGTCTGCGGAATGGTGGCGGCAATAATGGTGGCAATTCTTCTTTATGAGCTTATGTCTCGAAAAGCTACCAAGGTTTATCAGACGATAATGATAACTCCGAACTTTCTTTCGTGGGTAGTTGTGGGAAGTATGGTTTATGCATTTCTTCATCCGTCAAGCGGACTTATAAACAGCCTGATTGTAAAATTCGGCGGAGAAAAGATAGACTGGTATGCAACCCCGGGTGCGTGGCCTTATATTCTTACGACAGCAAGTGTCTGGAAACACGTCGGAATGGATTCGGTAATGTATTATGCAACGCTTATGGGAATTGACCATAGCTTATACGAAGCGGCAGAGCTCGACGGTGCAAACAAATTTCAGAAAAACAGATATGTAACAATTCCGCATTTAACGGCACTCATAATAATGCTTACAATTTTAAAAATCGGCGGAATATTCAGAGCGGACTTTGGTCTTTTCTATCAGCTGCCCCGTGACTGCGGTGAGCTTTACAGTGTAACGGACGTTATGGACACATATATCTTCCGTACAATGAGAGTTATCGGAGATTACGGACTTTCAGCGGCGGTAGGTCTTATTCAATCGGTTGTCGGAATGGTGCTTGTTATAATTACAAATTCCATAGTAAACAAAATAGATTCCGACAGCGCATTATTCTAAAGGGAGGTGAGTAGCAGTGGTTAAGACAAAAAAAGATATAGCATATCAGATATTTTTAAATATATTGTTTGTAATTGTGTGCGTATTAATACTTATCCCGTTTATACTAGTTGTATCGGCATCGTTTTCTAAAGAGCGTGATATAGCAGACTACGGTTATTCATTAATACCCAGAAACTTTTCTTTAGAATCATATGCATACATATTCAAAAAACCCGAAGTTGTAATACAGGCTTATAAGATAACCGCAATCTTCTCTTTCGCACACATGATATTGTCAGTGTTCCTTATGGCGTGTATGGCATTTATGCTTTCAAAGAGAAACTTAAAATTAAAAAAGCAGATTTCGTTTTTTGTATATTTTACAACGCTTTTCAGCGGTGGTCTTGTTCCGACATATATACTTTTAACCCAATATCTGCATTTGGGCGATACTATATGGGTATATATCCTGCCGGGACTTATCTCACCATGGTATGTGTTTATGATGAGAACACAGTTTAACACAATTCCTTATGAAATAACGGAAGCAGCGTATGTTGACGGAGCGGATGAGTTTTTCATATTCTTTAGAATTATCATTCCGTTGTCAAAGCCTGTTATTGCGGCAGTATCATTATTTATGCTTCTCGCAACGTGGAATAATTGGTATACTTCCATGATTTATATAAATAATCCCGATTTATTCTCGCTTCAGTATCTGCTACAAAGAATAATGAGTAACCTGCAGCTTTTGCGTGATTCGGAAAGTGTACTCAATCTTGATACGGATATTCCGTCAGAAACAGTTCGAATGGCGATGGCAGTAATAGTAGCCGGCCCGGCACTTGTAGTATTCCCGTTCTTTCAGAAATACTTCGTTAAGGGAGTTACGGTTGGGTCTGTAAAGGGTTAGATATAAGATTGTTCGGAAAAAGAAAGGAAATAATCATGAAAGCAAAAGAAGCATTAAAATTACTGGATAATGAATTAATATACTGGTCGAGATTAGGGTGGGCAGCTGAGCCGCGTGTTGTAAATGACAATGGCGAAGTTTTGCTTTATGAAGACATGGAGATTAATATGGAGTATTGCCGTCAGATGATTGGCGAATGTGGAATAGGAGTTCTTAGTTCAAAGCTTCCTGTTGGCTGGACAGACGTTGAAACATATGATTTTAACACAGCGGACAAGGTTTTGGATGCATTGTTTGCCGAGTTTCCGTATTTGCATTATATTCCGAGGCTTACGCTTAATGTTCCGTGGGGCTGGCAAAAGGCAAATCCTGATGAGCTTTGCTTATATGAAAACGCTGATTTCAAAAATAGTGATGAAATTGCGGCGGCGGTTCATACTCCTATGCAGGACGGACGTGCCGAACATAAGAAAGATAGTGTATTTGCGTTTCAGAGCTTTGCTTCAAAGAAGTGGCTTGATGATGCAAAAAAAACACTCGGTCTTATGATAGGGCATCTTGAAGAGCGATATGGTGACAGAATGCTCGGATACCAAGTCGAGTACGGAAAGTGCGGTGAAACACATTTCTGGGGAAACAGTGCCGATCACAGCAAAGCAAATAAAAAAGCGTTTTATGATTTTTGTATAAAAAAATATGAGTCAGCCGATAAGTTATCAGATGCATGGGGGATAGAAAATATAACTACGGAAAATATTGTAATACCTAAAAATGCCGAGAGATATAAAAAAGTTCCCGATCTTGATTCATTCTTTCATATGGGTGAAGAGAATATTATTTACCGTGATTACAATGAGTACAGAAAAACGCTTAGTTTAGAATTAGTAAATACTTTATGTAAAGAAGCAAAGGAAAAATCGGGCGGTAAGCTTGTCGGACTGTTCCATGGGTACATAGTTCATGACGGGGCAGATTATCATGGTCATACGGATATTGAAGAGCTTTTAAACAGTGAATATGTGGATTATATGGCAGCTCCGAAATTCTATTACCGCTGTGAATACGGAGAACCTTGCGGTTCACATTGTCCTCCAATGTCTTTAAAGAGAAAAAATAAAGTATGGATTGAAGAACTCGATACAAGAACACATATGCCGGCGACTGGAAAGCTTACATCCGGAACGGTTATTCCGCCAATCGGACAGGCAAATAATATGGATGAAACACGGTGGGTACTGTGGCGTGAGTTTGCAAGATGTGAAATGTTAGGTGCTGCCTGCTGGTATATGGATTTGGGCGGTGGCTGGTTTGATGATGAGGATATTTTAAAGGAAATGACAAAGATAAATGATATGCGACACACACTCTCAAAAATGAAACGTGAGAGTATATCGGAAATCTTAGTGGTTGTTGACGAAGAAAATCAGATGATGACAACTCAGGATCATGGTTTTCATGTGAGAGCTCTGCAGGACACAATATGCGAAGCTGCCATGACAGGTGCGCCTTATGATATGTGCAGACAAAAAGAGCTGGCTGAAATGTATTTGTCACAGTATAAGCTTGTTATATTCTTAAATGCATTTTTAATGAGTTATGAAGATTTTTCAAAGCTCAAATTTTCTGAAAATACGCATTTTATATGGAATTACGCTCCGGGACATATCAAGGGTGACACAACAGAGCTTACAGGTATGAAAGTAAAAGAAACAGGATTGTATGATAATTTCCCTTATCTTGAAATCGTACCGGAGGACGAAATAGAGATTATTGAAAGATATGGGGAATCGGACATACAATACAAAGATATTCCCAAGCTTGAAGGATTGCCTGAAAGTGGTATCAGAACAGCAGTCAAAGGAAATAATCTTCTTGCTGTGCTGCCATCGGTAAACAGAGAAATAATAAGAGACTTTGCGGAAAAAGCCGGATGTAAAATGTATGCGCCGTCGGGTAGCATAGTATATTGCGATAACAGATTTACAGCGATATTTAATAAAGATGGATTTCAATTTGAATTGAACCAATAAGAGAAATTCTAACGTAAAATTTGCGTTACATCTATAAGCTATAAATAAGCAGTAATCAAACAGGAAATGCCTGTTCGAGATAAACAAACAAAGAAAGGACGTGATTTTTAATGAAAAAAATCATAACAATTCTTCTTGCAAGCGCAATGCTTCTGGGCGTTTGCGGCTGTGAAAAGAAAGAGAAGGCAAAAACCGACGGTGAAGTGCCTGTCATTACATGGTACATTGGAGGAGACACAGAAGCCGGACTGCCTGATGTAATGGAAGCAATGAATGAAATTCTTGTACCAAAGATAGGTGCAAAGCTTGACCTTCAGGTATTTGATTCCGGTGCATATAATGAAAAAATTAAGCTTGCGATGTCGAGCGGAGACTCGTTTGATCTGTGTCGTTTAGACACAAATTTATTTAATAATGGAGTAAGTAAAGGCGGAATCTTAGCACTTGACAACTATTTAAAAGACAGTATCATAACCGAGGAATTACCGGCTGATTTGCTTGAATTCGGACGATATGAGGACAGTCTATATGCAATTCCAAATATGCAGATTATGGCAACGACGATAAGTATGTATATAAATACTGCTCTTGCAGAGGAATACGGTCTTGATTATTCAACACTCAATACTATAGAAGATTTTGAACCGTTTCTTAAATGGGTTAAAGAAAATAAGCCGGAGTACTATCCTTTGAGATTTGCCAATGGCGGACCTGAAGTAATGGAAGCATACAGCGACAATTTGTATGATTCTCTCGGAGGAGAAATAAGCGCATATGAGGATGAAAACGGAGAAGTTAAGGTAATTAAGAATGTTGATATAGAAGGATACTGGGAATTTCAGGAGCTGAAAAATGACTGGTTTAAGAAAGGCTACATAAGAAGCGATATTGCAACAATCGGAACAAACGACTGGGACGATGTTAATATGGGTAAATATGCACTTTATACAAGTACGTATAAGCCGGGTGGTGTTGAAGGAAGAAACGCACGCTATCCTGAACAGCATTATTCGGAAGTTATTATAAGTAAACCTTATGTAAACTATGTTGCAGGCTGTGCGACAATGACGGCAATCGGCAGAAATTCTAAAAATCCGGAGCTTGCATTTAAGCTTTTGGAGCTTATAAATACGGATGAAGAACTTTATAATCTTATAACATTCGGAGTTGAAGGAAAGCATTATGAAAAGCTTGAGAATGGGAAAATTAAGATTATAGCAGACGGCGGCTATGCGGCAAATGCCGGCTGGAAGTTCGGAAACCAATATAACGCATATGTTCTCGATAATCAGCCGGATGATGTTTGGGAGCAAACAGAAAAGTTTAATAATGAAGCTAAAAAGTCTAAACTTATTGGATTTAAGCTTGATACTTCAAAGGTTAAGGTTGCACTCACACAGATACAGACTGTTAAATCAAAATACAGCTCTATTAATAAAGGATATAGTGAGGTTGCAAGATACAAAGATGAATATCTTAAGGAGCTTGAGGCTGCAGGAATAAATGAGGTTTTAAGCGAATATCAGAGGCAGGTAGACGAATGGTTAAAGACACAATAAAAAGAGTAATATCTGCTATATTGCTGACAAATATTTTTACAACGAGTGTCAGTGCATATACCCCGGGTCCGGTTTCGTATAGTGTAGACCTTACGGAAATTGCACAGTCTAATAAAGTTATAATCGAAAACGGAAATATAACTATATCAGGCGGCGGACGTGTTACGCTTGATATCTTTATTCCGTTTAATGCCTGTGAAATGGTTGTTACTTATGAAGCCAGTAGCTTTACGGGTTTAAGCGCAGAGCACGGTGGTGAGTCAAAAACAAACTGGTTTTTTGGAGGAACAGGTACATCGGTGTTCGATTTTACAGATGATGTTTGTAAAATGGGAAATGGAAGTCTTACATTAAGCTCTGCATCAGGGGATGTAACAATAACAGATATAACTTTCAATAAAGTTGATTCGTGGTATCCCGAACTGGTAGATCGTGATATTTTATATTCCGATTATGATGCGGCAATGCAGACGGCGGCTGTATTTAAAGAAGGAATTAATGTTTTTAAAGATATGGGCGGTATAAAGTATCTTTCATACAAAAATCCCGCATCAGAGCTTAAAAACATAAACGGAGTTCTTTATGCACCGGCTGAAGCGTTAGCTTCTGCGTTCGATCTCTATCTTGAAGACTATCAGGATAAGAGCTTCGTATTTTTCAGAGATGCTGAGAATACAAAAGAGCTTGCATTAAAGAATAGTTCTGAGGTTGTATATGAAAATGGAGTAACGTATCTTTCTATAAAGGAAATTGCCGATTACTTCGGAATATACACATTTGAGCGAGAAGGTTATTTAATAACTGATCCATATAAGCTAAGAGGCAAGGCGATAACCCAAAATGATACAATTTTTACGGCATTAAAGAATGAGATGAGTGAGTTTATCGAAGCTTCTGTTGCCGGAAATGTATATCATGTTTCGGCATCGGCAGGCAGTGGCGGTGACGGAAGTGCGGAGAGCCCGTTTAAAACGATAACGGAGGCGGCAAATATCGCCAAAGCCGGAGATAAAGTAATTATTCATGAAGGCAAATATCGTGAGACCGTAACTCCCCAAAACAGCGGAACAGCAAAAAATCCGATTGTATTTGAAGCTGCAGAAGGCGAAAGTGTTACGGTATCGGCTTTTGAAGAAATAAGCGGTTTCAAGCCGTATGAAAAGGGAATGTATGTTGCACTTTTGCCCCAAAAGCTTGATTTCGGAACAAATATGATACTTTTTAACGATAAAGAGCTTGCGGAAGGCAGAAGCCCGAATGTTCATAATGCCGCAAATGCTGTAAAATATCCGGATGCAATAGAGAGTCCGCTGTGGCCGACAAAGGGAGCGGTAACATCAACAAAATATGCAGGATTTGCTGAAAGCGAGGATGCGTTTTTAAACGGAGCTGAAAATAATCTTCGTGGTGCTACATATGTAACTCATAGAGGCGCAGGATGGAATTTATCATACGGAGAAGTAGTGCATTCTGTAAAAGGAATGGTGTCTTTAAAAGATTTGTCGCAGCTGATTTATTTCGGTCTTAGCCGTAGCTATGACTGGGGATATATTACAAACAGTATAAAAACGGTAGATGAATCCGGAGAATGGTATGCAAATAACGGAGCGTTATATATAATTCCGCCGGAAGGCGTAAGCGGCGAAAAGCTTAAGGTTGAAGCAAAACAGAGATATGTTACATTTGACCTTGACGGAAAGAGTGGCATTCATATAAGAAACATCAATACTTCAGGCGGAAATATGATAATCACCGGAGATTTGAATATTGTAGACGGCGGAACTCATAAATATGTTTCTCATTTTACATATCCGAATGATGCTGAGGGCAATAAATTTGCAGGTAGCAAAAAATCGGGAATGTATATAACGGGCAGAAATAACGCATTTATAAATTCAAGAGTTGAGATAAGCGCAGCGAGCGGTTTTATCTTAGGCGGACGTTATGCAAAGCTTTGCGGAAATTATATCTCAGATTGCGATTATTCAGGAAGCGGAAATGCTGGGGTTTCTATTAGTGCAAAAAACCCGCAGAATGATGCGGGCGGTGGCGGTCATGAAATTATGTTCAATACTGTAAGAAATACCGGCAGAGCATGTATCGGTCAGAGCTCAGCGGTGTATAACGGAGAAACTCTTCCGATGATTGCAAGTGAGATAGCATATAACGAGTTTTATAATGCTAATCTTTTAGCAAGAGACAGCGGTGTTTTCTATGAAAATGGTGTTTCGGGCGGCAATGATATAAGAAAGACAGAGCATCATCATAATGTATATCATGATTCTTTGTATGAAGAAGGTGATGTTTACCCTAATGCCGGACTTTATCATGATAATAATACCGGAAATTCAAAAACTCATCATAACGTGTTTTACTACACAGATGGAAAGAGTGCATTCCGTGTTGTAAAAGGAGTGTCGGAGTCAATATATATTCAGAAAAAATCTATATTCCCGACAAGCTACAGCGTAGTTGAAGCGTATGATAATAAAGATTTGGAATATATTCCGGATGGTTTTGACAGTGAAAATCCTGAAAACTTTATGGATGCAAAGCTTTTTAATTATGGAGCTGAGAGTATAAATTCGCCGTGTTTATACAATTACACTAGTAATTGAAAATTAATGAGTTTTCAATTGCAAAGAAGGAGGTAGATAATTTTATGAAAAAGATAATTAGTCTGTTTTTGCATTTTGTGCTACTTTTGGCAATCAGTCCAGAGGTATTTGCAATGGATACAAATCTTGAAGACAATTATATTTTCAACATCAATTTTGCTGACTACTATGATGAAATGGCTGCAACTTATGACGCAACAAAATCAGCAAATGTTTATACCTTGTCCCAGATGCAGGCGGCAGGAATGCCTGTTACAGGAAAGAATGATAAACTTAAATTTACTATAACATCAGACGGTGTGGCGAATATCAAATCCGATGATAAATACACGAAAATGGGCTTTGAAGGACTTGATATAGCAAGCGGTAAAGTAGAGTTTAATATAAAATATAAAGTGACAGGAAATGCAAGCGGTGGCGGTTATGGATATAATACGTACAGAAAGATTTTTGTACTGAATAACAATGTGCTTAATGATGATACATGGAAACATAAAGAAGATTCAATTATTCTTGGTATGAATACAGATATGTCGAAGGGCTTAACACCGGGAATAGGTGCGAATAATGCCAGTGAAGCGTCAACAGCTTTGGCAAAGTTTGTATATCCGGGGCAGTCGTATAATTATGTGTTTGATAAGTACTACAAAGCCGGAACCAATATATATCCCGTAAAGATACTAGTAAGCAGTATTTCTGAAACGGATGACTGGAAAGTAAAGGTTTATGACGTAGATCCGGATACAGGATTGGAAACTTTGCTTTTGGAGCAAACAACTTCAAGAGAAAATGCCCCAACGCTTGCAAACCTTGGTATGGCATGGGCAGTAAATGCAATTGGAGTGCTTTCATGGAATGCAAAGTACATACCGATAACTCCGCCGGAGATAGTTGAAACAACAGCGGATTTGGGTTTGCGGACAATATCGCCTGTTTTATCAATTACATTTAATAATTCATTAGACGAAAATACTATTGATTCAGTTAGATTTGTTGATAGTGAAGGTACAGACCTTACAAAGACAAGAAAGCTTTCGGACGACGGAACAGTTCTTACTTTGACGACTGAAAACTTAGTCCATGGTCAGATGTATTCAATTATTGTTGAGTCGGAGCTTCTTGATTCAGATGGCGTGGCTGCTGTGTATCACACGAGAGATATTACTGCAACGAGAGAATTAAATGAAAAGCCGAAGGTGCAAAGTATTGATGTTGAAGATTCAATAAGAACGGAAATTCCGAGACTTTCGCTTACTTTCAACAATCAGTTGAAATACGAAACCTTAAGCGGTATCGTTGTTCTTGATGAAGAAGAAAATGACGTAGTATCTGAGCGTATCCTGTCAGATGACGGCTTCTCTGTAAGTCTCCTGCTTAATGAACTTACAGATGGTGCAGAGTATACGATTATGGTAAACGATACTTTAACCGACATAAACGATATTAAGGCTGAAAGCTATCAGAAGACAGTAACAGCCGATAAGTCGCTTAATTCAAATCCGGAGCTTGTATCGTCATCTTTAGGCGAAAAAATAAAAACTCTTTCTCCGTCATTCATGCTTACATTTAATAAAGCGTTAAATCCTGATACTTTGTCTGCGATTACTTTTAAAAATTCGCAGGGCGTTGATTTAGTAACGGGAAGAACTTTATCGGAGGATGGACTTAAAGTAACTGTAACAACCGCTGATTTGGAAGATGGAAGCGAGTATATAGCAGAGGTAACAAACGCTCTTTTAGATACCGAGGGCTTTAAAGCAGAAGCTGTTACAATTGCTGTAGTGGCAGATAAAGAGCTTGATAAGCTTGTAAATATCGATTTTTCAACTCTTTACGGAGAGAATAAGCCGGGCTATGACGAAGCAACGGACACCAATATCTTAACCGGAGAATTATTATCTGATATTGGAATTAAAGGCAACAACTTAAAAATAACCATCGATTCCGACGGCGTTGCAAAAGTGGCAGCACCAAGCGGCAACGGTTATTATAAAATGGGCTTTGCCGGTATGGAGGATATAAGAAGCGGTCTGTTAGAATTTTATGTTACATATAAAGTAACTACAACAAATGCAGGCGGTGAATGGGGATATAATGCTATAAGAAAGATATTTACTTTAAATTACAACTCGGCTGAGGCTGCAACGGATAAAAGTACAGCGAATGTTCTTGTAATGGATAGGGAATGGGGAGGTTTAGGACCCGGTATAGGAAATAAGTCAGATCCTATAAAGAACTTTAACTCAAATTCCAAGTATGCATATACATATGATAAACATAAGGATACAAAGTTGTATACAGTCAGAGTAGTAATGAGTAAGCCTTTTGAAAACTATGACTGGGAAATAAAAGTGTATGATGTTATGCCCGATACCGGTGATGAAATCCTTTTCTATGAAACAGCGGCAACAAGCACAGATGCACCATCTCTTGAAAATCTCGGCATGAGAGGCGGCGGCGGTTCATCTATATCTCTCCTGTCATGGAAAGGCGAGCTAAAGAGCTTAAAATATCCTAGAATAACGGATGAAGTTTTACCGGATAGCGATATTTTAATTAAATTCCCGGTCAGCATATCAGATACGGTACTGACAGGTGATAGTATAAAGCTTATGGATAACAGCGGAAATGCTATTAATGCAGATATAAAAGTAAATGAGGATTTTGTAGTTTTAACACCAAAAAAATATCTTAATTACGGAGAAGAATACCGCATAGATATTACAGGAGTTACGGATATAGAAAAATATACTTACGAAAACGCATTTTTAATGTTTGAAATAGCGTATCCAAAGCTGAAGACAAGGCTCGTTACAATAGACTATTATGACAGCGATGGTAAGAGAGCAGAGCTTATAAATGCAAGCAGACTTAGTGCAAATATAAAGCTTTCAAACGATGACAGGTCAGAAAGAACAGTCATTGCTTCAGCGGCTGTGTATGATGAAAACGGAAAGCTGATTACTGCAAGTGTAAGCGATAAGCTTATATCTTCAGCGTCGGAAATAAGTATCCCGATAGCGGTTGAAGATTTTGAAGGGGCTGTAAAGGCTAAGGTTACAGCTTATGAGATAAAAGATAATTTTATAAAAAAAGTATATTAATAAATGGAGGTAAATTAAAATGAAAACAAAATCTATTTTAAGAAGAGGATTATCAGTTGTTATTGCATTTTCAATGACGGCGGCAATGGCAGTAAACACGGTTATGGTATCGGCGGCGACTGTTGTCGAAAGCAGATCTACACTTTTCAATATAAATTTTGCTGATTATTATGATCCGTCAGCTTCAACATATGTTGCAGATTCAGATGCAAATGTTTATACATTATCACAGCTTAAGGCAGCCGGCGCACCGGTTACAGGAAAGGATGATAAACTTACATTTACAGTAACATCAGACGGTTTGGCAACTATCAGACCGAGTGAT
>JAZTZP010000037.1:0-1547 GCA_045637525.1 Clostridia bacterium | reverse complement strand
ATTATGCATTGACAATATATAGTAAAAACATAGATAATTTGATATCCCACCACCGCAAGCGGTCCCCCTCCCTTTAGGCAAGGGAGGCTTGCAAAGCGGAATCGAAATCCTACTACTTTATCGTAAGATAAACTATAATTTATAATTTTGTTCATAAAAAATTAATTCATTCAAAAACCGTGATAAATTTTACAAAAGTACTTGATATCCTGTTTAAAATGTGTTATAATACTCAGTAGTATTATAACATGGGTTTGGTGTGAATTACCATCCCGAAAGGAAGGAAACAAATGAAACTTGGAATAGTCGGTTTACCGAACGTTGGAAAATCCACATTATTTAACGCAATAACACAGGCAGGTGCAGAGTCTGCGAACTACCCGTTTTGTACAATAGAGCCTAATGTCGGCATTGTTGACGTGCCTGACGAAAGACTTGATAAACTCAGTGAAATGTATAATCCCAAAAAGGTTACACACGCATATATCGAATTTGTGGACATTGCCGGTCTTGTAAAGGGAGCAAGCCGTGGCGAAGGTCTTGGCAATAAGTTCTTGTCACACATACGTGAGGTTGATGCAATAGTTCACGTTGTACGTTGCTTTGAGGATACAAATATTACCCATGTAGACGGCAGTATAGACCCGGCACGTGATATAGAAACCATAAGCCTCGAGCTTATCTTCTCCGATGTGGAAATGGTTGAACGTCGTATAGACAGAGTAAAAAAAGCAATGAAAGGCGATAAGACCTTAGCTTCCGAGCTTGCTCTTTTAGAACGTGTAAAGGATGCACTTATGGACGGAAAACCTGCAAGAAGTCTTGAATATTCCGACGAAGAATCGGCAATCATGAAAGAAGTGGCGCTTATTTCAATGAAACCGGTTATATATGCGGCTAACGTATCTGAGGAAGACTTTGTAAACGGTATCGAAAACAACGAATTTGTAAACCGTGTAAAGGAAATAGCAGCTTCGGAAAATTCCGAGGTCATGCCTGTATCGGCAAGAATAGAAGAAGAAATTTCTCAGCTTGACGCAGATGAAAAAGCAATGTTTTTAGAGGAGCTTAATTTAGAGGAATCCGGGCTTGACAGACTTATAAAAGCAAGCTATAAGCTTCTCGGACTTATCAGCTACCTTACAGCCGGCGAACCCGAAGTAAGAGCCTGGACAATCACCGAGGGCACAAAAGCACCTCAGGCAGCCGGAAAAATTCATACTGATTTCGAGCGTGGATTTATTCGTGCGGAGGTTGTTGCATACAATGACTTAATGGAATGCGGCAGCATGGTAGCGGCGAAAGAAAAAGGGCTTGTACGCTCTGAGGGTAAGGAATACGTTATGAAAGACGGAGACATAGTTCTGTTCAGATTTAACGTTTAATTATTTTATTTATTAAAGGTCATTGGTAGTGTAAAGTAAATATGAAAAAATAGCAAACGATTTCGTAGAAAATCATTGATTTTCGCTAAAATGATTGTAAATGCTCCCACTGCAATTTGTCAAGGGTAAAATAAACGCGCAAAGCGCGCCCTGTGACAAATC
>JAZTZP010000036.1:0-2544 GCA_045637525.1 Clostridia bacterium | reverse complement strand
CGAAACCTGTCGCATAGCGACAGATTTCACCCATGCTTTGCATGGATTTCACTCACACGAAGTGTGAATTTCACATTTTGCTGAAAGCAAAATATTTCACTATTATAGTTTAGAGGCGAACGCCTATAAACTATAATTTATATTCTTGTTGACAATTTGTTTGCGCATTCAAAAACCGTGGCTTTTTGCATTGTCAGTATTGACAATGCACATATTTTGTGGTACAATGAACATGCGAAAGTGAGGATATGATATATCATTGCTAAAAGGAGCTTTATTATGAACAGCGTAATTAACAGAGTGGTATCTGTTATGATTTTGGTTGTATTACTTGCGTTGTGCGGCTGTAAATTTATTGACAGAAAATCATTTGAAAAATTCAGTACGGAGTTAGCCGGAGGGATTTCAAAAGTGCCGCAGATGCAATTGGCAGAGACCGGAACGGATGAAGGCGAAACTGTTGTTGTCGGGGAGGACGGTCGGAAAATACTGAAGGACAGCCCGAAGGGATATATGATTTCATTTCCCGGAAATATGGAGTTTGACACATCTATAAGTCCTAAGCAGATAAAAGCTTTTAATGATGTTATGACGGTTACAGTAACAAGGGAATGGTCACCATATGAAGACACATGGTATTATATCGACAACTATATGAATAATTACTATACAAATGAACATTACAATGAGCTCAATGACATTGTTATCAGAGAGAATACAAGGTTTATTCATAGAGGGGCGGAGGCACAGAAAATATCTTTGTATCGGGTTCCGTCGCATGAGGCTATCCAAAAGCACCGGGATGAATATTCATATTTTTTTATAATATCAAATGAGGATAAGCGGGCTTTTTTCAGGATTATGTTTAAGTATGACAACTATGATAAGGTATATCCCGAAATTGAAAGAATAATATCATCTTTTGAAGAAACTGAAATGGAAGGGAAAAATACATTTAAATTAAAAGCTTCTGTTCATTCCGATGATGTCCGGGATTACAGAACGAGAAAGCTGTACAATGACATATGCCAATCTGACAGCTTGCGTTGGGGAATTTTTGTGGACGGGGCATATTTGTTTGACGAAGACCGACGGGCACTTAAAGAGCTGGAACGAAATATAGATTTTGAATTTGATTTTGCTTTGCATTATGTGAATTTAGGATGGCGGTTTCCGAAAGAGGCGCTTACGGAGTTTTATGAAAATGGCAAAATAACGGAGCTGACTCTTCAGTTATCAAACTTTAATAATTCGGATTTAATGGGAAAAAATATAAATTTTGCAATATATGACGGACTTGCGGATGATATGATACGCGAATTTGCACGGAGTGCGAAAGATTTCGGATATCCGTTTTTATTCCGGCTGAATAATGAGATGAACAGCGACTGGGTGAATTATTCGGGCGTGGCAAGCTTATCTGACCCGGAAATATTTATTGACAACTGGAGAAGAATTTATAATATTTTCCGTGAAGAGGGAGTGGACAATGCTATATGGATTTTTAATCCGAATACAACCGATTGTCCGCCTGCGAACTGGAATTCTTATATTTCTTATTATCCCGGGGATGAGTATGTTCATATGATTGGGATGACGGGCTATAATACAGGCACTTATTATGGGGATTTATACGGGGAAACATGGAGAAGCTTTGACGAAATTTATGAGGAGCCGTATAATGAATACATGGAGGTATTCAGCGATTTCCCTTTTATTATTACCGAGTTTGCATCAAGCTCTGTCGGCGGTGATAAAGCCGAATGGATCAGGGATATGTTTTTTTCGATTAAAAAATACGATAATATAAAAATGGCACTTTGGTGGAGCAGTGCAGATTATGATATGCGTGAGGATACCTATAAGAATGTTGCACGACCGTATTTTTTGGATGAAAACGAAGAAACACTTAATGCGTTTCGTGAAGGAATTGCAGAATATAAATGAACTTTTGCATATGATTGAAAAGAGTTATTGTGAAATAAAATTTTACATCTGAATTTTCTGGTGCTGACTTATAACACGGGTATCAGTTTAATAAAGAATTGTATAAACCACATCATGGTTGAGAGCCATAATGGGTTTATACAGTTCTTTTTTTGCAAATATTCAGAAAATAAATGAAAATCCATAAAACTTAAAATAATAACACGGTTTTTGAATGTATTAATTTTTTTTGAACAAAATTACAAATTATAGTTTATCGGTGGAGTTTTCCCCGTTCCTCTTTTTGAATTTGTAATTTTAAATTTCTTCTGTATAGTATAACGATTACTTATCAAAGTGCGCAAGCACGTGCAGCTTTTACGTCAAAAGCGGCACCAAAACCCCAAAGGGGGTTGACTCGCCCCCTTGGATCCCCTCCCTGCGCTCAGCCGCCCCGCAAAGAGCAAAGCCGGCAACTTTTTTTATTGAGTCGGAACAGCATAGCAGCAAACCGGCGGTAAACGGCAAGCGGGTGCTAGTGACTTCGTCAGCGCACTTATCCGCTTGCCTCCACTAAGATCCGGCAAAGCAAACTTTCTGTGACTACTGTTGATTAAT
>JAZTZP010000035.1:0-4671 GCA_045637525.1 Clostridia bacterium | reverse complement strand
CAGTAGTCACAGAAAGTTTGCTTTGCCGGATCTTAGTGGAGGCAAGCGGATAAGTGCGCTGACGAAGTCACTAGCACCCGCTTGCCGTTTACCGCCGGTTTGCTGCTATGCTGTTCCGACTCAATAAAAAAACTTGCGCGCTTTGCTCTTTGCCGCGCGGCTGAGCGCACGGAGGGGATCCAAGGGGGCGAGTCAAGCCCCTTTGGGGTTTCGCGGCGTTACCCGAAATCTTTGATTTCGTTGGTAACACCTGTGCAAGGACAGCCCAAAACTTTGTTTTGGTTGCTGTCTACTGCTCCGCAGCTTTTGACGTAAAAGCGGCGTGTGCTTGCGCAATTTGATAAGTAATCGTTATACTATATAGGAGAAATTTAAAATTACAAATTCAAAAAGAGGAACGGGGAAAACTCCCCGACAAATTATAATTTATATTTTTGTTAACGTAAAGATATAGAAAAATCAATATCCCTCCACCGCAAGCGGTCCCCCTCCCTTTAGGCAAGGGAGGCTTATGTAAACCGATTGCTAATTGATTTTTATAGTTATTGAAAATTTAAATTCATGCAGATAAACTATAATTTACAATTTATTTATTAATTCAAAAACCGTGTTTGGATACAAGAAAATTGTTGACAAATTCGGACAGATATGGTATAATAAGTTATATTAATTTGATAAAAATAAAGGGGATGAAGGTTAAATAAGAAAGAGTGTTGCAATACTTAGTTGTTTATAATGGCAAAGTATATTATCAGGGCGTTTATAATTATGAAAAAGACGAAGTATCTGACCTTAAGTATTATTCAAAAGGAAAAATCGAAAATATAGTTAAACAATATAAGCATAGCTTAAATTATAAAGATTTTTATCTGTTGCCTGATGCAGAACAGATTACAAGCACAGTTAGTGATTAATTAAAGGTATGTTTTTTTATCACATGATTATACAATAAGTTTAATAAATTTATACAAAAAAGATAAGGAGTTGTTGGAAATGATTTTTGAAAACTATGACAGAATTGTGTTTGCGGGTGATTCCGTAACGGATATGGGAAGTGCACAGCCTGTTGGCGAGGGATTGTTTGATAATGTCGGCAGAGGATATGTAAGAGTGCTTGAGAGCATGTTTGCTTCATATTATCCGGAGGTTTTTCTTAGAATTACAAATTCAGGTGTATCCGGAAATACAAGCAGAGACTTGCTTCAGAGATTTGACCGGGATGTTGTAGAGCTTAATCCTGACTGGGTTTCGATTTGTATTGGTATAAACGATGTATGGAGGCAGTTTGATTCTCCTGCGATATCAGATTCGCATGTTCTGCCGGATGAATATGAAAAGAATGTAGAAGAGATGATATCAAGAGTCCGGGATAAGGTGAAGGGTGTATTTATTTTGTCGCCGTATATTATGGAACCGAATACCGATGATATGATGAGAAAAAGAATGGATGAATATGTTGAAATAAGCAGAAAGCTTGCACAAAAGCATAATTGCTTCTTTGTTGATTTTCAGAAAATGTATCATGAATATTGTATGATAAGGCATTCTTCGTACATTGCATGGGACAGAATCCATCCAAATCAAATCGGGGCTACACTGATGGCAAAAGAATTTCTTAAGCAGTGTGATTTTGATTATAATCACACAGTGTAAAATTCTTTGGCTTTTTAAAGCAGATAGTTTGCCGGGAGATAGAGAGAAAAATATCATTTATAAGAGTCGGAGTTGAAATTAAAATGAAAAAATGCAGAATAACCGTGATGAAAATGGCGCGGTATGATGATTTGATTCAAAAATATGAAAATCCGATTGAGCACGCCTGTGACTTGGTGCCGGGGCAGGTTTTTATTGCGAACGGATGGCAAAAGCCTGAGGGGCTTTGTGACAGTGCATGGGAAAGTATGTCGGCTTTTGTTATGACACTTTCGCATGGCGGCGAAAACTTCTACGACGGCTGGATGAAAAACAGGAAATCTGCCATGATTTCATGTAACGACGGGTTTCGGCCGGTGAGCTTTTATATAGAAGCTTTGGACGAAGAGGCTGATTAAGGAGCAAAACAATGGTTAAAGAATTAGTACACGATACAATATTTTTAGGACAGAAGTCAGAGCCGGCAACTGCTGCAGATCTTGAGACTGCTAAGGATTTGCTCGATACCTTAACAGCACATAAAGACGGTTGCGTAGGAATGGCGGCAAATATGATTGGGGTTAAAAAACGCATTATTTGTTTTGATAATGATGGTAGTTATATGACTATGTTTAACCCTGAAATCGTAAAATTTTCCGAAGTCTATGAAACGGAAGAGGGATGTTTGTCTTTGCTCGGTGGCCCGAGAAAAACAAAACGATATAAGAAGATTAAGGTGCAGTATCAGACGGCTGAGTTTAAGGTTCGTACAAAAACATTTGAGGGCTTCACTGCACAGATAATTCAGCATGAAATTGATCATTGCAACGGCGTTTTGATTTAATGCGATTTAAGAAAATGCCATACCCGTATTGATTTTTTCGGGTATGGCGATTTTTTTTTTTTTAGATAATACTGTATTCTAAATTTTCGTAATGAAGTGTTACACCGGTATCGGTTCCGGGTGGCAGCAGTGCCATTGCTATAAACAGCTCGTTGCCGTCTTCGGTGTTTTTCAGTATGGCGTATTCGCCTTCGATTGATTTTACGATATAATCCTTTGGTGTTAAGTCCATTGTTTCAAATCCTCCGTTTTTAAAAAATATTATAAGCTGATTTTTTGGTTTGAAATCATTTAGTATATCAAATTGAAATTCTTCAAAAATCACTTGCTTTACAATTTCCTTTGCCGGCATTTTATCAAACCGGGAGAAAATATCGGCTCTGTGTTTTTCTATTATATCAAACCGCTTTGTAAAGAAACGGTTTTCATGGCTGTACCATGCGGGTGAATTGTTAGCCCTGCCGTAAAAGAAATAGTCAAATTTCAGGCAGTCACGGATATATCCGGGCAGCTTTTTTGCGGTTATAAAATCCGAGAGTATTTCATATAATGTATTTTGCGAAAGCGATATTTTATCATATTTGTTTTTTTCAAAAAAGTCCGCTATGGCAAGAAACATATCAAATGGCACTGTAAAATGCGGCAACATACTATCAATGGTTTTTACAAACTTACCGCTGTTGTAATATTTCTCGGTTATATCCTCTATGCGTTTTAATGTTAAGATGTCATGAAAACTCATATAATTATTTTTGAGTATCTCATACGGCGGATACGATATGAATTTGTAGCCATGCAGTTCGTGTTCGGTTCTGATTTTTGTGCCTTTTAGAAGCTTTAAAAATCCGAGCTGGAGCATATGCGGTTTTAATGAAAATACATCGTTAAACGACTTTTTAAATGAAGCTATATCTTCAAACGGAAGCCCGGCGATAAGGTCTAAATGCAGATGAATGTTTTTGAAAGACAAAAGCGTTTTTACGGTTTCGGACAAAACATTAAAATCGGTTTTCCTGTTTATCGCTGTTACTGTATCTTCGTTTGTTGTCTGCACGCCTATCTCAAACTGAAACAGTCCGTCGGGAGCTTTTGATAAAAGCTTTAAGGTGCGGTCTGTAAGAATGTGCGCTGATATTTCAAAATGAAAGCGTGTGTTTTTACCTGTTTTTATTAAAAAATCGAATATTTCATATGCGCGTTTATCGTCGGCATTAAATGTTCTGTCGATGAACTTTACTATTTTTACATCGCTGTCGATGAATTTTTTTAAATCCTGTTTAACTTTATCAAGAGATGCAAAGCGTACTGAATGCATTACCGATGAAAGGCAATAACTGCAGCTATACGGGCATCCTCTTGAGCTTTCATAATACAGGAGCTTGTTTTTAAATTCTTTAAGCTCCGGCTCCGTATATGGGAACGGAATTTCATCAAGCGGCAGTATATTTTTTGGAGGGGCGTTATGTATGATTTCATTATTTTTACGATAAACGACACCGGGAATGCTTTCAAACTCAAATCCGTTTTCACATAATTCTTTAAATATCAGCTCGCCTTCGCCACATATAACAGCGTCGGTGAACGGATGTTTCATGTATTCGTCGGGGCAATAGCTCACTTCCGGACCGCCCAGAACAATTTTTGAAGCCGGGAGCAGGCTTTTAAGCGTTTCGGCGCATTTTTTTATAAATTCTATGTTCCATATATAGCATGAAAAGCAAATGATTTCAGGTTGTTTTTTGTATATTTCCGAAACAGCAAAGCTTATTGGTTCGTTTATAGTGAACTCTGCGATTTCACATTTATCTCCCGAAAAACGGTTCAAAAGCCGTACGGCAAGATTTGTATGTGAAAATTTGGAATTAACGGCACAAAGTAATATGTTCATAATATTCTCCGTTCTTTTTCATGATACATATATTTTATCATGAAATGCTTGAATAATCAAGTACTAACAGGCAAAAGAAAAGATTTTGTAAAAAAAATTTCTTGGATGAAAATTTTAAATGTTTATGAATGATAAATTATAGTTTATCTGCGTGTTTCAGTCTGCGTTCGGTACGCTTTGCAAATAGGCTCCCTTGTGTAACACCCCAGGGTGGCTTCTCTTGACGAAAGTCAATTCACCTCCAGGGAGCTGTCGCTGAAAGCGACTGAGGGATTGTTTTCTAAGAAAATTAACATATTTAAGGAAC
>JAZTZP010000034.1:0-29975 GCA_045637525.1 Clostridia bacterium | reverse complement strand
GAAACCTGTCGCATAGCGACAGATTTCACCCATGCTTTGCATGGATTTCACTCACACGAAGTGTGAATTTCACATTTTGCTGAAAGCAAAATATTTCACTATTATAGTTTAGAGGCGAACAGCCTATAAACTATAATTTACAGGAGGAACAAAGATGGATATAAATATAATGGATTATGGTGCGGTTGTTTCGGCGGATTTGCAGACTAAGATTATACAAAAAGCAATTGATGATTGCTTTTTGGCGGGGGGCGGTACGGTAATAATTCCGGCGGGGATTTTTCGTACCGGTGGTATAAGGCTTCGGTCAAATGTTACGCTTTATTTGAAAAGCGGGGCTATGCTTGAAGCGAGCGATGATCCGGAGGATTATTTTGCGTATCGTGATGATAAGACAGAGCCGGTAGATATAGATGAGCCTCTCGGTTTAAGTGAAAAAGTAAAAGTAACCGCAAGCGTGAATCCGTACAGCAGGTGGAATAACGGAATAATAAGAGCGATAAAGGCAGAAAATGTTGCAATTATCGGCGAGGAAAACTCGTATATAGACGGTGTTGACTGCTATGATGCTGAGGGTGAAGAGGGATACAGAGGTCCTCATGCAATTAATATGTATAAGTGTAAGAATATAACGCTTAAAGGATATACTGTGCGCAGGAGCGGAAACTGGACACACAACATTTACAATAGTCGGAATATTGCAGCCGAAAATATTACGGTTTATGGCGGTCATGACGGATTTGATGTGCGTACGTGTGATAATATAAGAATTGAAAATTGTAGTTTTTATACAGGTGATGATTGTATTGCCGGATTTGATAATACAGAAGTTGTTATAAGAAATTGTATTTTCAATTCATCGTGCAGTGCTTTAAGGTTTGGCGGAACAAATGTTTTGGTAGAAAACTGTAAGGGATTTTCTCCGGGCAGATTTCCGTTCAGAGGGGGACTTACTCCGGAGCAGAAAAAATCAGGCGCACCGTCGGGATGTGCTCCGAAAAGGTTGACTCATACTGCTTTCAGATATTATTGTGATTTCAGAGCAGAGATAAGGCAGACACCGGAAAATATCACAATACGAAATTGCGAGTTTGATAATGTAAAGACGCTGTTTCAGATGCTTTTCGACGGAAAGCATATATGGTGTACAAATCGTCCGCTTAAAGAAATTACATATGAAAACTGTGTATTTAAGAACATAAGCGAACCGATACAATTGTATGGAGCTGCGGAGGACCCAATTTCAATAAAGTTCAAGAATACGAAAATAGAAGTAAAAGAAGAGGCTGTACCTTTTGAATTTATGAATGCTGCGAACTATTCATTGATTGAATTTGAAAATGTGGAGTTTGTAAATTTCGAGCCTGAGATTATCTGTTATACCGATGGTGAAATTGCAGAGAAAAACTGTAATAAGAAAATATTATTAAAAAAAGAAGAGGATATTGGCGTATTTCAGAATAAAATAGCGTGTATTTGGTAAACAAACTAAAAAATGCCTTATGGCATTTTTTTAGTTTGTTTGATTATAAATTTCAAACGGCAAAGTAATTGATACGGTTGTATTATTATTTTCAGAGGTTATTCTACAGCCGAATTCCTCGCCGAACAAGAGCTTTATTCTGTTATTAACATTAATAAGACCTATGTGTTTTCCCGGAATTTCCGTGAAATGGCTTAATTTGATGTTTAATTCCGAAAGCGTTTCCTCAGGGATTGTTTCACCTGTGTTTGAAATATCAATATAGAGCTTGCTGTCTTTTTTATAAGCGTTAAGGCGTATTGTGCCTCGCCTTTCTTTGCTTCTTAATATTCCGTGAATAATAGCATTTTCCGCAATTGGCTGGAGGATGAATTTCATGATGATACAGTTATTTATTTCTTTATCAAAGGTTTTTATGTATTCAAATTTGCCGTCATACTTAATATTTTGAATATCTATGTATTTATCAAGATATGACAGCTCTTCTTCAAATGAAACAGTATTTGTTCCTGTTTCGATTGAGTATCTTAGAATATCGGCAAGGTTTTCTGTAATATCCGTAATCTTTGTCGGCTCGTCATTTTCTTCGAGGTCAAGAAGTGAAATGAGACCTAATGTATTAAACATAAAATGTGGATTTATTTGTTCCTGAAGAGAGGTGAGCTGCATGCTTTTGAGTTTTGCATATTGGTTAATCAGGAATTTTTCTGCTTTTTTACTGAAAGTCGGAGACAGCGGATTTTTTACAATCAGGTCGAGTTCCCGGAGTTTGTTTTCGCTGATGTTTTCATCGGTATATGGGGTTTGGAACTGCAATATGTTTTCTACGATAAGCAGGAAATAATTTTCCGACAGCTTATATGAGAGAATGATATCTCCGATAAGGAAAATAGCGAAAAACAGCCAGAACATACCAACAACGGAATTTTTAAGCTGTTCGCTTATAGTATCCGAAAAATCCACGTATAAAGACAGCTGATAAGACAGTTCTGTAATATATGTGTTTTTTGCAGTTTTTTCAAAATTTTCTGTATCCGATGTCGAGAAAAACAGGTTGTTTTTCTCATCCGTAATCTGAATAAGCGGCGGATTTGAGTCGGAAACGAGTGCCTTTTTAAGCTCATCTGCATCAATATTGTAAACTGTTGTCGCAAGTGCGCTTCCGTGAAGAATAACATCTCTGCAAATAGTTATATATTTATGTTCACGACCATCATAATAAACTGTACGTGGAAATATCAGCATCTTTTTATTATCGTACCATGCTGTGTCATAAAACGAATCAAAGCTTCCGGAACTTTGATTTGATACAATAAAGTTATTTTTCGGGTTATAGAGATAAATGGAGTCTATATAAGAGTTTGAAAACGTAAAAGTATTAATAAGCGATACCACATTCTGGACGGTGATGGAAAGATCGTTATTATCGGTGGTTTTATCAAGCAAATACTGCGAAACCATATAGTTATTTGAAAAAGAATAATGATAGTCGTCGATAGCAGTAAAAATGCTTTCAAGCTTAGATACGGTGTTAGCATTGTGAAAATCATTTGACTGTTTAAGTTTCTGACTGTATATAACCGTTATTGTGCCGGTAAGAATAGCACCTATGATAAAAGTGGGTATTAAAACAATACCAAACCAAATAAAACAGCTTTTTAAGAACTGACTCTCCCAATGGTATTTTTTGATTATTTTCCAGATTGATGTTTTTTTCATTGCATTCACTCCATTCCGGCGGAATTTTTGTATTCCTGAGGCGACATCCCGGTAAACTTTTTAAAAGTTCTGTAGAATGTTGTAGCATTGTTAAAACCCGATTTAACAGAGATTTCCGCTACTGTCATATCAGAGTTTACGAGCATATCCTTGGCCTTTGATAGGCGATAGTCCGAAACATATGCAACAAAGCTGAGACCGGTAATGTTTTTAAACAGCTTGCTTAAATGAAAAGGTGTAAGATGAACATAGTTCGCAACATCGGAAAGGGATAAATCCTTTTGATAGTTGGCATGAATAAACGAAAGTACCGAATTTATATGTTCATTTTTAATTTCCGAGGATACAATTGTAGATGAAAGGTTAAGTATCTTTGAAATACTTCTGCCGGCATCGTCAAGACTTTTGTAAACTCCGGTAACGGACGCATCAATCTCAATCGAAAGAAGCTGGGTGCAGGTAGACGTAAAGCGGGAGAGAATGCTGTTCAAAGAGGCTGAAAAGGCGTCAAAATTGTCATTTTCGGCAAAAACAAGCATATTCATTCCGGAGTGTGAATAATTCACCGAAAGAGCCGGAATATCAGTCATGCGTAAAATCTGAATTAATGCAGTGTGCAGTCTGTCTGAGCCGTAATTGAAATGCTCCAGCAAATAGGCAATATTACGGGTACTTGTATGCACGATGGCAACCGGGGTTTTTGCGCACGAAATATGTATGTTATTTTCTTTCATGATGTTTGAAAATGTTTCTTCATCGGTATTTTTCATTAAGTAGTCGATAAGCCCCTGTTGACATTTCAGCTCGGAATAATTACACTCAACATCCATATTTTTCTTGTCAAGATCAGATTTAACTCTTGCGAAAAGCTCACGAAGCTCATCGCGGTTTATAGGTTTTGTAAGATATTCAAAAGCGTTATGACGAAAAGCGCTTTTTACGTAGTCAAAGTTTTTATAAGCGGATAAAACGATAAAAATAGCGTTAGAATGATTTATTTCAACATATTTAAGAAATTCCAGACCGTTCATGCCGGGCATGGAAATATCAGATATAATAACGTCCACACGATCTGTTTTAAGATATTCAATGGCATCCTCCGCACATTCAAAAGAGGCAACAAGCTCAAAACCATCGGCAATATTTTTAACCATTTTGGAAAAAAGCCGAAGTGTAAGGGTTTCATCGTCGATTATAATCATTTTATACATAGAAAAAAACGCCGCCTTCCGTCAAATTAGCATTGCTTAATGCTTATAATGATATAATAACATATTTTTCGAAAAAAATCAACAAATAATTTACGAAACACAAAATTTGTAAATAATATCACATAAATTGTGATAAATAATTGCATGGAATAAATAAAAAACTATTGACATTACTACATATTTTGTGATATAATATTGATATAATCCCGAATTTGACAGTTTAAAAACAAAAAAAGTCCGACAATCCGCGTAATAAAGCGCTTTGTTGGACTTTAGTTATGTTGAAAACTTGTACTATGTGTTTTTCTTTTTTACGTCAGATTTTAATGCTGATTTTGCACGCTCTATTTGTTCATTTCTTATATTGCGCTGATACTGCATATATTTAATGTGCAATTTTTTATTATATATTGCAGATATTTTATAGACAAATATTGTGTAGTTGACAAACCTTTCATTTTGTGATATATTAACAGTACAACTATTTTAAAGAAAGGACGATATTTTTATGGAAAAAGTAACATCATGGAGAGACCTCACTTTAAGAGAAAAAATCGGACAGACTGTGGTATGCCTTTGTGAGACTGAAAAGCATATCGAGATGTGCGGAAGTATAGAAGGTTTTGCAAAAAAATATCCTATTGGCGGTATTTTCAATAATAACGGAATTGTAAAAGGACTTATGACAGGCTTAAACAGCAGTTTTGGAGAAACTCTGGCAAAGTATAACGAGAATTTAAGAGTGCCGCTTTTCGGAGTTGGCGATTTTGGAACATATGCCGAACAAATAGGCGTGAGCCTGCCGCCGCAGATGGCTTTGGGAGCATGCGATGATAAAGAGCTTTCATACAGTGCCGGTGAATTTATTGCCCATAACAGTAAAAAGAGCGGAATTAACTGGATATTATGGCCGGTATGTGATCTTAATATGTCAAAATACAGTCCTGTGGTAAACACAAGAGCTGTAAGCGATAAATGGGAACTTAATGCAAGAGTTGTAAAGGAAGAAATAAAAGCATTAAAAGACAATAATGTAATATCATGTCTCAAACATTACCCGGGTGTACCGCATGATGAAGATGTTGATTCTCATCTTGCACCGTACGACAATGAAACACCTATGGAAATCTGGTACGAAAACTATGGAAAGATGTATAAAGAGATATTTAAGGATAATCCGCCGTCTATCATGACTGCACATAATAACCTGGTAAAATATCAGACTGAAAAGATTGACGGAGTTTATCCGGGTGCAACCTTGTCTTATGAGCTTACGACGAAGCTTTTAAGAGAAGAACTTGGTTTTAAGGGCGTAGTTGTAACTGACGCACTTGTTATGGGCGGATTTGCAGGAAATCAGGCGGCTGACAGATGTATCGACAGCTTCATGGCAGGTAATGATGTTCTTTTATGGCCGGTTTATGAATATATTGACGAAATGGAAAAGCGTATTCTTTCGGGTGAAATTGATGAAAGTATTCTTGATGCCGCAGTTGAGAGAATATGGAATATGAAAAAAGAGTACGGAATTATTGACGGAACAGGTAATACATCCGAAGTCAGCGACAGCTTTTTTGCTGATATTGAGAGTAAGATTTCAGAGAAATGTTTAACCCTTGTAAATGATGTGAAAAAGGTGTTGCCGGTTGATAAAAATAAAGTTAAAAATGTACTTGTTGTAGGCGTTACACCGGATGATAAGCAATACGAAAGCTTATGCGGATTAAAAAACGAATTTGAAAAATACGGATGCAGTGTAACAATGCAGAAAAATGCATGGACAGATGATGTTGAAAAAGCGGCTGATGCATATGATTTAATAGTATTTGCGCTTTGCAGAAGTCCTCATCGTCCGATAGGTCCGCTTGATTTCTGGGGAGAGGAAGCAACATCGATATGGGCTTCAAACTGCTCCGACAAGTCAAAGACAGTTATAGGAAGCTTCGGAACGCCGTATATGTATAAGTATTACAAGAACTCAAATATACCATACATAAACGCATATTCATGGACTCCGAAAACACTTGCGGCTTTCGTAAAAGCCGTTTTCGGCGATTTGCCGTTTGAAGGAAAATCAAGTGTTGAGCTTTGATTGAGAATAGAGATTATAGTTTGGAGGCGAACAGCCTCTAAACTGTAATTTATCTGCTTAGCAAGACTAAGCGTTATTTTTTTGCCTGCAAAAAGGAAACGCTTTGCAGACAAGTACAGCGTGGATATATGCGAATTTGTGATAAATTTCAAAAATGCGTTTTATGATTGACGTAAGTTATATTTTGTGATATAATATTGATATAATAAATATAAGAGAGGAGTGTGGGACTATGTCTTTACAATGTACGATCTATATTCAAAAAGAAGAAAACCAGTATGTAGCTACAGATATTCAAAGCGGAGTAGCATCGCAGGGAAAAACCATGGAAGAAAGTATAGTAAACTTAAAGGAAGCCCTGGAACGTTATTATGAAGATAATCATCCCGTGGCAGAACGCAATCCTGTATTTGTTACAACAATGGAGGTAGCCATATAATGGGGTTAAAATATCCTGTAATGAAGACAGAGGAAGTAATTCGAAGACTTGAGTTGTTTGGTTTTAATTTTGTGAGCTAAAAAGGCAGTCATATGAAATATGTTAATAAAAACAGAACCGTTATTGTACCAAAGCATAGTGAAGTTGCAAAGGGAACTTTAAAGAGTATATTACTAATGGCGCAGATAGAACTTGAAGATTTTCTTAAGATAAAGTGAAAAGATGCTGCCGGAAATGAGCGTTTTAAAATGTTCATTTCCGGCAGCATCTTTTAATTTTATCGGAAGAGACGGCAATAAAAATCATGAGAACAAAAATTGTAAGTGATATCACATAAATTGTGACTATACAAACGGCATATAGTTGTGTTATAATAATATTACAAGATAAAAAGTTTACAAGGGAGTGTTTTTTTGTGAAAACAGAATTGGCAGATAAGACATACCAAAAGAAAAGGAGGGTAAAGAAGCGGAGCTTGGAGCTGTATTCTCTGGCTGCAATACCGCTTTTGCTGGTATTTGTATTTTCCTACATACCGATGTTCGGAATAATCATCGCATTTAAAAACTACAAATTCAACAAAGGAATATTCGGCAGTGACTGGTGCGGATTTGATAATTTCAAATTCTTATTCGTATCGCCGGATTTTGCCATAGCGGTTAAAAACACGCTTATAATGAATGTGCTCTTTATAGTATTTGGAATAATTGCGGCACTTTTGGTTGCAATACTTCTTTTTAATATAAAAAGCCGTAATGCAACGAAAGTATATCAGACAACAATGATAACGCCTCATTTCCTGTCTTGGGTTGTTGTTTCATATATGGCATATGCACTTCTTCATCCGACTTACGGAATATTAAATAATATACTCTCGGCAACAGGACTTCCGACAGTAGACTGGTATTCAACTCCGGAACCGTGGCCGATAATACTTGTAGTTGCCAATATATGGAAGCATGTCGGGATGGATTCGGTAATGTATTATGCGGCACTTATGGGAGTTGATGAATCGCTTCTTGAGGCGGCAGAACTTGACGGAGCAAACCGGCGTCAGAGAGTATTGCACGTAATGATACCGACTATTGTACCGCTCATTGTAATGATGACGATATTGAAAATAGGCGGAATATTCAGAGCAGATTTCGGACTTTTCTATCAGCTCACAAGAAACATATCAAAATTATACGTAGCAACAGATGTTGTAGACACGTTTGTGTTCAGGGCAATGCGTGAGCTCGGAGATATGGGAATGTCATCAGCGGCAGGACTGCTTCAGTCTGTAATAGGCTTTGTGCTTGTAATTGCAACAAACTATTTAAGTAAGAAGATAAGCGAAGAAGGAAGCTTATTTTAAGGAGGGAGAAGAAAGATATGAAAAGACAAAGAATAATATCACAAGCTATATTAAATATATTTTTCGCATTTTTATCTCTGCTTATAATACTTCCGTTTTTGATGGTAGTTGCAGTTTCAATTTCATCGGAGGCAGATATTGTTAAATACGGATACAGCCTTATTCCGAAAAATATAGACTGGTCAGCATATGCATATGTGTTTAAAAATCCGCAGTCAATAATTCAGGCATATAAAGTAACATTTATATTCTCTGTATCAAGCATGGTGCTGTCGGTGCTTTTGATGGCGATGATGGCATTTGTTCTTTCGAGAAAAGATTTAAGAGGAAAAAATGCAATGTCGTTTTATTTATACTTTACAATGCTCTTTTCGGGCGGTATGGTACCGAGTTATATATTGATAACACAATATTTAAATCTTGCGGATAACATTTTGGTTTATATAATTCCCGGGCTTATTTCTCCGTGGTATGTGTTTATGATGAGAACATTCTTCCAGGGCATACCGTATGAAATAAGTGAAGCGGCGGTAATAGACGGGGCGAGCGAATACAGAATATTATTCGGAATAACACTTCCGCTCTCAAAACCTGTTTTAGCAACCGTTGCGCTGTTTATGTTTCTTGGCAATTGGAACAGCTGGATGACTTCAATGCTCTACATAAACGATACAAAACTGTTTTCTCTTCAGTATCTTCTTCAGCGGCTTATGAAGAATATAGAGCTTTTGCAGATGGAATCGGAGAACATAAATCTTCTTATAGAAGCATCAAAAATTCCGACAGAAGCTGTCAGAATGGCAATGGCAATAGTAGTAGCCGGCCCGGCACTTTTGGTATTCCCGTTTTTCCAGAAGTATTTTGTTAAAGGTCTTACTGTCGGAAGCGTGAAGGGATAAATTATAGTTTATCTGCGATAAACTATAATAGTGAAATATTTTGCTTTCAGCAAAATGTGAAATTCACACTTCGTGTGAGTGAAATCCACGCAAAGCATGGGTGAAATCTGCGACCTGAAAGTCGCAGGTTATGGAAAGAAAATCGCCGGGCGATTTTCTGAAATTTGCCACCTCATCAGTCGCTTTCAGCGACAGCTTCCCCTCAAGGGGAAGCCTTTGCTACTATCCCATAATAATGACTATTTATAGCCTTCCCTTGAGGGGAAGGGGGACCGCTTTAGCGGTGGATGAGGTGTTAAGCTAAACTATAATTTAATTAAGTGAATTTTTGCAAAAGCAATAAATATATAAAACGAAAGGAAGGAAAAAATTATGAAAACATTAAACAAAATTGTATCACTTACATTGGTGGGAGCTGTGGCTTTTGGCGTTGCTTCCTGTGGAAAGAAAGAGGGGGCAGGCGGAGATGTACCGACTTTAAAATGGTATATGCAGGGTGAAGCTCCTCAGGATCTGGCTTCTGTAATGGAGGCTGCTAATGAAATCCTTGTTCCTGAAATCGGAGCAAAGATAGATATGGTATATATTGATTCAGCGGCATATACGGAGCGTATGAATATGAATATGGCAAGCGGCGACGATTATGACCTTTGCTTTGTAGGATATGTAAATCCGTTTATAAGCGCAGTATCAAACGGGGGACTTCTGGCAATAGATGAGTATCTGGAGGACTGCCCGGAGCTTAAGGCTTCGCTTCCGGATTATTGCTTTGAAGTAGGAAAATATGATGGCGAAACATATGCAATTCCAAATCTTCAGATAATGGCAAGTGCACCGGCGCTTTATGTGTACAAAGACCTGGCAGATGAATTTGGTTTAAAAATAGAAGAGATAGAAAAACTTTATGACCTTGAGCCGTTTCTTAAATGGGTTAAAGAAACGCATCCTGATATTTATCCGTTCGAGACAGGACAAGGCGGAGGCTTTAGCGGAAGAGTTCCGGCTAAAAGTGAAAGTGTTACAACCGGAGTTGGTGTAGGATATTCCGACATGAAAACATACTTTGAATTAGACAAAGAAAGTGCGGATGAAGAAGCTCTTCTTATGAGAGACTGGTACGAAAAAGGTTACATAAGAAAGGATATATCACTTGTAACAGATCAAAGTCAGGATGAAAAGGCAGGAAAATATGCTTGCTGGAGAGCAACATATAAGCCGGGAGCTGATGCAGAATACGAAGCTGTAAGAAAACGTGAGGTTGTAAGCGTAAGAATTGGCGGAGCAACACTTTCAAGCTCTTTAGGCAGACAAACCATGATAGGCGTTGGTGCAAATTCAAAGAATCCCGAAAAAGCAGTTAAGTTCATAGAAGAGATAAACACAAACAAGGATTTATACAACTTAATCGCATTCGGTATAGAGGGCAAGCATTTCGATTTTGATGAGAATAACAGAGTGGTTTACAGAGAAAACTCGGGCTACGAGCCGGGTATGACATGGAGATTCGGAAATCAGTTCAACGCATACCTTCTCCCGGGTCAGGCAGATGATACATGGGAAGAAACAATGGAGTTCAATAACTCGGCACAGATAAGCCCATTGTTCGGATTTTCATTCAATACCGATAAGGTTAAAACAGAGGTTGCACAGATTACACAGATATTCCAGAAATATCCTGCAAGAAAAACAGGAGCAGAACCGGTTGAAGCTTATTGGGAAACAATGCGTCAGGAAATGCTTAATGCCGGAGTTGAAAGAGTAGTTGAAGAAGCTCAAAGACAAGTAGATGAGTTTTTGGCAACAAAAAATAAATAAGAAAAGGAGAGATAAGCCATATGTTAAATAAAAGACTTATTTCATTGGTTCTTGCCGGATGTATGGTGTCCGGTGCCGGATTTCCGACAGCGTTAGCTGATAACGGAATGGAAGCAAAGCTTGAGGCAGTTGTTTCAAGGTGGAATGCACAAAACAAAGGAACAGAGCTTGAAATAAAGGATGTCCCGGCAGAGGCTAAAGAGTATGTAAAGTCACTTCCGGCAGATGTTGAGCTGAGCCTTTATAAAAGAGAACTTCCTGATGTTACGAATAAGATTTTTGCACGTGGTTATTATATTGAGAAGTCGGATGAGCGTCTTCCGTGGTATAAGCCGGGAACTGTTGAAGAAAAGAAACAGGCATACATTGAGCGTATAAAAATGGCAGACAGAACGGTATTTCCTGACGGATATACACCGGTTTATTACGATACGTTTAGCACAGTGCTAGGAAATTTTGTTCTTGGGGGCGCCGAAAATATTGAAAAGGCAAATAAGCTTATCATAGGAACGATCGGTGGTGATGAATCAATTCTTTATCACGGCGATATGGCAAAGTTTACGGTTTCATCAATTGCTCCTTATGCAATATGGTATGATTACGGTCATTTGTTAACGCCTGAGGCGAAAGATGCTATATACAGGTATATATGCCGTACCGGTTTGACAACTGCCGGATTTTCTCCGTATAAAAACTCTCTTGAATCGCCATACTTGTCGTGGCATAACCAGTCATCAGAAGGACTGATTATGGGACTTATGTATGCGGAGATTGCCGGAGATGACAGAATGTTAAAGCGTATGGAAGACTCGATAGACAGAACACTTGCGAATTTAAGTCTTCATACTACAGGCGAAACCTTTTGCCCGGCTTACGGCGGATTTACATACACAAACTATTTAACTTGCTATAATTATGCTCAGACACCGAGAATAAAAGCAAAGCTTAAGCTTTTGATAGAAAGACTGAATATGCATTTGATTGATGTATTCCACTATCCGTCCAATTCTTTGATGGGAACTTATCCAAGACTTTATGGCGGACAGTCGTTTTCTATTGAAAAGCAGGACTATCGGTCTATTATCTATCTTATGATGAGCGAAGGTTATGTGTTTGCACCGATGGAAGAAAATATCGGATACGGTTTCTGGCCGGCAGATGCTGTAGCACTGAAGTGGTATTTGCCGGAATATATAGAAAATCTTATGATGCATCGTCAATATCCTTATAAATCTGAAAAAGCAGAAACGTTTTCAGAGTCCGGAGATATCAATGTTCATGTAGGAAACAGAACAGATCCTGTTGTTGCAACAAGAGACACATGGTCTTATGCAACCCAAGATTATACCTTAGCGACGACTTTTCCATATTGGCACGCCGCAGGAGCGAGCAGACAAAATGTTGTGATGCGTGCAACATGGAGGAGAAATGAAAATGTTGAAGACATAGTTCATTTTTCGGATGTTGCACAACTGTTTTCTATGTATTCAACCAATACGGATGTATTGAACAATCCTGAAACTGCATTGGATCGTGCTATATATGATTATCCGACCGGAGATGGTAAGGAGTATGCAATTCAGAATGAAAATGCGGCAATCGTTATGGGCTGGCCGGGACAAACAAAGGATCAGGGTAGTCCGGACGGATATTATCAGCTGACGGTTGATGAATGGGGAGATATGGGCGAAACCATAATGTATTCAAATTATGATGAGTCAAGAGGAATCTGGTACGGCGACCGCTTTTTAACCGGACAGATGCAGATTTTAAAATCCGGAAAAGAAGAAGTAAGACTTCTTATGAAAACATCTGATATGCCGATAGAGCTTAAAGGAAATGATAAAATCTATATAGAAGATTTTAATACATATGTAGCTTTAACTCCGCTCAATACTACAAGCCTTGGAAGAACCTGTGACATCAAGCTTACAGAGCTGGGAAAAGACTTAACAAAAGTCGGATTCGGCACTAAGAGACCTGAGGAACATAATGTTTTAGCAATAACGGCATATAACTACTGCGGAGAAAAAATTCATATTCCTTATGAGGAAAGAATTAAGCAGAGAAACGGCTTTATAGTTGAAATGGGCGATAAGAAAGAATATGCAACAATTTCCGATTTCAAGGCTTATACGGATAAGACTGAATATAAGAGCTTTGATACAGATAATATCTGGACAATAAGCTATAAAAACGGTGAAAAGAGCATGGAGCTTAATGTTGATACCGAAACTCTTATCACTCAGGACTGCTATATAAACGGTGAAAAGACAAGAAGAGATATATATGACAGAAGAGAAATAGATTTCCCTAAAGTACTCAGAGAAGTCGAGCCTATCAATAATCATCCGTACGGAAAATCCGACAAGACTAAGTATTGGGATTACTTAGAGCAGTATCCGTTTAAGGAATCTGAGGCATATCGTACAAATGACCTTGTTCAGTCTACCAAGAAAGAAATAGTATTCGGTGACGCTGTCGTTAAAAATCCGTCCGGAACATCGGTTACACTTCTTTATGACCCTGTATCGAATGCTTATGTTCTTCTGAATTTAGCAAACAAGACAGCGAAGCTTACACTTGAAACACCTCAGGGAACTGTAAATATCGAAAATATGAATCTGGGAAAAGTGGTGTACAGACCGGGTAGTGAAAACGAGATAGAAACAGAAATAGTTCCCGGAATGACATTACTTGAATTGAAGGTTTCGGTAAGCGGAAAGGAGTAAATTATATTGAAGAAAATTATATCAACAATAATTGCGGCAGCAATGGCAGTAAGTACCTTTACTGCCTACGCTGCATACCTGGATGAAGAGCCTTTTGAAGACGATTTTTCCGATATATCAAGATCGCAGACCGTATGGAAATACCTCGGTCCAAACGGGGATTCGAAAACTCCGTCAGCGATATCGGGATATCCGAATAATTTTGTATTTGACGGTGAAACACTTTCGAATAAAGCAACTTCAACCACTCAAGGTGCTTCTTTCGGATTTGTATTTGAAGAGCTTATTAATGATAATATGACAATCGAAGCTAAAGTAAATCCTGTAGGGCTTTCATATGTCGCATTATATGCAAGTATTAATGGGGGAAGTAGTATTAACCATGTAAACTATATCTATTTCAGACTTGAAGGCCGTACCTTGAATATATGCTTGAATCATGCATATGGTACAGCCAGCTTACAGGGTAAAGTGCTTAAGGTTATAAATAACTTTGATCCGGCTACCTGGTTAGGACTTAAGATAATAACTAATGCAGAAAAAATGGAATCACAAATCTTTTTGGATAGTGGAGCGGGTTATGAAGATCTCGGAACACATGGTTATCAAACGATATATCTTCCGAAAGGATTTGTAATTGACGGGCTTAAAAGAATAGGATTTACTGCTTACAAGGGTACCGGAAATGGACTGAATGTTGATTATGTCAAGATACAGGTTGAAACACCGCTAAAGGTTGAAAGCTTATCGGTTGAAGACGGAGCTGTAAATTTTTCTGATGAGAAGATTGATATTAAGTTTAATAAAGAATTAAAAGATCCGGATCAGATATATCTTTTAAATACAGATACGGGAATTACTGTTGAAACCGATAATACACCGTCTGATGACGGACTTACAGTAAGCGTAAAGCCGGTTTACGGATTTGAAAGCCTTACGAATTATAAAATAGTAGTTCCGGCAGGGCTTGTATCTGTTGATGAAAGAATTTTATCTGATGAAGTAAGCGCATCTTTTGTTTCTCAGATGAAGGATAATATTTCAATTATAAATGCAAGCGTATCAGACGGAAGCTACAGTGCGATTATAACAAACAGTAAGGCACCTGCCGATGTAAAAGTAATAACGGCTCTTTACGAGGTAGCAAACGGAGTAAGAAGACTGAAAAATAAAACGGAGCAGGATATTACAATTGATAAGGAATATACGGTGTCGGGAAATTTCAGTACCGCATATGAAGATTATGAATTCGATATATTTGTAACGGATGAAAATTATAATCCGCTCACGCTGTTTGCGGCATTTGACAAAGACGGAAATGCAGTAACTCATATATCGGATATTGTAACAGAAAACTCACAAACAGTTGACTATGAAAATGCAGTTGTAAGCGTTTCGGGAAATGCCGGAACTCTCTCATATGTTCATAAAAATATAAGAGTTTTGGGCGATGGCGAAGATGTAGTTTTCTTTGGTCAGACTCAGACAAATGAAAACGGTTCTTACAGTTTCAAATTCAGCCCGGATGGTACAAAGGCTTACAGCGAATATACAATAGAAATAGACGGAACGGAAATGGACGAAAAGAGCATATTTACACTTCCTGTTGACTATTCTTTGTTCCCGGTTTCAATTGAAATAGGAAAAATTGAAGGAACATTTACGGGGAGTGGCAGCGGTGAAGTTAAATATACTTATAAAAGTATAATAGACGACCCGGAAGGAAATACAGAGTATGTATGGGAAGTAAGCGAGACGGAAGACGGAACATTTACACCGATTGACGGAGCAAATGAGAAAGCATTATCCTTTAATGAGGATTTGGCGTATAAGTTTGTAAGAGCGGGAGTAAAGCCGGTATCGAAAAACGGACTTTCAACACTTGCTGAATTTACTTATACAGAGCCCGTTATGATACATTCTGCACCTGTTGCGACAGACGTTAAAATAACAGGTTCTGCAGTTCCCGGCGGCACTTTAAAAGGCTCATACACATATTCTCAGAAAAAGGGAATTGCTGAAAAAGGAACAACCTACAGCTACAGGAAATCATCTTCAATAAATGGTGAATATACTGAAATAGGAAACGGACTCAACTATGTTGTTAAGGCGTCGGACGCAGGAAGCTATATAAAGCTTGTTGTAACTCCGGGGTGTGACGGCGAGCCGTTTACAGGAAACCCGGCAGAGAGTGAACCGATTTATATAGCAAGACCCACAGGCGGAGGAAGCTCCGGCGGTGGCGGAGGCGGCGGCGGAGGTGGCGGTGGAACCGTCAGCTCATCAGCCCCGGCTATAACAGGCTCACAGGCGGGAGCAACAGTTATTCCGGAAGAAGAACTCGTTGAGGAAAAACCACCGGTATTCTCCGATATTGAAAGCCATTGGGCGAAAGATAATATACTTAGTATGTATGATAAAGGTGTTGTAAAAGGAAAGGCAGACGGCGAATTTGTGCCTGATGACATTGTAACAAGAGCAGAGTTTACAGCTATGATAACAAGAGCTTTAGGTATTGCCGACGGCGAATATGTAAGAATGTTCGGAGATGTTCAGAAATCCGACTGGTACAGCGGATGCATTCAGGCGGCTGTTACAAACGGTCTTGTTTCGGGAGACGGAGAAAATTTCAGACCAAACGGAACGCTAAGCCGTGAAGAAATGGCAAAGATTATTGTTAATGCCTATGAGCAGAAAATGGGTGCGGTTGAAAAGTCAGACGTTTTAATTTCCGATAATGCCGATATAAGCGAATGGGCTCTTGAATACGTCATAAAAGCATATCAGACAGGACTTATAACAGGTATGGAAGACGGAAGCTTTATGCCGAAAAAGACTGCTACAAGGGCAGAAGCCTGTGCAGTAATTTCAAGACTTTTAAGTAATACAGAGGAGGTAACGGAAGAATGAAAAAATCAATAATTTCGCTGCTTCTTGTACTGAGCTTTTTGCCGGTATTTTGTGTGGCTCATGCCGCAGAAAGCATGAACTTTGAAAATAACAGAGATTTGTTTAAAGCACTCGGAGCAGAAGTTGCAACGACATCAACGGCAGAAAAAGAAATAACACGTTCGGAGTTTATTTCAACCCTTGTGGATTTATTCGGCTATGAAACATCGGCATTTACATCGGGTACATATTTTAAGGATGTTAATAAATCGTCAAACGTTAATGCGGCGGTTATGCTCGGAATAGTTGAATATGCACCGGACAGAATTTTCCGCCCGAATGATATTATAACATATCATGAAGCGGTAAAATCAACGGTTGCGGCGCTGGGATATAACGTTATAGCAAAGGCTAAGGGCGGATATGTTGAAGGCTATATGCAGATTGCACACAGTTCGGGCATTTTAAAGGGAGTAAGTGCCGGAGGCGGTAATATGACATACGGCGAAGCGTATGACCTTCTCTTTAATATGCTTCATACGGAAGTGGCGGCGCAAAACGGTTCTGATACCATTGAATATGTAACAGAGCCGGGAGATACTTTCTTAAAGCATCACAGAAATATTTCCTATATAAAAGGACGTATTACTGCAAACGACATTACCGGCATTTATGATAATGCCGGAGCTTTAAGAAACTCTGTCCTTATCGACGGCGTAAACTATAACGCCGGAGAAACAAATGCCTCAGATTTACTCGGCTATGAAGTATATGCATATGCAGAGGATGAAGAAGGTACGCTGGTTTTTGTAACAGCTACAGGTTCAGACGAGGTAAAAACTCTTTCTCCGGAGAATATAATAAGTGCAGACAGCGGAAGCTTACGCTATGATGACGACGGAAGAGAAAAAAGCATAAAGATAGATGATGGTTCATCTGTAATACTCAACATGATTTATGCCGGAACTGCCCGTTCGATAGGACTTGAGGCAACCTTAAAGGATGCACACAGCCTTACAGTTCTTACCGATAAGAACGGAAATAACGTGCTTTTCATAAATAAGTATGACACATATGTTGTTGATGCGATAAACGCAAACGATATGAAGATTTACGGAAAATATGATAAGGGCATTTATGAAATTCCGGAAAATGCAGAGCTTATAATAAGACCTTACGGTGAAAACCGTACCGTAGATTTCAGCTCAATCGTAGAATGGAACGTTCTTGAAATTGCGGAGATTGAAACTTCTTCCGGGCAGGAAAGAGTTTATATAACGCTTCTTGATTATTTTGTAAAAGGAACTCTTGTTGCAACCATGGAAGAGGACGGAAAAACAAAGTATTCACTTGACGGAACATGGTACACTGTTGCACCGTCGCTTTTAAGCAGTAATGCAGATTTGCCTGAAATGGGCGACAGGGCGGCATATTATTGTGACAGCTTAGGAAGACTTGTAGCAGTAAACTATAATCCGAAATCTGACTATGCATATATGTTCGGGGGATATTTTGATATCGATACAGAAGAAAGTTTTGTAAAGCTCTATACAACAAGCAGAGAGCATATTACATATCCTTGTAAGGATAAAGTGCTTTTAAACGGAACGCCTTATGATGAGGATAAGTTTATAGCGGCATTAAAGGATGGCGGTGATCAGGTTAAAGCACAGCTCGTTATGTATGAACTCACCGGAAACGGCGAGCTTATGGAGTTAAAGACAGCAACCGATAAAACATCAGTACAGAATTATGCAGGATACGATATTGAAAACTTTACGCTCGACAAAAGAAATACTACGCCTGCTTACGTGTACAGAAACTATATAAAACAATATGCTACTGTAAAGGAAACATGGTCGGTGTCGAAAGACACAGTATTTTTTGATATTCCGAGTGAACTTGGAAAATTCAATAAGTATTCGGCAAAATTAAGTTCGTCATATACAGGAACTTACAGCATACCTATAAATACTGCTTTTTATGATTTTGATGAGCTTGGAAATGCGGCAGTTGCCGTTATAGAGAGACAAGGTGCGACGGTATCAAGTGCGTCTAGTGGAGATACCGGAATTGTTAAAAAAATAGTAACAACGATTAATGAAGATGATGAGCTTTGCTATGAGATACATTTTGCAGGAAGAACCGAACCCATGTTGGCAGTCAAGGAAAATATTGAATATGATAATAGTGAGGATTTTGGCTACGGCGTTGTTAAAATAGAGGATCTTGAAGAGGGCGACTATATTCAGTATGTAGCTGACTCATACGGAACAATTACTACTTTCAGATTATTATTCAGAAGCTCCGATCCGAATAAGTTTTATCAAAAAAACAAAGATCTTTGGGCAGACAATAATTTTTCATATGGAAATGTTGTTGCAGTCAGCGGAGATCCGACTATGCGCTATTTCTCAATGCTTGTGGATGGAAAGCTGAGAGGCTTCCTCTATGATCAGGTACTGGCAGAGGCATATAACGAGGATGCAATGTATACATATATTTACAACAGTGAGGATGAAGAGATAATACTCGGAACAGCTGGCGATATAATGAAAGGTGACAATGTATTTATCAGAGTGTTCAATGCTATTGGTCAGTTGATTATAATTATCAGATAGGTGGTGTCATATGAAGAAAATAATTATTATTACAATTTTTATAATTGCAATAGTAAGTTGTTTAGTAAATTCAGCATATGCGATAACGCTGTTTGAAGATGATTTTTCATCTTCAAGCGGCTGGCATTATTCAATGTATTCATATAGTACACTAAACTACGGTACGATATACAATCCGGAAAAGCATACGGATATGACTATATCAGATAATACGCTAAGTGTTGCAAACGGATTTGCGCATAAAACCTTTACGAATGTAAATAGCGGAATTTTGGAAATAAGCTATGAAGCAAAAAAGCATGAAGCAATAGGACAGACCATAATAGGAGGTACAGGCGGCAAAAATGTGGCAGGCGTGTACTTAAGCGGTTTAAATATTAATGCAAACCATGAATACGGGCAGGCATCGTTAAACGGTACGCTTATTACAAAGCTTCCGCGCCGTGGAGTTGATGACTGGCACAAATATGTTATAAAAGCTGATATGGATAAGTGTACTGCAACAGTAACTGTCGATGGGGTTAAGACTGAGGAATTTCCGTTAAGAACACCAGATACGGATGCAATACGGATTACATTTCGTGATATATCCGTAAGAAATCTGAAAGCAGAGAGGTATTATGAGCTTGAATTTTCTGATGAAACAGGAAAAGTTAATCATATTTATGACAGTGGTGATATAACGCTTGCAGTAAACGATGAAGCTGCTGAGGGAGAACTCATTGCGGCAGTTTATAAGGCAGGAAAACTGATTTCGGTAAAAAAGAGTGCTGAAAATTTCGTAACTGTTACAGCGGCTGACGGAGATGAAATAAAAGGCTTTTATTTCAGAAATGAAACTTTAATCCCTCTCACTATTAATACTTCTGAAGTTTCATCGGCAGAAGAAACAAAAGCACTCAGGCTTTTACATGATTTTGAAAATCAGAATCCTGAATCGGATTTTGATTTAACAAGCCTTAAGAATAAGGAGTTTTTAGAACTGCCGGACATTGTTCTTTATGAAAGAGCAACTCCGGACGATACAAAAACTTTTCAGAATTCCAATACTAAAAAGAATACATATAAAGAAGCTACATGGTATTCGGGAGGAACAAAGGCGGAAAAATCGGAGCAGCTGCTGGATCTGGCAGCTGAAGCAACAGGAACATATCCGTCCGGTTATACGGTATCACTTAAAGATCAGCCGCTTTACAGTTTGCTGACAGGCAATATTGAAGCTGCAGAAAAAGCCATTTTATCAAAATCGGGATATACCTTTACCGACCATACTCAGTATTACTTATATTTTAAATACGGAGATATGTTAAGTGATGAAGTAAGAGCACATTTAAAGAAAGTCATATATGACGAATGCTTTAATCAGGCTCAGGGCTTTAAATGGTACACAGCATCAGTCGGTCCGTCGGTTAATTCGCATCATAATCAGTCATATGACGGACTGGTGAGAGGTCTTATGTTTGCTTATGCATACATAGATGATGAAGAATACAAAGAACAGGCGGCAGAAGTACTTAGTGTATGTGACGATATGGTTGATAAAATGGTAGCTTCAACTGCAGCAAGCGGATATGGTATAGGCGACTGGTCGTCACCTTGCTATAGTGCAATGATATGGTCAGATTTAATAACTCTTTCAGACCTTTTGCCGGCAGGTGATATAAAAACCAAGATTGATTTATTATTAAATCGTGTAGACGCTGAAGTTGCGGCTTTGTATCATTCAGGAACGTCGAACATTGCAGGACCGTATGCACGTTCGGGATTCGACCTTGCATCGGGCTTGAATATAAGACAAAATTTTCCGTTGATGCTTTATGCTTTAACCGACAGAAAGAATTTTTATAAGAATGATGAAGCGATAGACCGTATGTTTTTCTATCCGCTTCTTGCGGCATACGATCATAAGATTCCGAAGTATTTAGAAAGTATAGCATTTGATAAAGATTATCCGTTTGAGTCAAAGGTTACAAAAATCAGAAATGCAACAAAGGATGAATACTTAATAGACGCAGGCTATCAGTCTCAGCATAAGGACAGCGTAAGGCAGGCAGAAGAAAACACGAGCTATATGACAGATAGCTATTCTTTGGGAACAGCTCCCGATACAGTATGGTATATTCCGGGACTTCGCGGACAGGACAGTGCATTTTTGGCACGCTGGAAGCGAAAAGACGAAATAAAAAGCTTGCATGATACGCCGATACTTACTTCATATTACAGATATAACATGGGGCATGAGGCAAGTGATAGTGTGTTTGTCCCGATAGAACATGGCTTATCGGCAACGGCTCAGCATGAGAATAAAGCAATAGTATATTCTTATCCGGGAAAGGTTGCAGATGAAAAGTTTGAAGAAGGCGAAAAGCTTGCCGCATATAAAAACAATATATACAACATGGGTTGTTCGTTATTTATCTCACATCCGGAGGATACAAAGATATATTATGAGGATGAGCTTATTGCCGGGGAAGAGATAATAGCTGAAAAAGATGGCATGGAGCTAAGAGCAAAGCTTCAGAAGCTTCCATATACTGCCGAGAATTCCGACGGAACAATTTATCTTGAAGATAAAAGGATTTATGCAGCCGTAATTCCGCTTAATACCGGGGGAATAGAATTTCGGGATGTTTCGTTCGATTCGGGAAATGGCGGAATAATTATTCCTGCATATTCCATAAATCTTTATAATGAATATAATGATGAAGCAAAGTGGTACACTTATGATGAACGTACAGCCATGAGAAACGGATATATATTTGAAATAGCCGAAAAAACAGAATATGAATCCCTTGAGGCTTTTAAAGAACATATCCGGGAAACGTCATTTATCCAAAATGAAGAGAACGGAATATGGAAAACGGAATACACAAGCGGAAGTGATACATTATCCCTTTCGTTCGATACTGAAAACCTTTATGTAACGGAGCGAAAGATAAACGGTGAAGCTCAGAAAAACGTTTTTTATAATGTATATGACGGTGAAACCTGTCTTTATCCCACACAAGCAAAGGACGGATATTACACATGGAATAAATCATCTGTGTATAAAGAAAACCCCGATATGTTTGTTTCAGATAATCTTATTCAGTCGCAAAGAACTGAAATAAAAATCGGAGACTGCGTTTTGAAAAATCCGGGAGAAGCAATGGTTTATGTTGTATATTCTCCGAAAACAAAGACATATGTTGTAGGAGATTTAACTGCGGGAGAACACAGTTTCACACTTAAAACTCCGTACGGTGATGTATGGATTGAAAATCTTGATGTCGGATATATGATGTATGACGGGAATACTCAGGAGATTAAAGTAATTAAAACCGAGGCTGATGCGGATTCGGATGAAGGAATGCCGACTGATGAAATAGATGAAGATTTTAATGACTGGGACAGTATGTCGGATTATTCAGAACACGGCTGGGGGATTACTACTTCTAATTTAGGAGGAGAAAGATATAAGCTCTATTCGGATGAGGAGAATGGTAATAAGTATATCGGCCTGGCAAATGCCGGAGGTATTAAAAAGACATTCTCTGCTCCGATAACGGGTAAGGCTGAGTTGAGCTACGATATTATGTATCAGGAAAATTCAGCGGATTCATACGGAATAGTGAAATTTGAAGGTACTGATATAAACGGCAACGAGGTTATAATGCCCGGTATGTATAATTTCTCGCCGTATGATACTTTCTGGAACGGACGAGTTCAGGTAAGAGGGTTGGATAATCTGCAGCTTGACACGAAAATTATACTGGATAAAGGTGAGTTTACAACGTTGAAATTTATAATAGATGTCGAAAATGATGAAGTAGAGGTCTATAAAATATCAGACGGTACTGAAGTTTACGGCGGAATCCTTAAACTCAGCTCAGACAGCGATCTGGCAAGTATTACAAGTATTGCATTTATGAAGAGTAAGTCGGATTACTTATATTTTGACAATATCAGATTTAATATTTTTGATTAAATGCAAAGATATAAAATTATTACAAGTATCTGGCAATACTGCCGAGGCGGTATTGATAGAATAAAAATTTTTTAAAAAAGGAGTATGAAAAAATGAAAAAACTAAGAAAAATTTTATGTGTTGCAGCAGCTGCATTATCTCTGACTGCAACAGCGGCAAGTGCGGAAAATCTTCTGAATGAAGATTTCAATAAGTGGGTTGATATGTACAGTAACACAATCAATGGATGGGAATATACTGTAACTGGAGCTCACAGGTATTCGGTTTATACAGATGAAGTAACCGGAAATAAATATTTTGGAATCAGTAACGGTGGCAGTATAAAAAAGACTTTTGATACTGCAATAACAGGAAAAGTTGAAATTTGTTATGATGTTATGTATCAGGAGGATTCATATGATTCGTATTTAGTTGTAGGACTTGACGGAACAGATGCAAACGGTAAAGCTGTAAATATAGATTTATTAAATTTTTCACCGTATGATACAGTTTGGAACGGTATTGTTGAAGTAAGAGCTGCAGATAGCCAGAACAATAGTGCCGGCGTAAAACTTGACAAGGGTAGTTTTGCTAAATTTAAATTTGTTATCGATCTTGAAAAAGATATTGTCGATGTGTATAAAATAGTAGACGGAGTTGCTGTGCCGGGCGGACGAAAGGCTTTAAGCAGTACAACCGATATAGCAAGCATTACAAGCATAGATTTTACAAAAGCAAAATCTGAATTTGTGCTTGTGGATAATGTTAAAGTTGATACAATTGAATCAAACGATGAATCGACAGCATTATATTCAGAAGATTTCCAGGGCTGGGCTTCTGTTAAGGAAGGCATGCTTTGGGGAATGGATACGTCGGTTGCAAGTAATCGGGGAGTATTAAATGTAGAAGATGACGGAAACCGATACTTAAGCATATATAATGGTGCCGAACCGCGGGTAACAGTTGCGCCGGAAAATGATACAGATACAGTTTCAGTATCATATGATTACAGTATTGATAGTGAAGCAAACTATACATGGACTAACTTCGAAGACAGCAATGGTAAAGCTATACTCGCATTATATTATAAGACAACATCATCAGGACAGATCGAAGTCAGAGTTGGCGGAGTGAGCGGTTATGGAGATATATCTATCGGCGTACTGGAAGCAGGAGAGTTTAGAAACATAAAGGCCGTATTCGACGGAGCAAACAGAAAATTCAGAATTTATATTGATTCTGTTGTTGCTGCAGAAGGTAACTATCCGGCAGCTGTCGGAAATACTACAGTTAAGAGTGTTGTATGGTACGGAATTAAGACAACAGGTTATTTCCATCTTGATAACATAGTAATTGATTATGATGTTATGGATATGGTATATCTGAGTAATTCATTCGATAATGGAGCTCCGTATAAGTATCAGTATAGGACCGACAATGACGGAAACAGATATAATGCAACAAATGAATTGGGAAAGTCTATTTTAAAGATTGAAGGCGGAGTTTTAGATGCTGCATATGTAAAAAATGATGCAGGCAGAAAATATCTTGCTGTCGCTTACGTTCCGGCAAAAATAGATTCAGGTCTCTTAGAAGTAAGCTTTGACGCTAAATGGGGCGGAGAGGAAAATATGCCGGCTTATGTTAATTTCTATCATACAGGTAATAATTCTTTTGCAGAGTTAGTTATTCGGCCGGAAGGCAGCATTGCGATAAATCATGAATATGGTATGGCGAATTCAAACGGTGCTTATGCCGGTAATGTAGATGTAACCGGGGCTAATAATTATAAGATTATTTTCGACCTTGATAATAATGTGTATGATTTATATATCGACAATGTATATGTAGGACAGTTTATTTTCAAATTAGGACAAGAAAATATGACAAATCCGTTCAGTTATATGGGCTTTACAAACATTACAATAGATAATCTTGTTGTAAAGAAAGCAGAGCTTATGCGTGAATATAACTATACATATGTTTTAGGTGAGGAAGAGACAGCACCTGTTTGCAATACAATCACAGATATTACAGGATTTGCAGGAAAGCAGCTTGTTACAAACATGACAATATCAAATCCGACAAAGCTTGATAAGACTGCAGTTTTAGCATCGGCTGTTTATGATGCAGATAAGACTCTTGTAAGCGTTGCTTTAAGTGATACAAAGACACTTAACAAAGATACAGAGCTTACAACATTTACAGCAACTCATGACACAGCATTACCGGCAGATGTAACGGGCTATACAGCTAAGACATTTGTATTTGAAACAATGACAAATATTAAGCCGGTTTATGATTATCTTTTAATGGACTAAAGGGATAACAAAAACAGCCCGGAAAAATTCCGGGCTGTTTTTATAAAGGAGAAGAAAGATGCGTTTTTATGAAAATTTAAATCATATAAAAGAAAACCGCCTGCCACAGAGGGCTTATTATATTCCGGAAAATTCTCAGATTATGTTAAACGGAGAATGGAATTTCAAATTCTTTGACTCCGATTATGATGAATGTGAAATAACGGAGTGGGATAAAATCGAAGTTCCCTCATGCTGGCAGCTTAAGGGCTATGAAAAGCCGTATTATACAAGCTCAAACTACCCGTATCCGGTAGATCCGCCGTATGTTCCGGATATAAATCCGATGGGCGTATATATGCGTGAGTTTGAGATAACAAATCCTGAAAATAAACATTACATGGTATTTGAAGGTGTTTCTTCAAATGTTGAGCTTTTTATCAATGAAAAATACGTTGGTTACAGCCAGGGAAGTCATATGCAGGCGGAGTTTGATATATCGGATTTTGTAAAGCCGGGAAAAAATCAGGTTAAAGCAAAGGTAAGAAAATGGTGTTCAGGAAGCTATTTAGAGGATCAGGACTTTTTCAGATTTAACGGGATTTTCAGAGATGTGTATGTTTTATCTCGTCCCGATGGGCATATAGCTGACATAAATATCACGACTGAGGGCGACGAAATACATATAAAAACCGATAAAAGCGCAGTCGTATCTTTATATGACGGCGATATACTAAAAGAAACAAAAGAGTGCGTTGAGAATGCAGTATTTAAAGTAGAAAATCCTGTACTCTGGAACGCAGAAAAGCCGTATTTATATGAGCTTGTAATAGAATCTGCCGGCGAGACGATACGCCGTAAAATCGGATTTGTAAGCTATACCATAAGCGACAAAGGCGAATTTTTAGTAAACGGAGTATCTGTTAAAATAAAGGGAGTTAATCATCATGATTCAACGCCGGAGGGCGGGTGGTGCATTACAAAAGAGGAAATGCGAAACGACCTTTTAACAATGAAGAAGCTTAACATCAACGCTGTAAGAACATCACATTATCCGCCGCCGCCTGTTTTTCTTGAGCTTTGCGATGAGCTCGGATTTTATGTTCTGTTAGAAGCTGACGTTGAAACTCATGGCTTTGTATGGCGGTTTAAGGGCTGCGAGGGAAGAAAAGACTGCCTGAATAACAATCAGGGCTGGATAGGCAACAGAGAAGAGTGGAAAGAGTCTTATGTAGAGCGTATGCAAAGGGCGTATGAGCGTGATAAAAACTTTACCTGTATTTTCGGATGGTCTTTAGGAAACGAAAGCGGTTTTTGCGAAAATCATAAGGCTATGGTGGAGTTTTTAAGAAACACCGATAAAAAACGCTTTGTACACACCGAAGACGCTTCAAGCCTTGTTGAAGAAGCCGGAGCGGAGGAGCTTTATAACGTTCCGGATATTCATTCAAGAATGTATCCGACACTTCAGAATGTTTTGGAATATGCCGAAGATGAAAAGCGTACACTACCGTTCTTTATGTGTGAATACGTTCATTCAATGGGTAATGGTCCCGGCGGAGTAAAGGATTACTGGGATCTTATATACAAGTATCCGAAGCTTATCGGCGGCTGTGTGTGGGAATGGGCAGACAGTGTTGTTTTAGAAAACGGAGTGCAAAAGTATGGCGGAGATTTCGGCGAACAAATTCACAGCGACAATTTCTGTGCCGACGGAATGGTATTTTCTGACCGCAGTTTAAAAGCAGGCTCTTTGAACATCAAAGCTGTTTATCAATACATTTCATGCGAGCTCACAGGCGATAAACTTAAAGTTACAAATCTTTATGACTTTACAAATCTTAATGAATATGTATTTAAATATGAAATTATATCTGATGGCAAAGTTTTAAGCGAAAAAGAAATGGTTTTAAATATCATGCCAAAGAACAGTGAATATATAGATATTGAAAAAGTAAGCGATTGTGAGGACGGAGCATACATAAACTGTTATCTTTCGGATAAAACAGGCTATGAAACAGCGTTTTGTCAGCTTACATTGTCAGAAACGGAAAAGTTGTATGTAAATGACAAAAAGAATGTTGAAATTGTTGAAAGCAAAAAGGAGTTTGAAATTTCGGGCGAAACTTTCAGATACATTATTTCAAAGGTTACGGGAAGTTTTACAAGTATTGTAAAAGACGGAGAAGAACAAATCAGCGGGCCTGTTATGCTTACGGTTATGAGGGCGCCGATTGATAATGATATTCACGTAAGATGGAACTGGTTTACCGTATATAACGGTGAGCGTATTGACAACACGTTCAATAAAATATATTCATGTATTGCTGAAGAAAATAAGGTAATGGTAAAGGGTTCTCTCGCCGGAGTGGGCAGAATGCCTTATCTTAATTTTGAAACCGTATATGAGTTTTTTGAAGACGGAGATGTTAAGGTTTCATTAAAAGGTAGTGTAAGAGAAGACTGTCCGTGGCTTCCGAGATTGGGATTTGAGTTTAAACTGCCTTACGAAAAAGACAGATTTAAATATTACGGAATGGGCCCGTATGAAAATTACAGCGATATGATTTCTCACGTGGGTATGGGATGGTTTGAAAGCTCTGCAGATGAGGAGTATGTAAATTATGTAAAGCCTCAGGAACATGGAAATCATACAGGAACAAAAAGGCTTGAAGTTGAAAACGGACTTCAGTTTGTTTCGGGAAGCGGATTTGAATTTAATGTATCACATTATACAGCCGAAGCCATGTGGAAAGCGAAGCATACAGATGAGCTTGAAAAGTCAGACAACACAATTGTCCGCATAGATTATAAAAATTCAGGCTTAGGCTCACATTCCTGCGGTTCGGAGTTGACGGAGAAATATCGTTTTAACGATAAGGAATTTGAATTTGAATTTTGGATAAGATAAGGAAGGAACTAAAATGGATACAAAAAAAATAATAGACAAAATTGTAGACTACATGAAAAATATCGGTGTGGGTGAATTTAAGGAAGAATGCCCGATAAGCATTATTGACATAAACAAATGGGAATGGGCTCAGGGCGTAGGATTGTATGGTCTTATGAAGTATTATCAGGCAACAAAAAACGAAGAGATTTTAGATTATCTTGTTAAATGGTATGACAACAACATAGAAAAAGGCTTACCATCAAGAAATATAAACACAACTTGCCCTATGCTTACGCTTACATATGTATATGAATACACAAAGAACGAAAAATATTTTGAGCTCTGTAAGGATTGGGCTGAGTGGCTTCTGAACGATTTTGAACACACAAGCTGGGGAACACTTCTTCACAGGGGAACAGGCTGGGAAGAATGGGATTATCTTCATGATATAGCTCTTGACACCTTGTTTATGTCGGTTCTTTTCCTGCACAGAATGGGACTTTTAACAGGCAACGAAGCATATACAAATGATGCAATAAATCAGTTCCTTGTTCATATAAAATTTTTGCAGGACAAGAAAACAGGTCTCTTCTATCATGTATGGAGCTTTGACGAGTTCCATAATTTCTCCGAGGTGCTCTGGGGCAGGGGAAACTGCTGGTTTACTGTGGCGGTAGTTGATTTTCTTGAAAAATCAGGAGAGAAATATGAGGCAATAAACTACTACTTAAAATCAGCATTACTTGATCAGGCGCAGGCTCTTAAAAAGTATCAGAACGAAAATGGTATGTGGCACACTGTAATAAACGACCCTACAAGCTATGTGGAATCTTCCGGAACAAGCGGTTTCGGATACGGAATATTAAAGGCGGTACGTCTCGGTTATCTGCCCGAAGAATACAGAGAAGTCGGCGAAAAGGCGGTTAGTGCTATTATTGAAAGAGTAGGCGAAGACGGAGCTGTTGGCGATTGTTCTTACGGAACATGGATATCGGATGTTGAGGGATATAAGAGCATTCCGATTACTCCTATGGCATACGGTCAGGCGCTTGCAATGCTTCTTTTGGTTGAGAGTCTGAACGATTAACAGATTGTATAATAGTAAAATAACTAATCAGTCGAGGAGAATGAAAGCAATGGATTTCAATAAAGATAATTTTATAATAACCGCGGGTATGCTTACGGCGGAGACCGGTAGGTAACAAAGAACAAAATTCCCGATATGAAAAAATTATGTTGCAGGGGATAATATTTTAATAATATCGGTTTTCGGGATTGTTAAGTGTATTAAGGAATAAAGAATTACAAATTATAGTTTATCTGTATGTTTACAGTCTGCATTCGGTACGCTTTGCAAGCCTCCCTTGCCTAAAGGCAGGGGGACCGCTTGCGGTGGAGGGATATTAATTTTTCTATGTTTTTACTATATATCCCTCCGTCACAGCGTACCGAAATCCTACTGCAAACACGCAGATAAACTATAATTTATTTTCTTGTTAACAATTTATTTACTCATTCAAAAACCGTGGTCATTTTATCTTTTGATATTGACAAAAGTTAACAGATATGATATCATAGT
>JAZTZP010000033.1:0-1983 GCA_045637525.1 Clostridia bacterium | reverse complement strand
GTTAACCTTGATGTCCTGGAATTTATACACACGAGGCCGGGTGGAGAAGGAGTACAGGTACTCTTACGCATCCTCGGTAGTCACGGTAAATGTTCCGAACTTCTGGTAAATGTTATCCAGCAATCAACTTTATCCTGTTTTTAGCAAAGATGTTTATCGTCCTAGATTAGTTTGAATGTGAAAAAATTAGGTTCTTTCACATTCGCTTTCAGACGATAAAAGTATAATTTTAAGGTGTAAAAAGTTCAGATAATCCGTATATTCAAGGACGAGAGCATAGTTTCACTGCATAAACGAAAAAAAGAGACCTAACACAGAAAATGTACTGCCCCAGTTTGTACGGACAGCACAAAAAAGGCCTCGGTAGGAAAATATTTAGTTTTAAGCGGAGTGGCGCAGCGTAAGCGGTGCCACTCCATTTTTCAATTGGATGCGTTCGTTGTTATAGAATTGGATATAAGATTCAATGGCATCTTGTGCCTCGACTATTGTTTTTGGCTTTAGCCGGTAAATGCATTCGGTCTTAAGAATAGAGAAAAAATTCTCTGCCATAGCATTATCATAACAGTTACCCCGTCTTGACATAGACGGAGTTATACCGTAGGATTTAGTTAGGTTAAAATACTCTCGGGAAGTGTATTGAAACCCTTGGTCGCTGTGGAGCTGCAACTCCGCAGCGACATTCTTTTTCTCCTTTTTCATAGCTATGCGAATGGTGTCCAGAACGAGATTAACCGTTTGTTGTGTGCCGGTCTTGTAAGCAACAATGCTATTGTCATATAAGTCTCGTATCATGGACAGATATAAAACGCCTTCTTTGGTGTGTATGTAAGAAATATCTGTTACCCACTTACTGTTTGGTTTGTTTGCTTGAAACTGACGGTTGAGTAAATTCTCGTATTTGTGGATCTGTTGTCCCATTTGCACCCACCTTCTTCTCCGGCGGATTTCAGCTAAAAGTCCATATTTCTTCATGATTCTAAGTATTGTTTTGGGGTTGTGTTGTATTCCACGACTTTTCAGCCATAGCCACATCCGGCGGTATCCATACGTTTGGAAGCAACGCTCCTGTTTTTCTCGTATAATCTCTGACAGAGCTGCGTCTTTTTCTTCTCGTCCTAATTTGCGCACAAAGTCATAGTATCCGCTACGGGACACTTCAAAGAACTGGCACATAACAGAGATTGGATAACGTTCTCGATTCATATAGATTACATGATATTTTACTCGCGGCCTCACTTCCTTTCTGTGAACTGCAGAAAATCCCGCACTAACTTGTTTTCCATCCGAAGATGCTCTAATTCTCTCTTCTCGTTCTGGTGTGGTGGTTGACCATCCTTTCTCGGTCTACCCTTGGGCTTTGCTTCAACGCCGTTGAGAACATTTCTTTTCTCACGATTGTGTCTGTATGACCAGTTTTTTATTTGCTTGAGACTAAGACCCAACTCATTCGAAATTTCTTGTAGGGTCATTCCGGCCTCACGCATGGATATTATGAGTGCTTCTATTTCTTTGAGATGTGTATATTTTCTTTTAGACATAACAATACCCCCTAATGTAGTTTTATTTTCCTACATTAGGGGGCCTTTTGTCTATTGTCCGTTTTTACTGGACCTGTTCAAAGGGCAATGGCCTCTTCATATCTCTGCTGCAATATTCTTTGGAGAGCCAAGGCCTCTCTATTCATGGATTTTTCCATTTCCGCAGGCATGGGAGAATGCTCTTCGTCCACGCAGGCAAAAATAAGTTCCATCTCCAAGGCAGAAGAAGTGAAGACCAAGGATTTTCTGACTTCCTCGGACAGAAATTCACGGAGGCTATCAAATTCACCGGTGAAGAGTTTTTCCTTTGCCTCGGTAACAATGGCCGCGGCTTTCTCCTCTTTTTCGGGGGAATAATCTATGCCAAGCTTTGCAAAAAGCAAGCTCAAAATTTCTTCGGATGCCTCAGCTTTTCCGCTTTCTATTTTAGACAAATAGGAAA
>JAZTZP010000032.1:0-26196 GCA_045637525.1 Clostridia bacterium | reverse complement strand
AAATTATAGTTTATCTGCGTGTTTGCAGTAGGTTTTCGGTGTCGCTTTGCTTGCCTCCCTTGCCTAACACCCCAGGGTGGCTTCTCTTGACAAAGTCAATTCACCTTCAGGGAGGGGGACCGCTTGCGGTGGAGGGATATTGATTTTTCTATGTTTTTACTATATATCCCTCCGTCACAGCTTACGCTGTGCCACCTCCCTTTAGGCAAGGGAGGCTTTAGCAAAGCGTATCGAACGCAGACTGTAAACACGCCGCTAAACTATAATTTGTAAGTTTATTTACTCATTCAAAAACCGTACAATTTTTCACTCAATCATTGACATATCATAAATTTTATGATATAATGTAAAAACTGATTAATGAAAGGATAATTTAAATGAAACTGAAAAAAATTGTAAATCTGTTATTATCTTTAACAATTCTCATGCCATCTGCTTATGCGGCAGACGATTATCCGAAAGGATATTGGGCAATTCGTGAGCGCTATGTATCTGCCGACAACTCTGCAGACTACCGTGGCGTACTTGAGGCAGTTGCCGACATGGAAAACCTCTATCCGAATGTTTCAACAACTCGTGAGCATGAGGTTTTAATATGGCCATACCTGAGTGCAAGCGTTGCAGCAGAAAAAGCCGGCTATTACGACAAGGCAATCGAATACAGCCAAAAATTCATCAATTCAGCAAAGCTTTTGCAGGAAAAGACCGGTGCAAATCATGAAGAAAACATAAAATTCCGTGAAGCCATCCTAAACCACTTAACTTTAGGTCCCGAAGTTTATACGGATGCAACCTACCCTGCCGATGTTCCATTCCACGGTGCTATGTATGAAAATGAAAAAGGTGCCTTTGTAGGCTCATGCTATGACGGCATGACCGGCTCGCTTGATGGGGAGCTCGTACCGGGATTTTTGCTGTATGTAAGATTTTTTGAAGAAAGCGTTGAAAGCTTTTCACATATGTTCCCGGAAAAAGATGACATTTATTTTGAAATAGCATGGAACGTATATCCTGAAAATCTTTACTCACTGCAAAGAGTCCTCGAACCGTCTTCGGATGAATATATTATTTCAAACCTGAAATATATATCAGGTATTCATGAAAACGTACTTCTTCGTTTCGGTGCAGAAGTCAACTGCTGGGAAATGCCTGCAGATGATGCAGAGCGTGCAAACTACATAGAAACATACAAGCAAGCGTTCAGAAAAATAGCTAATCTTGCAAGACAATACGCTCCAAATGCAGCTATGCTGTATTCCCCGTCAGATATTTCAAATATGTATGTCACAGCAGAGGATTTCTATCCGGGTGATGAATATGTTGACTGGGTCGGAATGTCTGTCTACGACAATTTAAACCCGGAATCATCAAACATCTTAGGCGATGTAAGCGATGCCTATTTCTGCCGCGGCGTCTATGATAACGTTATAGTAAGAATGCGGAATATAATAGAAGCGTTCGGAGAAAGAAAGCCGATTTTAGTAAGCGAAAGCGGTTTTGCTTACAACGACAGCACCGGAACACAGACGCTGGAGCATGCACTGAACAAAATGAAAGAATTCTATACCTATGCCGATATGGTTTATCCTCAGATTAAAGGCATAATGTATTTCAATAAAAATATGGAAAAGGATTTCAGCCTTACCCAGAATGATGCCATGCGGGACGAATACTACCATCTTCTTCGTGAAAATCTGCCCGTAATGTCTTACCTCAACAGAGGAACTGCAGGATATACCCGTTTTTCAACGCTTAACGAAACACGTGACGAAATAAACCTTTATACATATGCAAGCTATCCGGGAGCTGAAACCTCCGTATCATATTCCATCGATGGTGTCGGAATACCGTCTCAGCAAGAAATACCGTATAAGGCGCATATTGATGTAGCGTCACTAAGCGCCGGAGCACATAAGCTTACAGTTTCCATATGGGCGGCAAATACAAACTTTATTAAGGAATATAATTTTTATGTGGGCGAAAACGGTTTCGTAAGCACAAACCCCATAAATGAGGATATAGGCGTTTCGGTAAACGGCAAAAAGCTCTGTTTCGATGTGCAACCGACTCTTATAAACAGTCGTACACTCGTTCCAATGAGAGCCATATTTGAAGCACTCGGAGCATCAGTTTCCTGGGATAATTCAACCGACACAGCTACGGGGGTCTTAGGTAATACAACGGTTTCCCTAACAATAAACAGCAACATAATGTATAAAAACGGTGCCCCGACAGAACTCGATGCACCGGCAGCTATAATAAACGACAGAACCCTCGTCCCTGTACGTGCTATTTCGGAAGCATTCGGAGCAAATGTCGAATGGAACGATAACACAAAACAGGTTATCATTACAGTTCAATAAAAACACTTCCTCCACTTCCACCTCACCATGGATAGCTTGTGCTTCACTAATGGTTGGTTGATATGTACCCCAATAACGGACTTTCACCGTCAAGTTAAACGCCATGCTCGGCGCACAAAAAAAGCCGTTTGACTTTAGACAATCTAAAATCAAGCGGCTTACGTTTCATTATGAGGTTTCGACTCATAATGAAATTAAAATGACTTCTTAACCACAATCTCAACATTTTTTCCGCGAACACCTACGATAATATCGTCGGCAAGCTTTGCAACAATAGAGCGTTCCAGTTCTGCGTATGCATCTTCTTTCTCTTCAACTGCTGTTTTATAATTAAATAGTGACCATGAGTATACATATCCTGTTTCAACTGCAATTGTCGGATCAATATAACCAAATCCCATATTATAGCCATGATAATCATAAAATTCTCCGCATGGAACAGAAAGAGTTGGATCACATGCAGCAAGAAGCATTGTTTCTGCAACTGCTCTGATTTTTCCCATAACGCCTTTCGCGGCAGCGTTTTTGCCGGATTTTGAAACAGAAATAAGTTCATCTCTTAAATTAATGTTCATATCATCTGCTTTAAGTTCCACACGAAGCTCGTAGTCATCACCGTCATTTTCTGCCCAGAACTCACCACTGAAGTTTTGGATAAGTCCGGGAAGCATTCCGCAAAGTTCTTCTGCCAAGAGACGGAGTCTTAATGCTTTTTTATCCTCAAGACCGTTGTATGTAGTTACCTTTTCTACCTCGGCAAGAACTGTTCCAAGGCAGTTTAAATCCTCATTTAATTTACAAATATTTGATTTCATATAAATCTCCTCCTAACTTAGTGCAATGACAAGAGTAAGTATGTTTTTGCCATCCGTATATTCATACTCCATACTTTCTGTCATTTTCTTAACCATAAATATTCCAAGTCCCCCGATTTCTCTTTCTTCTGCAGAAAGAGTTGTGTCAGGCTCAGCTGCCTCAAGAGGATTGTAGAAAATACCATTGTCAGTAAACGAAATGCGGAGTTTTCCGCTTTCTATACTGTAGAAAACCGTTGCAAGGGTTGCCTTGCTGTAATTTACTATGTTTGCATAAATTTCATCAAACACTATATTGATTTTGTTTGCAATTTTTGGTACGATTTCAAGTTTTGCAGAAAGTGAATCTGCAAATGCACCTATTGCCTTGCTGGAATCTGCATCAGGCACAACCGAGATACTCTCATCGCCGAGTATTGCATCAAAATTCATTGCAAGCATTGTGATATCGTCAAACTGCGGAGCTGTACCGACAAATTTATCAACATCTTCTTTTATAAGCTTGCAAAGACTCTCCGGTTCTATATTTTCAAGAGAATTTACAAAGTCTAAAAGTCTTTGTTCACCGTAGAGTTCGGTGTTGTTATCCGTTGCTTCGGTGACGCCGTCTGTGTACAGATAAAGCTTATCGCCCGGAGTAAGCTGCAGTTCGTTTTTGCGATACTTAATGCCCTCCATACCTGCAAGAAGCATTCCGCTTCGTGCTTTCATATACGAAAACTCCTCTCCGCATCTTTTAAAAAGCGGTGGGTTATGTCCTGCATTTGCAAACTTCATAAGTCCCGTTTTGGTATCTAAAATACCAAGCCATGCCGTTACGAACATTCCTGCATCATTATTTTCGCAAAGCTTTCCGTTTGCAATGGTAAATATTTCGTCAGGCTCAAGTCCGCGCTCTGCCAGGTCTCTGATAACCGTCTTTGCTCTCATCATAAACATAGCCGCAGGAATACCTTTACCGGATACATCCGCAACAAGAAAAGCAATGGTTGAATCATTCAGCATATAAAAGTCATAAAAATCTCCACCGACTTCCTTTGCCGTTATCATCTCAGCATAAAGTCTGAACGAATTGCTTTTCGGAAAAACTGTCGGAAGTGAAGAATACTGAATCTGCTTTGCAAATTCAAGTTCCTTGTCTATTCTTGCCGCCGCCTCTTTGATATACCTTTTCAGCGTACCAACCGTCTGATTAATATCATCGGAAAGCGATGCAAATTCTTCGTTTGAACGAACATCCACAGTAACATTAAGGTTTCCGTTTGTTATCTCGGCAAGTCCTTTGTTTATTTTTCTTAAGTTATCAATGATAATTCTCTTTATCAGGAAATAAATAAGAACAAACAAAGCAGCAAATATGAGGATTTCCATAAATGTATTTACATACACCGAAACCTCTTTCATAAACATTGCCTCATGTTTGGGCATAGCACCTACGATGTAGTAGCCTTCTACAAAACGATATGAGCAAAGGTATTCTTTGTCGTAAACCATTGACTCAAAAATTTCGCCTTCTGAAATAGTTTCAGGGTTAAATGTTATACCGATTTTCTGAAGCTCTGCTCCTTCAAAATCGCTTCTGTATGTTACAAGATTGAAATTTTCATCACAGATTGCAACAAATCCGGAGTTGCCTACATGACGGTTTTTTGATACCTCTTTTACATACTTGTCAATGTCTGCCCTAAACTGTGTACTGTCATACCCAACCTGAATAAATCCACCACTTGACAGTGCAATTGCTCCATATTTTCGATACGTAACATCATCATAAGAGGTAGGTCTGTAATCCTGAATATACTGAGACTCTTTACCTTCTAAAAGTGCAGTTACAAATTCATTTGACTGCGCTCCGCTTGCCATATCATAACCGATATACTCTTCCACATTGGAATCGCAAATTATTCCTTTTCCATCAATGATGTTGACTTCAATAACATTATATTTTGAAGCAAGTACCCGGAGCGTTGCACCGCCCGAGTACTCTTCTTTTATACTTTCAGTCTTTTTCAAAAGATTGTCATTTGACTCATCCAAGATGTCCTGATAAACATCAGAAAGGCTCATTTCAATAGTTTTATTGGTCTGAACCTCACTCATACCCGTCTGCAATACAGAAGAAAATGAGCTTGTGGCAGCAAAGGCAACTAAAATACAAATCAGAAGCCGGCTCTGGAAGGTCTGTGAAATCTGCTTTTGTTCTTTTTTTAAGCTAAACTTTTCTCTGCCAATTACAGATACTACGAAAACCGCAATTCCAACAGCCAATCCATTACCGACCACCATAGGTAGTGTGCATATCTTTACAAACTCAAACGCATTTACCGCATCACCCATATTCGTAAAGAATATCATCAACATATGGAGAACTTCCGTAACCATACCTATTCCCAGAGCATAAAGCCAGGTCGGCTTCTTATCGTCAAACATAAACTTTCGAAGTATTGCTGCAATAAATCCGGCAAGGATTGTTGATACAGAACAGGCAACCTGAGTATATGTTCCGGCAAGACCAAAATATACGGAAGCAAAACGATAAATACCACCTATAAGCCCTGCAATAATTCCTGCAGGAGCACCGAAGATAAGGCCTGCACAAAGAGGTGCGGCATCCCTGACATTCATTATAGTTCCGTCGCCTATATCAAAACCGCCAAAGGTGGTTGTTGCAAAAATCGCCATAAGACCGAAAAGCACACCTATAATAAATTGCTTGGCTTTATAAGGCGTTTTTGAAAACGCTGTTTTTTTGTCAAGTATGTAGAGAAGAATGACTAAAAGTGCATTATAAGATGCAGACATTATTAAATGTGGTGCCATATTTTCATCTCCTTATAGATTTATCTTCGCTATTATTCGATTGTGAGAATATCCAAAAATCCGGTAATATCAAATACTTCCATAACGCTGTCATTAACACCTGTAAGCTTCATAGAACCCTGTGCGTTCATTGCTTTCTGAGCTTTTAAAATTACTCGGAGGCCTGCAGATGAAACATACTCAAGGTTTGTCATATCAAAGGTAAGATCCTTAAGACCGGGAAGAACTGCATCCAGTTCATTTTCAAGCTCCGGTGCTGTTTGTGTATCAAGTCTTCCTGATACGATAAGTGTTACTGCATCGTTGTTAATTTTCTTTTCAATAGTCATTTTTTAATCTCCTTTTAAATATTTTAGTTATTTTTTAATTCTACATAAAATTCTGCATTTGCAGCATTTACATAAGGAATAAGGAAGAATGTTCCTATACCAAGTGTTAAAACACAAAGAACTGCCCATCCGATAAATGAGAATTCAAGTTTAAAGAGTCTCCATTTATTACCTTTCATCATCTGGTTTGCTTTTTTAAATGCATCCTTTGAAGAAATTTCCGGATCATCAGCAAGTATGTAAGGGATGATAGCATATTCATAAGTTTTTATAATTCCGGGAATTATAAACAAAATGCTCCATAAAACTGTTTTGATACCTACCAACAAAAGTGTGCCGATGTTTCTGCCGTACTTAACTTTAAAGCCTGAAAAAGCATCTGCAAATGATGGTTTGGAATCAGTATTTATGATAAAGTAATTGCTAACACCTACTGTTATTGCATCTGTCACAAAAATGCTGAATAAAAGTCCGATAATCGCTGAAATCATCACAACACCGTTAAGAACCAAAGCGCCTATTGCCATAGTAGAATCAATTTCAGCCGGATCTACCAAACCTAAAACCTCGCTCAGATTCTGACCAAACGATATGAAAGAGTTACCGATTGAACCAATAAGTCCTGTAACAAGGATGACTGCAAACGCCATCCAATACTTACCCTTAAGTGACTCCCATGCTTTTACTCTTAACTGTTTTGAATTCATCATAATTTTTTCCTCCATAATTTTATTATTTTATTTTAATTTTACCAAAGTCTTAATCTGTCTTCCGGTGCCACATACATCGCATCGCCTTCTTCTATGCCATAGATTTCATAGAACTGGTCAAATGATGCAACAACAGCATTTACACGAACAACATTTGACGCATGAACGTCGCTCAAAAGAGTACTGTCTGTAAGATAGGGAACTGTACCAAGCTGTGCCCATACTCTCGCATAAGCCTCAAAGACTTCCTTCTGAGCTTCTTTGTCATCACCGACAATATCCATAATAATCTGCATTGCAGCAAAGTCTGCCATATTCTCGGTAATTGTAACATTTGCATCCTGCACAACACCGTCTACAATTTCAAACTTATTATAGTATTCTACAAACTTTTCCTGAATTTTCTCAAATTCTGCATAGTCTTCATCTGTCCACCAATTATTGAGACATCCGTTTTCATCGTACTTTGCACCCTCTTTGTCAAATGCGTGACCGATTTCGTGTGCAATAACCATACCGATAGCACCAAGGTTTGTGGCATAACTTGCATTTTTGTCATAAAACGGTGCATTTAAGATGCCTGCAGGAATATTCATAATATTCAACACAGGAACGTAACAAGCATTTACTACATCGGGTGCCATATACATTCTTGTTCTTATAAAGTCTTTTTCTTCGTTGTAACGAATGATTTCAGAAACATCGTGACGCTTAATGTTCAAAGTGTTGGAGAACAAGCTTCCGCCTTCAGATATAGGTGTAATTTCCGGGAATGTATAGTTGTCAGGATATCCGATAATAGCCACCATATTTGCGAGCTTTTTAATGGCATTTGTTCTTGTTTCCTCTGTCATCCATGAGCTATTTTGGAAACGCTTAAGATATGCATCGCCTATAGCCATAATCATGTCTGATATTTCGTAGGAAATTTCATCATCATAGTAATATTTGGTGTAAATCAAACCAATATCATTGGGAAGTAACTGATTCAACTCATTCAGATTAACAGCACTCAGAATACCTTCGTCAAATCCAACGCCTGCTGTTTCTTCAAAGGCTTCTTCATCGTTAGTATTTTCCTCTTCTTCCGGCGCCAAACCTTCTCTTAATTCCTCTGCACTGTTTGTGATGCACAGCATAAAGGGGAAATAAGACAAAAGATGGGATAAGCTTCTTTCTTTCTCTGTTATCTTTACGCTCAGGTTCTCATCCAGCTTTAAAAGTGCGTTGATTTTTAATGCAGGAAGATTTTTCTCACAAATTAAATCTTTTTCCGCTTTGGCAATCTTGCCTGTCGGTACAATTATTTTTTCAAGATTTGTGAATCCGTAACCTGTCAATTCATCGCAAACATCAAAGCCTGTATAGGTGGCATCTGCATCTTCTCTTTCTTTACATTCAAGCTGAGAGGACGGTCCTATGTAATCTCCGGTTTTTGCATCAAAATGCTCGGGATTCCTTTTCGCCATAGCTTCCAATTCCGCTTTGATTGTTTCTTCATCAAATATTCCGAACACCTGTGCAAAAGCAAGCCAACTACAAATTGCAGTAAAATGATCCAAATCCTGAGAGCTTTCATACTGCAGCTTAACAGCGTCTTCAATTTCTTTTTCCGTAAACTTTACACCGATTTCGTCCAGATAAAGAGCAATCAGTTCCTCATATATATCTTTGTATTCTTTAGTATCTGTCTTTTCTCTGTACGCCAGGATACCGCCACTGCCTACGCCTGCGATAGAGAATGAAGGATATGACAGACCTGTTTCGCGGTCTAAGTCCGCATCAATATCAAAAGCAACATTGATACCGGCTAATTTGTATATATCTGCTGTAATCTTAAGAAACTCTTCTACATTTTTTGCATTAATAATGGCACTTCGCATATCGGTAAGATTCTTCTTGTCGCTTTCATTTACCGCAACATCTGAATCAATACATTCCAGCATATCATGTACACGTTGTTCCGGGGAGTCTTTTTGGTATTCCACTTCCCCATTCACAATTTTTTCAAGAATTTCTTTTTCCTCGTCTGCGATTTTATTGTAAATAGCATCAAAATGAGACCAACAATCCGCATTTGTTATAACTGCACCATGGATTGGATCAATTGTTGTAGTTTCTTCCAAAATCGCATTACGGAACTGCTTTTCGTTGACGTATCCATAAAAACTGTCTCCGGGAGCAACCATTCTTAATGCTTCGTCACTACGCTCTACCAAAATACCAACCTGTTCAACTGTGATAAAGTCGTCAGCACCCATTGTGTCATCGCCATAGCCTTTTACAAGTCCTGCTTTTGAAAGATATTCAATATCCGTTTTTGCCCACTCAGGAACGTCAGTAAATTCTATAGCCTCACCTGTTGCTTCAAGTTCGGGAACGCATCTTGCAAGCATAACCATCGCTTCAACCCGGCTTACCGATTCATCGGGTCTGATAGTTCTGTCTTCATAGCCTTTTAAAATACCGCCTACAATTGCTCTGCTAATATCTTCTCTGTATTCAGCAGAAATTTTTTCTGCATCGCTGAACATATCCAGTACAGCTTCACTCTCTTCAAGAGTATTTCTTCCTACTGATTGAACAAATTCAGAAATGATATACTCTCTTGTTGCATATTCTGTTGTTTCTGCCGCACTCACACACGGTACCACTGCAGAACAGCATAAAGATACAGCAAGAATCAACGCAAATACCTTGTTTTTCTTAATCATAAATAACTTTCTCCTTACTAAAAATTTCGTTTTTTCCACGATTCTATTGGCTCGTAGAGGAATGATAATTCCGCCATCGGAGTTTCAAGCCTCTCCGCCAGCCTCTTTACAGCCTTTCGAATTTCGGGTGAAAAATCCAGATACCAATGGGCGGTCTCTAAGATGTATTTTCGTTTAAATTCCTCATCTGTAATGATTGCACACTGTAGGTTGTGCAATCTGTCTGCCGTCTTTACCACAAAAGCAATCGGGCTTTGCTTAATGGCACTGATATATTCTGACATATCGTAACCTTTTTGCTTTGTCAGTATGTTTACAGCCTCAAGGATTTCCGGACTTCCGTATTTTAAAATTTCTTCTTCAGTTGCATCAGTATCCTCAAGCAAATCGTGAAAGAGTGCTGTTATCTGATAATTTTTGTCAAATCCCTGACTCTTTACAATTTCACAAACCGCTATCGGATGGGTTATGTAATCATCACCGCCGATACGCTTTTGACCTTTGTGCTTTTCTTTAGCAAATATCAAAGCACGATGCAGCATTTCGCTATCATCCATCAGCATTCCTCCTTTTGCATAATCAGGTATTTAGCCTGTCTTTCAGCTTTTTCCTTTGTTCCCAAAGAAATTTTTAAGAATTCTACGATTTTATCAAAATCATAGTTTTTGTTGAGTAGCTCTGCACGACACAAGAAACGAAGTGCAACGCTTGATGAAACAATATCAAGACCTGCCGCAGACAAAGCTTTCTTTGCAAGTGTCATTGCAAGGTCATAGTTTTCGTTTATCATCACTTCAATATCACCGAGCTTTGTTATGCCTAAAAAAGCAAGCTGTGGAATATAGCTTTCCGGATCAATTTCGCTGATTTCTGCACCTGCAATATATGCAATTTCACGAATAATGCTTTGCATTTTCTGATTATGCAGAACATATTCATTAAGCGAAATCATATTGATTGTTATATCGTCTGCATCATCTGTTATTATGCGTTGTCTTATATCTTCCGTATATTCCACCATATTGTCACGGGCACGCACAAACTCATCATCTGCAATCTCTAAAAGCCCTGCAAGCCTTGCAAACTGTCTTCTGATCTCTCTCGGAACGCCAAAATCACTCTTATATCCTATATCATGATGAATTGCCGACCATGCATGCTGAAGAATAGTTCTTATCTGAACTTCAAACTTCTTTCCGCATATTTCATCAGGCCACTTGCTACCTGTGGGAAGGGAACAGATGTAATGAAGGGATAAATATCCGAAAGCATCTTCTTTGATAAGAGCTCTTTTGTCTGAGGAATTCTCCCAGTCAACAACAAAATTTTGTTCTACCTTTTGCCCGATTTTGTCAATTTCATCTGAAAGGAAACAAACAACACGGCAACCGAGAATATCAGTGATATCTTCCAGTGTGTTATATGAATCTCCTTTTCTTTCAAGTTTCCCGGCAAGACTTTTTTCCTCTTTAACACGGTGCTCAACAGTAAGAACTGTAAGTCCGAGTTCCTTCACTATATCCGAAAGTATTGTATGTACTGTGTCACCAAGCTTTATAAAGTTATCCCTTTGTTTTCTGTAATCCTCTAAAATTAGTCTGCATTTTAAATTCAAAATATCTCCTCCTTAGAATAGACCAAACATCAGCTTGAACAAATCATATATAAGACCATCTGTCACACCTATAAAAAGAACAATAACAATATAGAAAAATATGCTTGATTTACTGATTTTGTTATACTCCATAGTAAAGTAGAAATTGTAGTGTGCCTTCATATTGGAATCACGTTCTTCTACCCACTGATATGTAATTGCCTCAGAGCAATCATAACCCTCGGGTGCATAATTGCGGTTCAGCTCTGCTTCAAGCCGTCTTATACGGTAACAGGTAGAGTCGTTCATTTCATATTCATCACCGAGAGAAATCGTAACCAGAACCTTTCTTATCCGTTGCTCTTGCAGGTCTTCTATCTCATTAATTTCGGGAGGCAGAAGTCGTGCTTCATTGATTCTTATTGAATATCCGTATTTTTCAGAAATTATAGGGCTTTGAATCAATGAATTTATTTTGTCAAACATACTGCCGACATCTATTGCCGGAGCAAAAACCTTATCTAATGTTTTATGCGGTATTCGAAATATCAGATACGCTTCATCGGATGTTATGCAATCTTTGATAAATTCAAAATCCACAGTAATAATCGTTCCATATGAAACTTTTTTTACTTCTTTAAATTCATTTGTAAGATTTATAAGGCTTACAGTTCTGTTGTCATATCGCAGTTCTGATGTGTATTTTGTTTTTTCAGAATCAACCTTGCCATTGGTATTGAATAGCACTCTGAGGGCAGAACTGTCCGACAGCATATATGACAAATCGGTGATTTCGTTTCTTTCGATTTCAAAGGGAACAAATAAGTTCACTGCTCTTGTTTCTTTTGCCCCATACACACGCACACTTATATCGACATAACTTCTGCCTTTTGGGTTTATCCACTCATTTAAGTAGATTGTGCTTCTGTCATCACCGTCTATCCAAAGCGCCCAGCCATCATCAGCAAATTTTCTTTTTTTACTTCCCACGCTTTATTTCAACCCCTTCATTTCCCGTTTGTTCTCATACATAGCATCGTCAGCTCTGTTGAATACATCTATAAAGTTTAAATCCTTCCCCGAATCGTATCTTGCAAAGCCTTTTGCAATGCTTACGGGAATATTTTCTTTATCTGTGGCAACTGTTTCATTCAGGCACTCTTCGTCAAATTTTTTAATAAGTTCTTCTAAATCCTCAAGGTCTCTGTTTTGCAGAATAACTAAAAATTCATCTCCGCCGATTCTAAAAACAGGACTTCTTTTAAATATAGATGATATAATATGTGCAGCGCTTACAATAAGCTTGTTGCCCACATCGTGACCATATCTGTCATTCGTTTCTTTAAGATAGTTAATATCAAGAACCATAACGCCAAAAACTATTTCTTTGGTTTCAATTTCTTTATCAAAATCAGTTATCCACGCCCAATAGGAATTGGTGTTTCTAAGGCCTGTAAGTGAATCACGATATGCTAAAAGATGCTGCAGTTTTTCATGTTCTTTAAGATGAAGTGCCATATTCTCAAATGCAGTACTTAAGAGCCTTATTTCATATGTGTTACTGTGTACTATTTCAACATCATAATCTCCGTTTGAAAGTTTTACGGATGCATCAGTTAATGTTTTTAAAGGATATACTATTCTTCTTACGATAAAAATGACTATCAGAGAAAAAAGTGCCGCAAGTAAAAGTACAACAAAGAGTATCTTAAGAGCAATATCATATCGTATCTGTCTTATATCATCATAGCTTGCAGACAGAACAAGTGTCATTCCGTTTTTAAGTTCCTTTGATACTCTCAGGTATTCTTCGGGATTTTCATGAAGCTTTGCGTCTTCGGCGTGAGCTGTATTATACACATTTGCGTCTTCAAACTCCAAATGAGCAAATCCGTTTTCATAAATTTTTATATTATGAACCTTATCGGTCAGAACGCTATAGTCAAAGTCCATACCAACAATACCTATAAATTCATTGTCATAGTACATGGGCACAACATATGAAATCATCATTATATCGTTGTTTTGGTTGTAGTATGGCAACATCCAGACGGGCTTTCCTGCTTCAAAAGGCTGCCAGTACCAGCCCACGTGCTCGGTGTCGGATTTATCATAAAGCGATATATCAGTAGGCTCAAATCGAATAAATCCTTCTTTTCCTTTCACCTTACTGTAAAACAACCCGAATGTGTTGTGCGAAAGTTCAGGAGTAAATCTGAAGTAATACGCCACTACATCATCAGTATTATTTGCTACATCAACAAACATTTCGTCAGAACGCTGTAAAATGTCAGTCTGTCTTTCTGCATTCCCAATATCTGTTTTATTGTTTATCAAACCAAGCACATAGCTTTCCATAATATGTACTGACTTTTCCATATCACCGAAAATGTCATTGATTTGAGAAGCATCTTTTTCACAGGTAACATTTATAAAATCTTCCGTTTGAAGTTGAACGAACTGATCCACCTCATATATACTTAATCCGCCTATAAATACCGTAATAGCCAGCATAGCAGATATAATTGTTATTAAAAACTTAAATTGCATTGATTGTATTTTCATTCTGTAACATCCTTTCCGGCTATTATATAAAATCCGCTATGACAAACCTATGACAAATCACGAAAATCCTTTTTTCCGTAATTTGTACAAATCAAAAAATTATTTTTTTGATTTTATAATTTTATCAATTCCGCAGAATATGTAGCCCAATGCAATAAAGCCGGCAAACAGTATCACAACCCATTTTGCAACGCCTGCAACCCCGAGATTGTCAATATTGAGGAAAAAATAGGGATAAAGATAAGGCACTTCGGGATTGAAGTTCAATATTGCAGCACGAATATAAACAAAAGCCACATATAATACGGGGAAAATAACCGATGCCAAGGGGTAGAACCATCTGACCTTTTTGTGTTCGTAGAACAAGAGCCAGTCAAGAACATACATAATGGGAAGTATGACATGAAAGCAAATACTTCTCACACGCCAGTTGTCTTGTGGGTCTCTGTCAGGCTTACCTGCAAGCAGGAAGTTGAACACAAGGAATGTAAGCAAAATAGCAAGAACACCGATGAATTTCAAAAACGGAGCTGTGCTTACATAGCTGTCCGCCCTTTTTTTTGCTGTCTGTACAAGCTCAGCAAATACAATTCCGATACATAAATAATTACTTAAATTTGTAAAATGAACATAAAAGTCCCATCTCAGGTTGAGTACATCATCAAAAATGCCAAAACTTGCAACAATGCCTATAAGTCCGAGTGCACAAAAGAAAGATTGAAAAATCAGTTGTGCAGTTTTGTTCTTAATCATTATTTATTACCTCTGTTTAATTAATTTTTATACGAATTTATAATACATTCTTTAGCTTCATCCATGATAGATTTGATGTCTGCACCTGAAATATCCAAACCTTCTGCCGAGTAAAAGCTTATATCATTAATGCAAAAAAAGTTTTCTGCAAGTGCTTTTACATAATCAAATCCAAAATTGTTATTACCGATATATCCGCCTGATGTAGTTATGTAATACAACTTTTTAGCGTTACATTTACCAACAGGACGTCCTTTTTCTGAATACTCAAAAGTTATGCCGGAAACTGCTATATTTTCGAAATAAATTTTAAGCACAGAGGGAAAGGATAAATCCCAAAATGGTGCAGCAATAACAATAATATCCGCAGCTGCAAACTGTTTTGCATACTTAAATTCCGAGCAGGAAAAATTGCCGTTTTTAACGTTTTCAGCCCTTTTTTCGAGCCCTTTGTTATCAATGGGAAGTACATTTGTTTTATATAAGTCTATCAGAGTTATTTCGCCTTCAAGACAATTTAACAGGTGTTGTGCCAGTTCGTTTGTACGCGAATTCTGTCTTGTACAGGCACTTATAAATAAAATTTGATTTTTCATATACATCACTCCTAATCAAGCATCTGCGAAAGACCGGTCATTTCAAAAACATCACGAACCATTTCATTAGCCTTTTCAATTCGCATTGTTCCTTGAATTAAATTCATTTTCTTGTATGCTCCAAGCAGAACTCTGATTCCTGCAGATGATATGTATTCAACTCCGGACATATCAAAAACAATCTCTTTTGTATCTTCAGAAAATTCATTTATTGTTTTTTCTAAATTCGGTGCCGTTGCTGTATCTAATCTTCCTGAAATTTCCAATATTACCAATTCATAATTTCTTTCTATATTAACCGTCATAGAAAATCCTCCTTAAAAAGCAGACAAACATCTGCTTTATTGAGTTAATGAAAATCGGGATCTCACCCCTACAGTATACAGGATTTACATAATCCCAATACCTATCCTGAAATCAGATAAAGAATCGAATTATAAAAAAGTTTTTGATTAAAAACTTCAACCCCCTGCACCCCCAATCATGGGGGCAGAAGAAACTTTTTTGTAATTTAGAAAATTGCAAAATACGCAATTTCCTAAAAGATAAAAAAGATTTAAAAATCTTCAACCCCCTAACCCCCAATCTTGGGGGCAAAAAGGAAATCTTTTTTTGAACAAGCAAAATTGCGCACGTTTGCGCGCAATTTCCTATGTTATCAAATAAGCAAAATAAAATTTGCTTTACCACTCATCTTCGTCATTTTCATCAAAAATCCATTCCATACCAATGGTTGATACAATAATACAAATCAGCTGAATAAAATGGAAAAGCAAAACAGAATAGATGAGTTCCACATCAATATACTTTAATCCTTTTGTAATCGAAAACAACCATGTGTAAACTTCGTTTTTTGCAAACAGTAAAAATATAAAATTAACACCGGCAAAGATAGCATGCGATAAAAAATTCAGCATAAAAAAGAGTTTTTTATTGCGTATATCAAAATAGCATTTTCTTAAATTTTTAAAATTTAAAATTGTAAATGCCACCTCAAAAGCCAATATCATAAAAACGACAATGTTACGTTTAACCATCAATCCTGTTACATTTAAAATTGTAATCAGAAAAGAAAAAACAATGCATGTCAGTAAAAGTTCTGCAACTCGTCTGTATACAACAAGCCTCTTTTTGAAAACAGGAGGATTCATAAGTTTCACTCTCCCTCTTTTGAAATTGTACTTATATCCACAGTATAAATCTGAGGATTCCATTCTACACTATAACCAAGACTTTCTGCCACCGCACGAACAGGAACAAGTGTTGAACCATTCTCAATAAACGGTGGCGAGTCAAGTTCTATTTTAATAATCTCATCATTTTCAATTTGCTGAACTGACATAGTGGTGTTATCTATTTGCATGGTAATAAAGTAACTACCCTTTGTTGCAAATATGATTTTTTCCGATTCCATCCATGTTACCTTTGCACCGATGTGCTCAAAGATTGAGCGCATCGGTATCATGGTTCTGTCATTTACAAGTTGTGCAGGAACAGGTGATTCAATAACAAGATTGTTCACTCTGACCGTAATTTCTTCCTTTTCTGCATATACATTGGCTGACAATAAAGTCAGGAACAATACTAAAGACAGTATATATTTTTTCATGAACATTTCTCCTGATTATTCAAAAACAGATACCGGCTGAGAACCGTAATCAGTTCCTTCTTTTCCGTTAACCATTGTTTCAAGGTGTCTACCCGAGATTTCGCCTACGGCGCTTGTTGTTATTATATCTTCAATTTCAAATAATTCTATATTCATTTCTGGTTTAATATATTTTTTCATTATCAATACCTCACTCATATATAATTAAATCGTTAAAATCAGGTCCACATTCAACCGGCAATGACCAGAATATCTCTCCATCGCAAATCACATACGCAATCGCATAATATTTCATACCGGCTTTGTCCTCGGAAATATTAACAATATCGCCGTAGAATGTAGTATTGCTGCCTGTCAGCTCTTCTCCGGCAACTTCGCTGTTTTCTACTTCATCACCGATATCATCGGACTTGATAAATTTAATTCCGGTTTGTGTAATTTTCTGTTTGAGTTCGTCTGTTGTTTCAACATCAAACAGGAATCTTACTACAGATTTCTTACCCTCTTGTGTTTCAAAATAACCCGAATCAATATCTGTTGTCCATTCAAACTGTGCCCACTTAGCTCTGAGCGTAATGTCTTTTGCAACGCTTCCGCTTACTGTCTGAGTTACTGCATTAAAGGTCCCTTCTTCAACAGCTTCCCAGCCAATAAACACATATCCTTCTCTTATGGGATTAGCCTTAATTACAGTGTCATAACTCCATTTATGTATTGTGAAGTATCCTGTTTCAGATGCAAATGACTCCATGTTATCAACAGCGTCACCGTCTGCATTAAGGTCGAAATTAACAACATATTCTTTTGGAACTATTGTTGCAGTAAGAATGCCTGCTTCATTATTGGCTGTATTCCAGCCTGTAGTTGCACCATATCTTACACTATAGGGTGATTCGAATGTGTAATCTTCTCCGTCAAGATTGATAAGTTTAAGCTGATAGCTTGACATCGCACCGCTTGAAATACCCTTCCAGAGTTTAACACTGCCGGATGATACTCCGTCTGCAAATGTGAGTTTCTCACCATAAGGTTCTACCTCATGCTGAGAAATTACAGTGTTTGGAGGATTAGAACCGGTTGTCTGGAAAAGAATCTGGGTAAGACCTGCTGAAGGTATATAGCCCTCACCGATAGGAGTAGCATCTATTCTGTATTCCTGTTCAAATTCATCTGCTTTGAATGTGAGTTCTGCATCAATCTTAGCAGCTCCGGCCTGATTGAACAATGCCACATACTCATTTTCAGCAAACTTATTGTCGTTATTGTTATCGTAATTTGTTTCATAATTGATAAGTACAGCTCTTATTCTGTATTCATCACCCGAATCAGCAATCTCATCAAAGTTATAAGCTACTGTAGCAACGTCATTAACATAATTAAGCGGTGTATTCACACTTGCATAATCGTTGTATGTACCGTTGTGCTTAATCTGAAGAGTTGTTACAAGATTTATTGCGCGGTCAACATCAAAAACCTTAACCTTTACACCACTATCATTATAATAGAATCCGTCTACAGTTATTTCACCGCTGATTGAAAGAGGTTCCTTCCAATCTGCATAAAGAATTGTATCACCGGTCAGACGCGAACCGTCAACAGCCTTTACAGTACATGCTTCATCTGTATACCAACCGTTAAACACATATCCACCATCTCTTACAGGAACATATTTGATAGTATCAGGAATCACAACCTGGTTTTTAAGCGTGAAAGTATTTTCGCTTTCAATCTTACCGCCATTTGCATTGAAAGTAATGTTATAGCTTGTAATTGAAATTGTAGCTGTAGGAATACCGCTTTGTGTACCATTCATATAAAACGCACCAACATATTCTGTATCACTTCCGTCAGGATGTGCAGGAGTGTCTCCGCCTCCAACTACGTCTACCTCGCTTACAAATGCGTTTGCCGCACCAGTTACAATCGTACCGTCAGCAAGAATATATGAATCCACTGCTACACGATAGAAATACGGATTAATATTATCAGACCACAACTGCCATACAGGATATGAGCCTGTTCCGTTTCCATTTTCATCAAAGCCTACAGGAACTGCAGTACCGTCCTTATGCTGTTCAATAATGTGCCAGCCAAGCTTGTGTTCTGAATCGTATCCCCAATATGTAACCTGCACGTTTACGCCTGCAGGATAAAGATATGATGGAATACTCTCATCCATTTTTACATTAAATACAAGGTCAAAATTGTTAGGTTCAAAGTCAAGAACAATATCAAGAACTATATTTCCATGTTCATCTGCAGTTGATTCTACTGACTTCACTGTATAGCCTGACTTTGCACATGAAACGGAATACGTTGCACCGGCTTCGCAGTCAAACTTCTTTGTTATTGCAGAGTATGTTGAAACAGCACCTGAAGATTGATATTTATACCCGTCATGATTATCAGCAGTGAGAGTGTATGCGTTTGCTGTCGGATAGCTTACGCCATCAACAATTTTTACAAGACGGAATGAAACATCGTCATTAACTGCATGGTTCTGACCATGATTAATTGTTACATTTACTTTTGCTTCAATTGCTTTTTTCCACTGTGCCTTAAGAATGTAAGGCTTTGAAATTCCGGCTGTAAGAAGCTGGCGTGATTTGTACTGATTTCCGTCAGCATCTGTCCAATAAAGGAAATTATAACCTGCACGTGTAGGAACAGTTTCTGTCACATAAGCAGCATCGCCCGCCTGATACACACCGCCAATTCCATTGAAGACGCCACCATTAGCCTCATATCTTACGCTGTATGTATGAATATTAAGTTCATTATTTCTATTATCAATCGTTAACTGGTAATCACCAAATCTGTTGTATTCAGCGTCTTTGTAGTAAATGTAATAAATACCGTTTGCTACGTCAGCAGTATATTTTCCGGTTTCACTCTTGGTAAGAGAAATATACTCATTGCTTCCCTGTTCTTTAAGAAACAGATATTTGCTGATTTCGTAATATTCAAGCGTATCCGCAAGCATATTATCGGTATAGAAATTAACAGTAGCTCTGAAAACAGGCTTTGTTGTATCTGTTACATATGCATATGCATATCCTTCACCATAATTACCGCGAACTGTTACTTCGTATGTAGTATCAGGCGTAAGACCTGTGAATACAACCTTATTATCAGAAGTTTTTGTTCCGGAAAGACCGCCTATAAAATAATCACACTTAGAATCTATATCGGTAAGTGTAAGAGTTGTAGTTGTAGTTGTGGTAACGGGTTTTTTAAACACATAGATTTCATTATTGATTTCGCAACTACCTGAGTTCTGATGGAACTTACAGTTATCCTTGCGAAGAGAAAGCGAAACATTTGCAATACCTGACTTAATACCTGTTACCAAATAGTCTTTGTCAACTTTCTTGATGCTGATTACATCATCGTTTACTGTCGAGGCTTCGCCAACAATACAAGCTTCACAGTCAATGTGAACTATAGAGCTTCTGCCAAGCATATCCTTAAGGTTGATTTCTTCCCCTTCGAACACACCATACTTTGCTTGCGCAAGGTCAGACTGAAGTTTGGGGCTCTCAAAATTAGTATAAGAATCTCTTCCTATTACGCTTCCGTTCTTATCGGTAACAGTAACTGTAACAGTGCCCCAAAGACTTGAAAAACCGAGGTTAGCACCATAAACCGAAGCCCATGCATAACCTTTACCCGAATAGCTTTCTCCTTCTTTTAACTGAAGACCAAATAAGTATATGTCTCCTGCAATTTCAACCTCACCCGCAGTATCCTTTATATTATACATATTCGAAGAATTATATGCATAAAGATATGTACGCAAATGGTTATCCCATGTAAAAGTCAGGTCGGAAATATTTCCGTCATACCCTGTAACCCTTGCCTCCAACAGTTCACTTGAACGAAGTCCTTCATCCGTACCTCTGACAAAGCTTACGATTTTAACACTTGTATCGGCAGCCTGAGCCGTAAAACAAAGTCCCTGAACAAAGGTTAAAATCATACATAACGTCATTACTACACAAATTAACTTTTTAAAATTTTTACTCATAAAAACCTCCATTAATGAAATTAAATTAATATATTCAAGCATAAAATATCCGGTATTATTATCACCTCCCTAATTACTTATACCGTAATATCGCTACTTGTATATTGCTTATATTTTAGTCTACCATTTTAGTCTACCATTTCAGGCATGACAAACCTATGACAAATTAAAATTTGAATACAAAAAAAACACGGTCGGATAACTCCGACCGTAAACAGATTTATTAATTTTTTCCAAGAAGCAGAGCGAGGGTGTATTCGGCCCATGAATACTGTGTCATATACTCACCGCGGAACTGAGGCTTCCCCGTTTTCAAAAACTTGTGATAATCGCAGTTGATTCTCGTAGTGTCAACTCTATAATTATATCCTTCCTGGCAAAATACTTTTTCTGCACCAACTTGTGCAAGTGCTTTTTTAAGGTCCCCTACAAGATGCCTTAAATAGTCCATATTTTTAACATCATCGGTGTTTTCGGGCCACATAACCGCACATATTTGCTTTCCTGTCATGCCTGCACCGTTTCTGTCAATAAGCACAGCAAAAAGTTCTTTTGCCTTTGTACGCTTAAAGGTAAGTGCCTCTCCGTTTTTTAAAACCTCGAAATTCCCGAAACATTTAACATCAAGCAATGAAATATTCGGATTTTTGCTCTTTATATGGTCAATTTCTTTCTGAACAGCCTCCGGTGTTATTGGCTTCATAAGATATCCGCTACACCTGAGTTGTATGGCATTGAATGCATACTCCTCAAAACCGGTACAGAAAACAATTTTGCAATCCGGCTGAATTTCGATAATCTTTTCAGCCAGGGCAAGCCCTCCCATACCACGCATATTTATATCAAGAAAAGCTATATCCGCACGGTTCTCCGAAATCCACTCAAGAGCAGCGGAGCAAACAGAAAAATCATAGACCTCTTTAATATCAGGTGAAGATTTAACAATGTCTGTAAGAGCATTAAGCATAGGTCTTTCGTCATCAACTGTTATTGCTATCATTTTCTGTCGCCTCCTTTGGAATTTTTATTGTCGCCTTTGTACCGCTTCCGATTTTACTTTCTATAGTCAATGTGCCATCACACATTGCTTCAATTCGACCTCGAATATTTTTGATTCCTACGTGCTTTGTTTCGTCATATCCTGCACTCATATCAAAGCCCACGCCGTCATCTGTTACCTCTACAACATAATACTTTTCTGTTTCATAAGCAGATATTGTAACTATTCCGCCTTCTTCAAGTCCCATAAGACCGTGCTTTATAGCGTTTTCTACAAGCGGCTGAACAGAAAGTGCGGGAAGTAAAAACTCAACTGAGCGAAGGTCGTATTGTATTGTCATATCAGGGAAACGAACCTGCTCAATATCAGTATAGTGCTTAACGTGATTCATCTCCTGCGAAAACGTGATAGGCTTTTTATTATCAAGCTCGCTGAAGTTTCCTCTTAAATACAAGCTGAAATTACGAACAAGTTTAGACGCTGCTTTCGGTTCTGTGATACAAAGCTGCTCAATTGTTCCCAACGTATTATAGATGAAATGCGGCTGAATCTGACTTATCATAGTAGATATGCGACTTTCCGTAAGCTTGGCATTTAAAATCATTTTTTCTGCTTCGAGCTCTCTTGCTCTTATGGCAGCATTTAAGTTTTGCGGAACAACCTTTAAAAGTACAATAAGAGAAGCAACAAAAATAAGAATAAATGTGGCTTCCGAAATAAGCCCACCTTGCCATAAGCCAAGACCTGTTCCCGCTACATCAAATATAAATGAAATCATAAGAAGCACACCGAAAGTGGAAAGTATTTTTTCGTTTTTATCACCTTTTGCAAAACGAAGGACAAGAAGAACTATCATCACAATGCAAATCACACTTTGCACGGCTGACCATACAGGCAACGTATCATAAAACTTAACATCTGAAAATTCAGGTGCCATCATAAATGCCAGATTTGAAAATAAAGCAAAAACAGCAAGGCTTATACCAACTTTTTTAGTCCCGCCTTGAATCCAACCGGCAATTACTGCAGTTATCGACAGCATATACAGCATTATAGAGCCTATAATCATACGGGTATTAAATTTAATTATTTCACTAAAGAACATAACTCCGTGTGCTTTAAATAAGAAGTATATACCTGCACAGAAAACACCAAAACCGACAAACCACAGATTTGAGCTTTCTTTGATATGAATAAGCATAGAAAATATCGCTGTACCCAAAAGCATAAATGCAAACAAAATAAGTGCAATACCCAAGATTCTATGTGCACTGCCTCGGTTTAACGTATCTCTCTCAAAATCTGTCCCGCCATAGGTGCTTAAATTATTCAGAAAGTCATCAACAGCTCCTGAGTTTCCGAATTTATGAGGGTTTTTCAGCTTGATTGTAATTTCATCAGTGCCTTTGCATACATATCCGATATACATTTTACCGCACAGTTCCTCGCCGATAAGATTACTCTCAGCATCAAAGGGGCGGAATTCTTCTCCTTCTTCTGAAATCTCACCACCAATATGATTAAAATAAAACGCAAGAACTGTGCCTTCCTGTGCATTTCCGACTATTTCTCCTGTGGTCGGAACAAATAACCGAAAATGTCCTTTCAATGTTACATCGCCTTTGTCTGCGGGAATGTGTTCACCTTTGACATAAGGCTGCCAGCTGCCTTCAGCCACTTTATACTCACCCTGAAATTCTGCAGATAAGTATAGTGCATTCATTGCCTGATTTCCATAATCTCTTCCTGTATATACAAAGAAACAAAGAACAACGGCAAGTAAAGAAATGCATATACCAATAAATATTTTTTTCTTTGAATTTTGCTTAATAGATTTCATATTTTTTTCTCCACAAACAGTTTATATATACATTTTACCACTTTTATTTTACTTTTTCAATAAATCTGTGAAAAATTACAGCAATTTCTGCTCTTGTTGCATTATCTTCAGGATTTACCGTGCTTATGGTTTTTCCGTTTATAATTCCTGAACCCACAACATACTGCATGGCAGGAATGGCATATTCAGATATATCGAAAGCATCATCATAGGAAAGTATATTTGTTTCTTCTCCTGCACTTACATCATATTCCTTAAATTTTGCATACAAGTAAAAAACAGATGCAAGCTGCTGGCGGCTTATTTCCGAATCGGGATTAAAATTCTTGTCATTTTCATAAATCAGATTATTATCTTCCGCCCATTTAACTGCTGCAGCATACCACACAGCACCTTCTTCAAATTCATATTCCGGCTTTGTTTCTTCCATATTGTACAGAATCTGAAGAAGTTCTGCCCAAGTTATGTTTTTAGATGGATTGAAGAACTTATTTTCGTCGCCATGCATGATTTTGTTTTTAAGGCAATATACTACGCCGTCATGATACCAGTCATACTTTGGCAAAGTATTTTCATTGACGCTGAAATATGGAACAAGTGCCACAGTCAGCTCATCAAACCAGGTGTTGCCGTTAGCTCTTTTTACATCCAGCGTATTTACAATAGTGGAACGAATACGCTGACGAACCGATGGATTTTCAGGCTGCATAATACTTCCTACCGCACTTATAACATAATATTTCCCACTTTGACTGCCAAGGTACATCATTTCGTGACCGCTAAAATAGAGAATTGTTCCAAACGGAAGTACATCAAGAAATTTAATGCGTTCTTCTTTTGGCATATACTGCATATCCACCTTTGCCATAGGCATTGATGATTGCCATGTAGTATTTCTTGCAAGCTCCATACCAAAGCATTTGTATACATTTCTCATATACCCTGAACAATCATCGGAATAAAGGCTTCCGCCCCAACCGTAGGTATTACCAAGAGCTGAGAATACAACCTTTGAGATATTTGCCTTTGTAAGCGGTAAAAATCCAGCATGAACTTTTTTATGTTCTGAAATAAGAGTCAGCTTTTTTGAATATGTTCCGTCATCATTTCTTACAGGAATCCATACAACAAAGTTATTGTATGTACTGCGGTTATCTATAAGCTCATTAGGATTTACATCCTTTTCAAGCTCTAAAACCGTTCCCATTGTCAGCATAAGGTCTGATGTGTTCGCACCAACTATTGAGGTTTCTGTAAATACTTTATCACCCCATACTACAAGAGCATCGTCTTTTTTGATATCCCATGCAGAAATCCATTCAGCCTTATCCTTGCAAATTGCAACTGAGTCTGCCGGAATCCACCCTGAACAACAAATGCTTTTTGCAAGATAGTAGTTTCCGTCTTTTGACTTTGATGTGATTACAACCGGTTCGTTTACTCTGACCCCTACAAGATACTGATAGTCAAAATCAGAATCGGCAGGATCATCCCAAATGGCAATATTTGAAGGGAATGTACGAAGTTCAGTTCTTTTGGTTGCTATGCCGTAGAGAACTTTTTGTTCTTTTTCAGCATCAGGATTTTGAGTATTCTCAATCATTTTATCAAAATCCCCCTGAGTGGCTTTTTCCGTGCTTTCAAAATATGTCCAACCAAGATAATACTGAGCATCTGCCTGACTTGATTTTAAAATTGATTCATTCAGTGCAACACCGTCAACAACCTCAGGCTGTTCTTTCAAGTCATACATATTTGTTCCTTTTGTGGAAAGAGTTTCTTTGTTGAGAGTCACTATTTCATCATAGGACATAAGAATGTCGTTTTCCTCAGTCCAAAAGGAAGGAGAAGACATTTCGCTTGTTACATCAGGCAGGTAATATACCCCTGATGCCAGACAATTTACCGCCGTGCTCAGAATTAGAAATATTGCAATAATACAGATTTTCTTCATAACATATCACCTGCTTATTTTTTAACTACTTTTTGTATTTCGCACACAACCAAAAGAATTGCAAACAAAACTGCGCTTATTTTATGAACAATTGAAACAACAGCAACTCCGTGTACATTCATAAGTACAACACCTGTAATTAACGCGATGGCATAGAACCCTCGCTGAAGTATTTCAAGTACGGGATTTCTCCATTCTTTTTTTGTTGCAATAGTATAGCTGGCAAGAATCAACAATCCTACAACAGATACGGCAATATGTACTTTCATACCTGTTGCACGAAGCATAAACAGTAAAACTGCAACCAAGATCATAGGAATAACAAATAACAAATTATTTTTCATAATATTTTCTCCTTTTAATTATTCACGTTTTGTTAAGTTAAATGAAAGTTGAGATCTTGAACTCCTTGTGGTATAATAGTAATAACGACAAAACTATTACCTCCCAAAATTTGAGAAAGGAATCAAGATCTCATGAATACTATTATATCACATTGTTGCCCAA
>JAZTZP010000031.1:0-29302 GCA_045637525.1 Clostridia bacterium | reverse complement strand
CAATACAAATTTTGAAAAAATTACAGGTGAGGTTGAATTTTCAGTGAATATTCCGGAAATGGACTTGCAAAATGAAACTGAGCGTGGTATAATGGAAAGTGATATACGGAAAATCAATGGTCAAAAGGCTGTTAAAACCGTTAAGCGGTTGATCCTATATTCAGATTGGATTACAAGTATCTTGATAAATATATTGATGTAGTGAGAGATATTTTGAAGGAATTGGAGGTTGATGAAAATGCAGTTATCAGAAGGACAGAAGGGGTTCGTGATGGATTTACTCGAAGCCGGAATTTCAGAGGAAATAATAGGGTTGATGCTATATCTACTGCAGGAAGAAGAACAGAAGAAAATGGCGGGATATATAGTGGATCAGTACGACGCCGGGGTAGAGATAACGAACAGCCTGGTATTGAAGTATTTGATGGGGACGATGAAAGGTCAGGTAATAGACGAGGATTGAATGATAACAATTCGTGTGATGAAACAGGCACGTCAGACTGTCGAATAATTCATATTTTCAGAAATTCCACTTCTAACAAATATAGGTTTTATGCGATTTGTCCGATTAGATTATGCATAAATTTTGGGTTTTCCAACAGTCTGACGTTCCCAACTACAAGAGAGCGCTTGCGAATTATAACAAACAATTATATTATAGATAGTGTAGAGCTATTGGGCATAGTATACGCCGTAAAAGCAAGAAAGAAGAACCAGTCTCCAAACGGAGCAGGGTTATCTGCTGATGCAGTCCCCCTTATAAAAGGTTCTTCTGATATTAGTATAGCAGTTTTTTTTGAAGTTGTCAACCTCCAAGAGGGAGTTTTTTTGAAATTTGCTAAGATAAATTATAGTTTATCTGTATGTTTACAGTCTGCATTCGGTACGCTTTACCAAAGCCTCCCTTGCCTAACACCCCAGTGTGGCTTCTCTTGACGAAGTCAATTCACCTTCAGGGAGGTGGCACGGCGTAAGCCGTGACGGAGGGATATTACATATCTATGTATTGAAAATATGTAGTAAAGACATAGAAAAATCAATATCCCTCCACCGCAAGCGGTCCCCCTCCCTTTAGGCAAGGGAGGCAAGCAAAGCGACACCGAAATCCTACTGCAAACACGCAGATAAACTATAATTTAATTGCATTTCGTAATTACCTAAAAAAGGAATAATAGAAAGGATAGATACCAATGATAGTTGGGGACATGCCTGAAATTGCACATTTTGCAGAGCGGTCTGGAAATGGCATAGGTATGAGATTTATGAAATGCGAAAAAACAGGCATGTCCCCAGATATAACGCTTTGTGCTTTTGTATGAATCAAAAGGAAAGCGGGCGGAATGCGAAAGAGATATTTTATTAGATGTATTGGAGGTGACAAAAAATGGCAAGGGTGTTGACAGAAAATCAAGAGCTGTTGGCGAGGTATCTAACAGCAGTTGGGTGCGACAAAAGAACGGTATTCAAGATAATATTGGATTTATGGGATTGGGACGCAGTGATAGAGATGTTAGAGTATTGCAGGGACAATCCAAGCGCAACCCAAGAGGAGCTTTTAAAAACGTCCGCAATAATCTACTCGAAATACAAAGAGAAGATAGACTCGATTCCGGAATGGGACGACGAGGAAACGGAAGAATAAAATATGCCTTAAGTACTTATGATACCGATGCAGAAGAATTAACTCCGGATCGCAAGAAGCAAATTTTTGAACAGTTTGACAAAGATCGTGTCGGAGTTGATAAGCCTACACAAAAACAGTTGTGGGGTGAACGTGCAGCGTGGGTAGCTCACAATATGACGAGAGTGATAGTTGGGGCCGTGCCTGGAATTGCACATTTTGCAGAGCGGTTTGGAAATGGCATAGGTATGAGGTTCATGAAATGCGAAAAAACAGGCATGTCCCAAGGTAAAATGTCCACATAAAAACAGTGCCGATATCCGGTAGCGAGTCATATGCAAAAGCACACTTCCCACGGCCTGTAAATGTCGACACTATTAGAAGTATAGCAGATTTTTTTGAATTTGTCAACCTCCAAGTGGGAGGGTTTTTGAAATTTGCTAAGATAAATTATAGTTTATCTTACTAATTAAGAATAGGCTTTTGATATGCTTTGCTAATAGGCTCCCTTGTGTAACACCCCAGGGTGGCTTCTCTTGACGAAGTCAATTCACCTTCAGGGAGCTGTCGCTGAAAGCGACTGAGGGATTGTTTTAAAAGAAAATCAACATATTTAAGAAACAATCCCTCCACCGCAACCGGTCCCCCTCCCTTTAGGCAATACTGTCAACTTAACGTTTACAGTATTGCAGTGAAATATTTTACCTACGTTAAAATGTGAAATTCACACATTTTGTGTGAGTGAAATCCACGCTTTGCGTGGGTGAAATCTGTCGCATAGCGACAGGTTTTGGTAGAAATCGCAAGCGATTTCAGATTTAAATTTCTTAAATTGACAGTATTGCTCCCTTTAGGCAAGGGAGGCTTGCAAAGCGTACCGAACGCAGACTGTAAACACGCCTATAAACTATAATTTATATTATTGTTGACAATTTGTTTACTCGTTTAAAAACTGTGGAAATATTTTAGAGAAAGGGTGATTTTTGGTGAACAGAATACTTGTGTTTATGATGCTGATACCGCTTGTATATGGTGCGTTTAACGGTACGTTGACTGAAACGGTAGCGGCGTGTTTTGATGGTGCAAATTCAGCTGTTTTACTTGTTTTATCTTTTGCCGGCGTGATGTGCCTCTGGACCGGTATACTGCGCATTGCCGAGAATGCGGGGGCGGACAGGATTGTTGCCTGTTTGCTCAGGCCTGTAATCAGGTTTTTATTTCCGCGTTTAGACAAGGACAGCAAAGCTGTTAAATATATAACTCTTAATATAACTGCTAATGTATTGGGGTTGGGGAACGGTGCTACTCCTATGGGAATAAAGGCGATGGAGGAGCTTGACCGCGAAAAGCCGGAGGTGGCAACGGACGAGATGTGTATGTTTACAGTTCTTAATACTGCCGCATTTCAACTTATCCCGACTTCTGTTATAGCACTTCGTGCGGCGGAGGAAGCGGAGTTTGGCGTTATAGTTCCGATATGGATAACGTCTTTGTGTTCGCTGACAGTTGCTGTTTTGTGCGTGAAGCTTATGTGTTTGATATTAAGAAAGAAGGCGAAATAGAATGTGGCAGTATATAGTTCCGGTCGTTATTTTTATAATACTTATATCGGCAATTATAAAAAAGGTCCCTGTTTATGATTCTATGTGTCTGGGAGCGGCTGACGGACTTAAAATAATAGTTAAAATACTTCCGTCTATGATATGCATTATGTCTGCGGCGGCGATGCTTCGTGCATCGGGAATAATAGATTTTTTTGTTGATTTTTTATCACCGTTTACGGAGAAGATAGGAATACCGGCGGAAATAATGCCTATGGCAATGCTTCGGCCGGTGTCGGGAAGCGGCTCTTTAGGGCTTTTAGCGGATAATCTGAAAACGTATGGACCCGACAGTCGTGCGGGACTTATTTCATCAATAATAATGGGCTCGACGGAAACAACATTTTATACATTAGCCGTATATTTCGGTGCTACGGGGGTTAAAAAATCGAAAAGAGCCATACCGTGTGCTGTGATAGGTGATATTGTGGGAGTGATGGTAAGTGTTAGTTTGGTAAATGCAATGCTAAGATAAAGAATATTTTATCAAATTTGCACAAAAATTCTGTTAATTAAAATAAAAATTGCCTTATCCATTGACATTTACAGAGTTTTATAGTAAAATATTATTTGTTAAAAATTAACGGGCTGTTTGCCTGTAAGAAAAATAAAAGGAGTTTTTTACTATGAAAAAGATATTAGCTTTTATAACAATGGCGGCAATGCTTACTGCTTTTGCAGGATGCGGACAAAAGGTTGAGGAACAGGTTGCAGAAGATAAAGCTGTGGAAACAGCAGCAGTTGCTGAGTCTGATTTTGACTACATACAGGGCAAAAAGGTTATGAACATAGGTATAACATTATTTGCACCTATGAACTATGAAGAAGATGGCAAGCTTATCGGTTTTGAAACAGAGTTTGCTGAGGCTGTTTGTGAAAAGCTTGGTGTAGAGCCGAATTTTGTTGAAATTGACTGGAATTCAAAGGAAATCGAGCTTAACTCAAAGAACATCGACTGTATCTGGAACGGTATGACTATAACTGATGACAGAAAAGCTAACATGAGCATTTCTACTCCGTACATGGAGAACAAGCAGGTTATGGTTGCAAAGGCTGAGAATGCTGATAAGTATACCGAGAGCGTTGACGGTGCAAACATCGTTGCAGAGTCCGGTTCTGCAGGTGAAGAGCTTGCAAATGACAATGAGTTCTTTGCAAACGGTAAGTTCACAGCTGTTGATTCACAGGCAAAGGCATTTATGGATGTTGCTTCAGGTACTTCTGATGTTGCAATAGTTGACTATGTTGCATCAATTGGTTCTATCGGTGAAGGAACAGATTATGAAGACCTCGTAGTTGTTGAGTCTCAGAGCTTTAATCCTGAAGAATATGGTATCGCATTCAGAAAGGGCAGCGACATGACAGAGAAGGTGAATGCTGCAATGAAAGAGCTTGCTGAAGAAGGTAAGCTTGCAGAGATCGGTGCTAAGTATAAGCTTGATGAGCTTTTAATCGTTAAATAATTTATAAAAAGGCAATTGATAAGCGGAGTGGTTGTCGAATTAAGAATTTCTTAATACGTCAGTTGCTCCGCTTATATTTTTGAGTAATTATACCGATAAGGAATTGCGGGATTTATATTTCCGGGGATGAACAGTCAAAATCGGTTAATCTGTATTATGATAAGTGAGTTTTGCGGAAAAATGTAAAAAACAGGTTGACAGAATATAAAACAAATGGTATAATAGTATATGTAAATATTAATGATATGTTAGGAGAAATTTTATGCTTGCAATAAACGGATTTTTAGAATCGTTTTGTATAAGGATGGGGATAAACTTTACAAATGCACCTGAAGTTATACAATCGCTTTTTGAGGGATTTGGCGTGAACTGCTTTATTTTCTGCTTTACACTTTTGTTTGCAATTCCTCTCGGACTTATAATAACTTTGGGGTCAATGTCAAAATTCAAACCGCTTTCCTGGATTACAAAGGTTATAGTATGGATAATAAGAGGAACACCGCTTATGCTTCAGCTTTTTGTTGTGCTGTATGCGCCCGGTCTTCTTTTTGATATTCCTATGAAATCAAGAGAGACGGCGGTTTTAATCGCTTTTATAATAAACTATGCGGCTTATTTCTCTGAAATATACCGTGGCGGAATAGAAAGTATTCCTAAGGGACAGTATGAGGCCGGACAGGTTTTAGGTCTTACCAAAATACAGGTTTTTTCAAAGGTTGTACTTTTCCAGGTTATTAAAAGAATAGTTCCGCCTATGGGAAATGAGATTATAACACTTGTAAAGGACACATCTCTTGCAAGAGTTGTAGGTGTTGCAGAGATTATCATGTGTGCAGAGCGTTTCACTAAGAAAGGTCTTATAGTACCGCTGTTTTCAACAGGATTGTATTTTCTCGCGTTTTGCGGAGTGCTCACGCTGTTGTTTGGCTACATAGAAAAGAAGATGAATTATTATAAGGGATAGGAGGACAGGAGTATGAGTGTTTTAGAGGTCTCAGAGCTTTATAAGCGTTTCGGAAAAACTGAGGTTTTAAATGGTGTAAGCTTTTCAATGGAAAAAGGAACGGTTCTGTCTATCCTTGGTTCTTCGGGAAGCGGTAAGACTACACTACTCAGATGTATAAACTTTTTGGAGACTGCCGACAGGGGAACAATAAAGGTTAATTCGGATACTATTTTTGATGCGAAGGCGAAGAAACCGTCGGCATTGGAAATCCGGAAAAGACAATTGAATTTCGGATTGGTTTTTCAGTCGTTTAATCTTTTTCCGCAATACAGCGCTCTTGAAAACGTAATCCTTGCACCAAAGCTTCTGGCGAAGGAAAGACCGGATTTTAAAGAACGTAAAAAGGAAATATATGCAGAAATTGAGCAGGAGGCCGTAGAGCTTTTAGAGCGAGTTGGACTGGGACAAAAGCTTAATAATTATCCCTGCGAATTGTCGGGCGGTCAGCAACAGCGTGTTTCAATTGCAAGAGCTTTGGCATTAAAGCCTGAGATTTTGTTTTTTGATGAGCCGACTTCTGCACTTGACCCGGAATTGACGGGTGAGATTTTAAATGTTATCAGAGATCTTGCATCTCAGGATATGACAATGATAATAGTTACTCATGAGATAGAGTTTGCAAAGAATGTGTCTGACCGAATTATTTTCATGGATGGCGGCATTATTCTTGAGGACGGAACACCGGAACAGATTATTGATAATCCGGAGCATGAAAGAATACGTGAGTTTTTACGAAAGCTTAGTTAAAATATTATTTTTTTGGGGGAGAAATTTATGAATTACGGAAGAATTGCGGTTGCACAGTCCGGAGGCCCTACGGCGGCGATAAATGCCAGTCTTTGCGGAGTTATAGATGCGGCAATAGAAAAGGGCATTGAGATATTAGGTGCAGAAAACGGAATATCGGGTGTGATAAATGAAAAGTTTATAAAGCTTAGCGAGTTGTTTTCATCTGAAGAACAGAGAAAGCTTTTATGTACCACGCCGGCGGCATATCTTGGCTCTTGCAGATACAGGCTTGGAAGTGACAATGAGATTTATGAAAAAATATTTGATGTTTTTGAAAAAAATAATATCACCTGCTTTGTATATATAGGCGGGAATGATTCGATGGATACGGTTGACAAGCTTTCAAAATATGCACTTGCGCACAATAAAAAGGTTTGCGTTGTCGGAGTACCGAAGACTGTTGACAACGATTTATCATGTACGGATCATACTCCGGGATTTGGCTCTGCGGCTAAGTTTGTTGCAACGGTTATTAAAGAAATTGCACGTGACAGTGCTGTTTATGCTGAAAAATCAATAACAATCGTTGAGATTATGGGAAGAAATGCAGGTTGGCTTACAGCGGCAGCTGCTTTGGCGAGATGTGATACATCAAGCGCTCCGCAGCTTATATATTTACCGGAACGCAACATAAGCGCACAGCAGATTATTGAGGATGTCAGAAATTGTGAGGCTACTCATATAATTATTGCGGTTTCGGAAGGCTTGAAAAATGAAAATGGTGAATATTACTCAGCATCGGAAACGGCGGCTCATGATATTTTCGGACACGCTCAGCTTGCAGGCTGTGCCGGAGTGGTTGAGAAAATTTTAAAGAGCGAATTTAATTATAAGATGCGTTCTGTGGAGCTGAATGTACCTCAGAGAGCCGGTGGGCATGTTGCATCCTTAACTGATATTACGGAAGCACGTGAAATAGGAAAAGCCGGAGCGTATAGTGCATTTTCCGGAAGTACGGGAGTTGTAATGGGATTTGTTCGTACAGGGGATTACAGCATAGAAATCGGAGAATTTGATGTTGCTGAGGCGGCAAACGCTGAGAAAAAGCTTCCGGATGAATATATAAGCGAAAGCGGAAATGATGTAACCGAGGCTTTTATGAGATATTGTCGTCCGCTTATAATCGGTGAGCCGGAGCTTGTTATGGAAAACGGATTACCTAAGCACGTTGCAAGAAAAGAAGTATAATGCGAAAAATAAGCGGTGCTGTTTGTGCTGCAAAAAGCGGCGGAATGGAGGATTGTTATGCTTTTTGATACCCATGCTCATTATGATGATGAAAGATTTTCAGAAGACATATATGAGCTTTTGGACAGTATGCAGGAGAATAATGTAGGATATATATTAAACTCATGCTCGGATATTTCGGAAATACCATATATCTTAAGCTTATGTGAAAGATATCCGTTTATGTATGCATCGGTAGGAGTTCATCCGCATAATGCAGAACATATGACAGACGGCGATATAGAAAAACTGCGTGAATATTCACGCCATGAAAAAGTTGTGGCGATAGGCGAAATTGGTCTTGACTATTATTACGACACTTCTCCGAGAGATGTGCAGAAATATTGGTTTGGACGTCAGGTGGATTTAGCAAGAGAGCTGAATTTGCCTGTAATCATTCATGACCGTGACGCACATAGTGACACACTTGAGATTTTAAGAGAACATAAGGTAACTGAAACCGGCGGTGTGTTTCATTGTTATAGCGGAAGTGCCGAAATGGCAAGAGAGGTTCTTGATTTAGGAATGTACATTGCGTTTGGAGGCTCGCTTACGTTTAAAAAATCCGTAAAGCCCGTAGAAACTGCAAAAGTAGTGCCGGAGGATAAGATAGTAATAGAAACAGACTGTCCGTATCTTGCGCCTGAGCCGATGAGAGGAAAGAGAAACAGCTCGCTTTTTATACATTTTGTAGCTGAAAAGCTTGCTGAAATAAGAGGCGTAAGCGCTCAGGAAATAGAAAGGATTACACTCGAAAACGGAAAACGCCTTTTTAGAATATAAAAATATTATGAATAACGGAAAAGCTATGTATCATATAAATTCTTATATTATAAAATAAGGATGGATAGATATGTTTTTTGAGCTTGTATCACAATGGATTTTTAATATACTTCTGATGTTTGGGTATGTTTCGTCGGCGAATACTTTTCCGCCGGCGCTTACACCCGAAGAAGAGCAGAAGTATCTTTTTCTTTTTGAGAAAGGTGACGAGAATGCAAGACGTATACTTATCGAAAGAAATTTAAGGCTTGTCGCACATATTGCAAAAAAGTACGGCGATGACAATACGACGGATGACTTGATTTCTATCGGCTCGATAGGACTTATAAAGGGTGTGAATACTTTTAACAAGTCTAAAAGTGCAAAGTTATCTGCGTATATATCACGATGTATAGAAAATGAAGTGCTTATGTATTTGCGAAGTAATAAAAAAAGGCAGGGGGATGTTTCGCTTGATGAATGTATAGGGGTTGACAAAGAAGGCAACAACATGACTTACAGCGATATACTTCCGGCAGACACTCGTGATATGGCTGAGGAAATATGGGCAAAGCTTGAATGCGGTAAGCTTGGAAATGTAATGAAAAGGTGTTTGTCACCTGATGAAGTGAAGATTTTATGTTGGAGATACGGATTGGGCGGAACTGAAAAAAAGACTCAGCGAGAAATAGCGGCAGAGCTTGGTATAAGCCGAAGCTATGTAAGCAGGATTGAGAAACGCTGTCTTAAAAAGCTTAAAAGCGAAATGAGCGGAAGATAAGTTTATACGTTTAATTTGTATTTTTCAAAAAAATGGAATAATTTTGTCGCAATTGTTTGAAAAAAAGTTGGATAATTTTTTGTTTGTTGCAAATAATATGTTTGTAATTCATATAGCCGATTGTAAATACAGTATTTTCAATTGGTTGAAAATAAACGTTAAAAGGAGCAAATAAGTTATGAAGGCAACAGGAATTGTTCGAAGAATTGACGATTTAGGACGTGTTGTTATTCCTAAAGAGCTCAGAAGAACATTACGCATCAGAGAAGGAGATCCTTTAGAGATATACACTACTGCAGACGGTGAAGTAATATTCAAAAAATATTCGCCAATAGGTGAGTTAGGAGATTTTGCAGCTAATTATGCGGAGACGCTTGCAAAGACGAGCGGTTACGGAGCGTGTATAACTGACCGTGATAATGTAATAGCAGTTTCGGGAATACCGAAGAAGGAGCTTTTAGAAAAGCACGTAAGTACAGAGCTTGAAAATGTGATGAATGAAAAAACCATGTATAATATGACAGGTGGCGGAAAACGTATTTCAATTGTTGACAGCACTGATAAGTATAATGCCGGCGTAGTCGTTCCGATAGTTTCAGAGGGGGACACGATAGGCTCGGTTATATTTATAATGCATGACGATCAGAAGCCGGGCGAGGTTGAAAGCAAGCTTGCACAAACTGCCGCAGGTTTTTTGGGAAAGCACATGGAAGGCTGATAAAAAAATTCAGATGCAAATTAGCTGCATCTGAATTTTTTGATGTTTGTTATTTTTTTACGATGAATTTATCGTCTTCTGTGGTGATGCATACGGAGTCACCGGCGGATATGATTCCTTCTATTATTTTTTCGGAAAGTAAATCCTCGATACTACTTTGTATTGCACGTCTTAACGGTCTTGCACCGTATACGGGATCAAAGCCTGAAGAAGCTATTTTTTCTATTGCTTCATCTGAAAATTCGACTTCGATTTCGTTTGCTTTAAGTCTTTTTTTAAGGTCTTTTAGCATGAGCCTTGCTATTGCTTTGATGTTATCATTGTCAAGGCGTGAGAATACTATAATATCGTCGATACGGTTAATAAATTCCGGCTTGAAGGCGTGTTTTACCTCGTTCATAACCTTTTCCTTGATTTTTTCGTATTCATCGGCTTTTTGAACAGTATCATCTTCTTTTGAGAAACCAAGACGGCTTGTTGACGGATTAAGAATACTTTTTGCTCCGAGGTTTGATGTCATGATGATTATTGTGTTTCTGAAATCAACTCGTCTGCCTTGTGCATCTGTTAAAATTCCGTCTTCAAGAATCTGAAGCATGATATTATAAACATCGGGGTGGGCTTTTTCTATTTCATCAAACAGAAGCACGGAGTATGGATTTTTTCTTATTTTTTCCGTAAGCTGACCGCCTTCTTCAAAGCCTACATATCCCGGAGGCGAGCCTATGAATTTTGATACTGCATGCTTTTCCATGTATTCGGACATATCAATGCGTATCATCGAATCCTCCGATCCGAACATGGTTTCTGCCAACGCTTTTGAAAGCTCTGTTTTACCTACGCCTGTCGGGCCTAAGAACAGGAACGATCCGATAGGACGTTTCGGGTCTTTGAGGCCGGCTCTGCCTCTTTTTATTGCACGCGCGGCGGCGCTGATTGCGAGCTCCTGACCGACAACTCTTTCGTGAAGTAATTCTTCAAGGTTTTTTAGTTTATCGCTTTCTGTCTGGGTAAGCTTTCCTACCGGTATTTTTGTCCAGTCTGAAACTATTTCTGCAATATCGCCTGCGGAAACTGTTAGGTTTCCTGAACTCTTTGCATCTTTCCAGTCATTTGTATTTTTCTCTATCTGTGCACGGAGTTCTTTTTCGGTATCTCGGAGCTCTGCCGCTTTTTCGTAGTCTTGTGCGGTTATAGCCTCCTGTTTTTCGGCAAGAAGTGTTTCGAGCTTTGATTCTAAATCTTTAAGATTTGGAGGTGCAGTCTCTGAACCGAGATGCTTTTTCGACGCCGCTTCGTCTATAAGGTCTATTGCCTTGTCGGGGAGGTAACGGTCGGTTATATAGCGTGAGGACATCTTTACTGCAGCCTCAAGTGCATCGTCTGTTATCTTTACGCTGTGATGAGCTTCGTATTTGTCACGTATACCTTCAAGAATTTTAAGTGCTTCTTCTTCGGTAGGCTCGCCTACGGTAACCGGCTGGAAACGCCTTTCTAAGGCTGCGTCCTTTTCTATATATTTTTTGTACTCTTTAATTGTGGTTGCTCCGATGAGCTGAAGCTCGCCTCTTGCAAGTGTGGGCTTTAAAATATTTGAAGCGTCCATAGAGCCTTCCGCACTTCCGGCGCCGACAATTGTATGAAGTTCATCAAGGAAAAGTATGACGTTTCCGGCGTTTATAACCTCGTTTACCGCTTTTTTAAGACGTTCTTCAAATTCACCTCTGTACTTTGCTCCGGCAATCATTGCAGATAAATCCATTGTGACAAGACGTTTGTTTAACAGCGGTTCGGGTACGTCACCGGAAGCGATTTTTGCCGCCAATCCTTCAATTACCGCTGTTTTTCCGACGCCCGGTTCACCTATAAGGCATGGGTTGTTTTTTGTTCTTCTTGACAAAATCTGAATAACTCTGTTTATTTCGTCGCTTCTGCCTATAACCGGATCGAATTTATTGTCACGTGCCATTGCGGTGAAGTCGCGTCCGAATTGATCGAGTGTTGGGGTATTGGTATTGCGGTTTTCATTTGAACGTGCAGTACCGGAGTTGCCCGGAGCGGGGGTCGGGTCTACATCAAGGCTGTTTAAAATGCTGTTATATAAGATGCCCGGTGTGATATTCATAGAATACAGAATTTTTGCGCCTACACCGTCGCCGTCACGAAGTATTCCCATAAGTATATGCTCTGTACCGACATAGCTGTGTCCGAGGTGACGTGCTTCTAATGCGGCAATTTCCAAAATCCTTTTGGAACGCGGCGTGAGCGAAAGCTCTGTGGTTTCGGGAATTGGCGGATTGGTATCTACGTAGGATACAATCTTTTTTTCAATATTTTCGGCTGTTACACCGGCTTTTTCAAGCTCACGTGCCGCAACGCCCGTGCCTTCGTTTAGAAGACCTAAAAGCATATGCTCACTGCCGATATAATTATGCCCCATTTTGCAGGCTGCATGATGGGCTGCTGTTAGTGCAGCTCTTGCTTTTTCCGTAAAATTTGAAAATGTCATGAAAATCATCCTTTCTATAATGTTTTTCTTAAGAATTCGGCTCTTTTTTTATCTCTCTCACTGCTTGAGAGCTGTTTGCCGTCACATAACAGTGCCGGCTCAGAAAGAACCATTGCGTTAATTAATGAAAGTGAACCGTTCTCTTTTATGATACCCAGATTTTTGCCGAGTAAAACATCGGATATTAAAGCTTTTGCTTCCTGAGATGATAAGCTTCGTGCAAATTTAAGCGTGCCGTAGGAACGGTATAAAGAATCGGCAAGCTCGTCGGGATTTTGTTCCGATAATGTTTTTCTTGCTTTTTCTTCAAGCTCGCAAATCTGTTTAACTACGTTTTTCAGTTTTTCAAGTATTTCATTTTCTGAAAATCCTTCTGTAATAGAGTTTGAAATCTGGAACATATTTCCGTATGCTTTTGAGCCTTCGCCATATATTCCGCGTATGGCTATACCGAGGTTTTGCGTTGATGAAATTAGTCTTGGCATTGTATTTGTTTTTGACAGGGCAGGGAGGTGCATCATAACAGATGCGCGCATACCTGTTCCGGTATTTGTAGGACAGGCTGTGAGATAGCCCCAGTTTTCATCAAAGGCGAATTTCAGACGTTCTTCTAAAACATCGTCGATTTTATTTGCAATGTCAAATGCTTCATCAATAGCATATCCGCTTTTAATTATTTGTAAACGTATATGGTCTTCCTCCATGAGCATGATACTCATGGTTTTATCTTTGCTTATAAGAACTGTTTTCTGGTCGCCGCTAAGCATATCAAAGCTTATAAGATGTTCTTCAGCCATTGCCTGTTTTTCTGTTGCTGACATATTATCAAGCGATGTACAGGTAAATTCTTTTGCCAAAACACTGCTCCCGGAAAAGACAGCATCTTTGATCTTTTCGGTTACCGGCGATTTATCGGTCAGTGCATTCGGAAACGGTACTCCGTCAATGTTTCTTGCTAAGCGTATTCTTGTGCTGATTATTATATCATTGTTGTTGTTTTCATACCAGATCATTTGAGACACCTCCTGTTTTAGTTGCTGTTTTCTATTTCTCTTATTTCTTTATGGAGCTTTGCGGCTGTTTCGTAATCTTCATTTTTTACTGCTTGTGCAAGCTGCTTTTTAAGCTCCTCATAGTGGCGTTTTTTCTTTATAGCTTCGCCGGAATGGGAGGGGATTTTGCCGGCATGAACCGGATTCTGATGGATTTGCCTCATTGTAATACTCAGCTGAGGACGAAAAACGTCATAGCATTTGCTGCAACCGAGCTTTCCTGTGTGGCGGAAGTCGTTATAGGTTCTGCCGCAGTTTTGGCATTTCAACTGTTCTTTGTGTGTGTTTATTTCAGGGTACATATCAAACCCGTTAAAAAATTCTGAAAATAAGTTATACATAATTTCTTATACCTCCTGTGATTTTGTTACTATCATGTTTTTTAATATATTAGCCCGCACAATGTTTTTTGCCGGCTGTGATATGCATAGTGCTCTGTCTGAAACGGCGGAAAGCATCAGATTCATATCGGACTGTGTAATTGCGTTGTTGCTCTTTAAATAGCCTAAGACGGAAACGGCATTAGGGAAGTCGGAGCTTTCGCCTATTGATTGTACTGCTTTTATATATATGAGGTTTTCGTTTATCGGTATGCGTTTTATACGCAAATAACCGCCGCCGCCACGTCGTGATTCAACCATATAGCCGTTAGTTGAATTAAATCTTGTTGATATTACGTAATTTATCTGTGACGGAACACAGTTGAAAACTGAAGCAAGCTCGTTTCGCTTAAGCTCCAACCATTCATTTTCCTCGTTTTTTAAAAGCTCGGAAATAAAAGCTTCTATTTTATCACTCAGAGCCATAATAATCACCTCTTTTAGACTTTGACTTTCTTTGACCTTTTGTATTTCTATTATACCACATATTTAAAATTTGTCAATGAATATTTTTAAGATACTTTATTAAAATTTTGTGAATAGATCAGATTGTCGGTATATGATTTGAAAACAAAAAAGAGGTATTTTCATACCCCTTCTATTCAAAATAAGAAACATAAATCGGTTGACCGCCCGGATTTATAAAACAGAAATATGAGGGTAGCGCCAAATAATCATCACTCATATATTCAACGTTTAATTCCGATAAGCCTTTCATATCTTTAAAGTCAGCAGAGCCTTTTGTGAAAATATAGCCTTCTTCGTCTACCGGCTTTTTCAGCTTTATTGTAACGTCTCTGTGCTCGTTTATGATAATGTTGCAGTCTTTGAAAAATTCAATGTTGCTTTCCTTATTTAATGTGTATATACCGGTGATGCCGACAGTGGCGGCGATTATGCCGGTCAAAAGCGGAAGCTTGTTTTTTCTTTTCTTTTTATCAGGTGTAAACATTTCACATGTATTTATCAGGTTTATACTTATTACGATACACATAGGTATAAAGCTGTCAAAAATCAGCCGTTTGCCGACCTCCGTAAACAGTATTGATGTAATTGAAGTGCATATTACGCCGAAGAATAATATAAGAGCAGTTACTCCGCTCCGACGGCGGTTTTTTCTTGCATACATATTTATACAGGTGAACAAAGCTCCGACCGATGCTGTTAAATGAAAGAGAACAAGGAGTACATTTTCATACAAAAAATATTTGTAATCATAATTTTTAAAGAGGAGCTCAGAAGCATCGGATCGGTTTATATTTATTGTGTAAAAATAGGGCTTATAATAATCACGGTAGTAGTTTGTGAATTTGCGTTTTATATATGTGTCGAAGTTTTCTTTATTATTCAGAATTTCAAATTTTATACGGTCTTTCAGGTTTTTTGAGATGTTGTTTTTTCTGTTTGTAATTTCATCATGGTTTGCCTTGGGATTGGCGTAGCAGGACCACAGTGCATGAAAATCACGCAGGATTTCGTCTTTTATTTCATCATCCGACATCATTGAGGGATTATGATTGTTCAGTCCGGTAAGGTCGCCTTCGTTACGCGTGCTTACATCGAGAGTCCAGAGAAACATAGAGGATTCGAGATTGTTGAACACGTGCGTGCTTGTAAGAAACATCACCTTTCCTATGTACCACTGAGTGACAAAGCATACAAAAAGTATTAATGCTGTTTTTGAAACGGTATGAAATATTTTGAATTTTTTGCTGTTTCCGGATAATCCCGAAACTGTTATATATACAAGAAACGCACCTAATGCCAAAGGTCTGAGTGTGAAAAGTATTCCGGCGAATAAATATCCGAAAACCTTGACAAACGGTGATTTATGTGTGTAAAATGCCATTGAGAGCGAACAAAGCATTATTGCCGGCGGATATATATAAGGGCCGGAAAAAAGCAGTGCCGGAAAGAGGAATATCAGAAGCATAAAGCTGACCATGGCCGCTTTTATGCCGGTTGTTCTGTAACAGATAAGAGATATTCCGACTGAGGAAATCCATAAAAATAATGCGTTTGCTGTGCGTATTCCAGGTTCAACGCTCTGAGCTATGGATACAAAAGGATAGTAAATGTAAACTGCAAGCTTATTTGTTGCAAAAAAGTTCATATATGATTCATAGTATGTTCCTGAAAATTTCCCGGTAAGCATTGCGTTTAATATCAGATGTAAGTCAAGTGAATCATGAGCCGGGCTGTATGGAGAAAAAAGTACGAGTATCGCATATGCAATCGTGAACAGAAACAGAGTAAGAAAATATTTTGCTGTATTGCTTTTTATTCCGGAGAATATAAAATTAAGTATTCCGGCAGAACCGAGAGTTGAAAGTGTTATAAAAATGCACATTCTGACTACGTGGTGTATATCAGGTATGATCTGATCGTTAAATAAAAACAGTATAACTTTTACACTCCATATAATTGAAAAAACAGTACAGATTGTGATGAGTATTGTATTGCTTATGTTTGGCTTTTTCTCTTTTGGCATAATAATACTCCTTCAAAACATAGACTATAACCGGTATTATAGCATTTTATATCAGGTTTGTCAATTGATTTTGTTAATTGTTAAAATTGTGTATTGACAAAATAAATTTTGTGTAATATAATAAATATACGGGGATTTTACAAAGATTTAACAGAAATATGCTGTTATATTTTACATTGATGCAGTAAAATATAATTATACAAAAGCATTAAGATGTTGATTGGTTAAAACTCAATTACAGTGAAAAAAACAAAATGCTTTTAAATAATTTTTACGAAAGGAAAAGAAAATTATGGATTTTTTTTCGGTTTTAAAGCTGTTTGGCGGGTTGGCGGTATTTTTGTTCGGGATGAATGTAATGGGGGATGCTCTTGAAAAAAGCTCGGGTAGCAAGCTGAAAAGCATTCTTGAAAATCTTACATCAAGCCCTTTGAAAGGAGTTTTACTCGGTGCGGCGGTTACGGCGGTTATTCAAAGCTCATCTGCTACAACTGTAATGGTTGTCGGGTTTGTAAACTCCGGAATTATGACGTTATCACAGTCAATAGGAATCATTATGGGCGCAAACATAGGAACAACGGTTACGTCATGGCTTTTAAGTTTAACCGGAATACAGTCCGATAACTTTTTTGTTACACTTTTAAAGCCTGCGTCGTTTACGCCGGTTCTTGCTGTGATAGGAATTGTGCTTAATATGATTTCAAAAGACGACAAGAAGCGTAATATCGGTAATATTTTAATAGGCTTTGCGGTGCTTATACTTGGAATGGATAATATGTCGGCTGCTGTTAAACCGTTAGCTGATGTTCCGGAATTCCGTAATATACTTATTTTATTCTCAAATCCGCTTTTAGGTGTTCTGACCGGTGCACTTCTGACGGCGATAATTCAAAGCTCATCGGCATCTGTGGGTATTTTGCAGGCTTTATCCGTTACGGGAAGCATAACTTATTCTAATGCCATACCCATAGTTATGGGACAAAACATAGGAACATGTGTTACTGCTATAATTTCTTCGATCGGTGCGAATAAGAACGCAAAACGTGCTGCTGTGGTGCACTTATGCTTTAATATTATCGGAACGGTTTCGTTTCTTGTGCTGTTTTATGCAGTTCATTCGATAGTTAAATTTCAGTTTGTTGATAATTCGGTTGGAGCGGCTCAGATTGCTGTAATTCATACTGTATTTAATGTGTTCAGTACAATGGTTATTTTGCCGTTTAACAGAGTGCTTGAAAAGCTTGCATACATTATTATTAAAGATACTACTGATAAAAAAGAGAAAAATCAGCTTTTAGATGAACGTTTTATTGCTACGCCGTCTATTGCTATCGCACAGGCAAAAAGAGTAGCCATTGATATGGCAACAATATCACAAAGCAGTGTAAGACTTGCTATGGATATGCTTGATGGTTTTGAACAGAAAAACGCTGAGGCTGTTGAAGAAGCTGAAGGAACTGTGGACAAGTATGAAGATACCATAGGGACTTATCTTGTAAAGCTGAGTCATGGTAATTTATCGGTTGAGGATTCGCATGAATGTTCAAAGCTGCTTCATATAATTGGTGATCTGGAACGTTTGAGTGACCATGCTATGAATATAGCCGATGTTGCAAAGGAACTGTATACAAAAGGAATATCGTTTTCTGATGATACGGTGCGTGATATAACAATAATGGGAGAGGCGGTTAAAGAAGTTATGGAATTAACCGTAGACGCATTTGTAAGTACTGATCTGCGTATTGCAAGACGTGTTGAGCCTTTAGAGGAAATGATAGATAATTTAAAGGCCAAAATTAAAAAGAGATACATTACAAAAATTCAGAACAATGAATATTCAATGGAGATTGGTTTTATACTTTCCGATCTTCTTACGAATTATGAAAGAATTGCGGATCATTGCTCGAATATAGCCGTTTGTCTTATTGAAGTCGAAAATGACAGCTATGAGACTCATGAATATCTTAACAGATTAAGGGCGGACAGTGATGCGGAATTTAAAGATGAATATGAGGAATACAGGAAGAAGTATCATATATGATTATAATTAATTTGAGTCCGAGAAGGAGGATTTTGTATGAACAAGGTTTTTTGTGTGGAAGATGACAGTAACATAAGAGAGTTGATTGCATATACCCTGACCTCATCAGGGTTTGAGGTTGAGACTTTTGAAACTTGTGCGGCTTTTTATAAACGTATTAAATCATGTGTTGCGGATATTGTGTTGCTTGATATTATGCTTCCGGATAAGGATGGAATGGAGATTTTAAAAGAACTCAGGCAAAATCCGAACACAAAAAACCTTCCTGTAATACTTCTTACTGCAAAATCCGGGCAAATGGATAAAATTAAGGGTCTGGACAGTGGTGCGGATGATTATATAACAAAGCCGTTTGATATTCTTGAGCTTGTATCAAGAATTAATGCGGTATTAAGACGTGCAGGCAAAAATGAAAAGGATGACAGTTTGGAATATAACGGACTTGTAATTAATAATAAAAGCCGTAAAATTACGGCTGAGGGTGCGGAAATAGTTCTTACCTACAAGGAGTTTGAGCTTTTGCAGTATCTTGTTGCCAATAAAGGTATTGTTCTCAGTCGGTATAAAATTATGGACGAGATATGGGGAACGGATTTTGAGGGTGAAACAAGAACTGTTGATGTTCACATAAGGACTTTACGCCAAAAGCTCGGAAAATACGGAGAATACATACAAACAGTAAGAAATGTCGGATATAAGGTTGATTAAAGGTGAAGGTCGATGTATAAGAAAATATATAATGGTATGAGGTTTGTTGCACTCTTTGTAATGAGTGTTGCTGTTCTTATGAGTGTTGGCGCAAGCTATACGGCTTTTTCGAATGGGCTCTGTAATAAAACGGCTGATGAATGTGTTATAATAAGCGAACTTATACAGTCGGCGGATGATCCTGCGGAGATTTTAAAAAATATTGATTTTTCAGAAACGGACACCTGTGTTGTTTTAAGGGATGAAACGGGTGTTGTTTTATTTGACAATTCCGGAACGCACGGCGGTAAAATGATGTATTGCTGTGTGTCGGAACTTGATGACGGTATAAGCTTAACGGTCGGAATGCGTGCTGATGCAATTTTGAGGATTTTTCTTAGACTTTTGCCTGTAATAGTATTTTCGATTGTGCTTATGCTGATTTTTATATGGCGTATTTCGAGGATTATAACTGAGAATATCATGAAGCCGGTTCAGAATATATATTCGCTGGATCCGGAAAAACGTGAGGATATATACGAAGAGCTTAAGCCTTTTATACAACGGATATCCGGGCAGACGCGAGAGATAGAACGTCAGATGGGAAAGGTGCGTATGCATAAGCTTCGGCTTAATACGATAACGGAGAATATGAGCGAAGGTCTTGTAGTTGTGGATGAAAATGCGTGTGTTTTGTCGGTAAATCAAAGCGCGAAAATGCTTTTTGAACTCGAAGACCGTGATGTGAAATACAAGGAGTTCAGATACATATCGGAAGATTCGGAATTGTTAAAGGGAATTATATCGGCGCTTAACGGGGACAAAAGCCACATAACAAAGGAAATAGGTGAAAAAACTTACAGGGTTTATTTCAGTCCGGCGATTGAGGGGGGCTTTGTAAGCGGTGCTGTGCTTCTTATGCTTGATGTTTCCGAAATGGTGAGAGCAGAACAGATAAGAAAAGAGTTTTCAGCGAATGTTTCGCATGAACTGAAAACCCCGGTTACCACAATTCACGGCTATGCTCAGATTATAAAGCATGGTATGGCAAAACCTGAAATGTTTGACGAATTTATAGGAAAAATAGAAAAGGAGAGCAACCGCCTGATAGCGCTTATAGAGGATATAATTAAAATATCAAATCTTGATGAAAAAGAAGAGAATTATGAAAAACACGAGATTTCACTTATGACTGTTGCGGAAAATGTTAAAGAATTGCTTGCAGACAGTGCGGATAAACGTGGTATTACCATAAAAATCAGCGGGGAGGACAGTGTGGTGACCGCAAACGAAGGCGGAGTGCATGAGGTTATATACAATTTGTGTGATAATGCCATAAAATATAACGTCGACGGCGGAATTGTTGAAATGGAAACGGGAGAAAGAAAAATTACGGTGAGGGATACAGGTATAGGAATACCTGAGGAATATACCGACAGAATTTTTGAACGGTTTTTCAGAGTTGACAAAAGTCATTCAAAAAAGGTTAACGGTACAGGGCTCGGACTTTCCATTGTGAAGCATATTGCGAAAAAAAATAATTGTGATATAGATGTTGTGAGCAGACCGGGTGAGGGAAGCGAATTTACTGTATTCTTTAAAAAATAAAGGTGAAACACAATACTTTGTGGAAAGTGCAATATTATAACGGTATATGTTGTACATTTAGTAAAAATATTTTAAAAAAAGTTGAAATATCTATTGACATTTGAAAGAATATATTGTATAATGACTATATAGTATATATTTGTAAATTTGTCATGACGGAATTATGGCATACAAATTAAGAAAATACATGAAAAGGAGAAGATAGTTATGAAAAATATAGCAAATAAACTATGTTCAGGTGCGTTAGCGCTCGCAATGATTATCGGTGCAGCACCAACAACTATGGCTGCGGGCATATTTGATGATTACGAAATCGGCAGCGACGGAACTCGTGATATTTCTGTTAATTCGAATATCCAGCTGGTACAGGAGGGACTCAGTAATTGGACTGAGGATAAGACTCTTTCTGCATCAAACGCTGCGGCTAAATATGCTTTCAATTATGCGGCAAAGATTGATATGCAACCGGTAAGAGATGCATATAATTCATATATCAGTTTTGCAGAGGATATGATTGAAACATTTGCTCCTGTGCCGTCACCACCGACAACACCGGACTATGCAAGCTTACTTGAGGATGTTGGTGTAACCGGAGAATTTACTATAACAATTGGCGGACTTAATCAGTTTGATTTATCCGGAACGGATGTTACTGTGGATATTCCGGCTGACGGAATAACAGCAGAACAGAAGGCTGATATTATAGGTGATTTTACAACAATTGATTATGACGGTGTTATTGACATCGCAAATATGCAGGGAGCTCCTTCGATATACGAAGCGGTTTCAAGAGTGTATGATGAAGCTACAGGAACTCTTACAATTGTTATTAAAATTGCAGAGGGAACAACAAAGGCAACACTTGATGTTGAAGCATCACTTAAAGACTTCGCATTGGTTTGCAAGGATGTTAAGGTTTCAGGATTCGGAAAACATACAATAACAGGTGCTATAAGCGGATATACAACATTCTCAGGTGATATATCAGGTGAAGGCAATCCTGTTGATATAGGAACAATTACATATACATTCGGACAGGATGCAAGCGTTACACAAACTCTTGACGGAAGCAACCTTGCTGCTACAATCCAGATTAATCAAGCTGGTGGCGGCGGTGGCGGCGGCGGAGGCGGCGGCGGCGGTTCCGCAGCTAAGGCTACCATTACTGTGTATAACGAAAAGAATACAGAAGTTCATAAGGTTGAGAAAGCCGGAACGGTTGCTCTTGATACTACAACTCTTAACCATGAGGAACTTGGACTTGTAAAGGATAAGGCTCTTTTTGAGGGTTGGTACAGTGATAAGAACAGAAAAAATCCTGTTTTGGAAAATATGGTAGAGACTACCGGTAAGAAGACTTTATATCCGAAATATATACCAACAGGTGAGTTCAATGTTGAATTTTATGTTGACGGAGTAAAAGCTCCTGTAAATACAATGGCGTCAGGTTCGGTAGAAGTGGATGCTGAAGATATTTCAGAAACTGCTGCTGGTGCTTTGAAGATTAATACAGACAGTATTCCGGTATTGAATTTTGAGACAATAGGTTGGTTTGAAGATCCGGATTGCACAATTCCGTTTACTGCTGACAAAGTAGTAACAAAGACTGATTATCCGGAAGGTGTAGTAAGACTTTATACGAAGACTGTTAAGGAAGATATACCTGACAAGGTATTTGAAGACGAAGATCACTTTGCGTATATAATTGGTTATCCGGACGGAACAGTAAGACCTCTTGATCATATGACAAGAGAAGAAGTAACAACGATGTTCTATCGTTTGCTTACAGAATCAAAGAGAAATTCGATATTGGCTGAGACCAATGATTTCCCGGATGTTGCTGACGACAGATGGTCTTGCAGAACAATATCTACAATGTCTAACGGCGGTGTTGTTAAGGGATATCCTGATGGAGAATTTAAGCCTGAGAATGAGATTACAAGAGCTGAGTTTGTTACAATTGCAGCAAGATTCTATGATTATGCACCGAAAGGTGAGTGTTTGTTTGAAGATGCAAAGGGACACTGGGCAGAAGAATATATAGTTATTGCAAATGAACATCAGTGGATTGTAGGAGATGAAGATGGTAAATTCAGACCTGATGATCCTATAACAAGAGCTGAGGTTATGACAATTATAAACAGAATGCTTAGTCGTCGTGTTGACTTTGAAGGAATGCTTGATGTTATAGAGAACTGGATAGATAATCCGGATGATGCTTGGTACTATTATGAAGTTCTTGAAGCAACAAGATCACATGAATATGAAAGAGCTGAAACTGAAGTATTTGAGACATGGACCGGACGTAAGCCGGATTATGACTGGACACTTCATAACAGTGGCGTATAAGAATTTGTTTAATATCATCCCTCCTGTCTGTATACGGACAGGAGGGATATGTTTTTGGCTCTTTGACAAGAGTCGGAGAGGAATTTTCATAATAAAGAAAAATAAATATGAATTTTTTTTAAAAACCCTTGAAATATTCTGAAAATGTGGTATAATAGAAAGAGTAAAATGTTTTAATTATAACTTGGAGGGATATTATGGCAAAAACAGATCAAACAAGACCGATAATTATCAGTATGCTGGTAATTAGTCTGGTGTTTTCGTTGATATATACTATGGGACATTTAAAAATTGCTTTTGAGGTAATATTAGCATACATTTTTACAGAAGGAAAAATGGAATATCTTAATGTCACAAATTTTCTTTATTGTCTTATAGGAGTAGCGATGCTGTTTGTACCTATAAATATTTTGGTAAGAACTAATACGCTTGCCGGAAAGACAAAGCTTATTAAATATACATACTATTTTATAGGTATAGCATATTTACTCGGAAACTATTGGGCGGTACACTGGATATATGAGAGCATTATAGGTGCAAATCCTACTATGGATATTGTTGAATTTCAAAAGTCGCACGGATATATGTTTAATCATTTGTCGTGGGGACATGGTGCGGAATATTCGTCGTTTATGAATATTTTAATCGGCGGACTGTGGGTGTTTCTTGCATATTGCATGGATACTAAATTCAAACTGGTAAAAAAGATAATGATTGTAATATCGGTATGCATGTTTGTTATTCCCGTTATATGCTATTCACGTATTGATGTTTTATGGAGTGAAGAGGATGGCATGTGGTGGTGGCTTGGTAAAGCTTTTCCGTTGGTGCTTTCGCAGGTGGCTATGTTTGGAGTGTTTTATTTTGCCAGCGGAACACGTCAGTATTGGGAAGAAAATGTTTGTCTTTTAAATGATGAACGTGCCCGGAAAGAGGCCGAGGAGAAAGAACGTTTAGCAGAAAGAGCTGAAAAGCGGAAAGCTAACAAGCATCATTCGCATCATCATCACAGCAGTTCGACAAGCTCAAAAGATAGTGCTGCAAATGTTCGCAGTGATGAGAGTATGTGGCGTCCGGTAGATGTTGTAAAGGGAAATGACCGGATGATAAAACGCTACGATCATAAGATTTATGATTCGGAGCAAAGCCGGGTTGGTGTTAAGATATCTGATATAGTAAGGCTCGATAAGGAAAATAAGGTTTTAAAAGTAAATGACGATAATGATAATGACGGCAAGGGAGAAATTATATGGATTACAAAGGAATAGTAATAGAAAATATTGCTGAAATAACCGGTCTTGAAAAAACAGTGATTGAAGGTGTGATTGAAACGCCGCCGAATCCTGAATTGGGTGATTTGGCATTCCCATGTTTTACACTGGCGAAAACCATGAGAAAAGCACCGCCTGTTATAGCAAATGAACTTAAGGACAAGTTCCGGAGTATTGAAGGTGTCAGTAAAGTTAATGCTGTGGGAGGCTATCTTAACTTTTTCTTTGACAGAGGGATGGTTGCAAAGGAGACTGTAAAGCGTGTGCTGACGGACGGTGATGCGTATGGCAATTCCGATATGGGAAAAGGAAAAACTGTATTAGTTGAATTTTCGTCACCCAATATCGCAAAACCGTTTCATATTGGTCATCTGTTTTCAACTGCTGTCGGAAATTCAGTTGAGAAGATTTATAAAAAACTCGGATATGAAACTGTTAAAATTAATCATCTCGGTGATTGGGGAACTCAATTCGGAAAGTTAATCAGTGCTTATAAGCGTTGGGGCGATAAGTCGGTTATAGAAAAAGATCCTATTAATGAGCTTTTGAAGATTTATGTGAGGTTCCATGAGGAGGCTGAAAAGAATCCTGCATTGGAGGATGAGGCAAGAGAATATTTTAAGCGTCTTGAAGAGAATGATGAAGAAACGACAGAGCTCTGGAAATATTTCCGGGATGTAAGTCTTGTAGAGTTTAAGCGTGTATATGATATGCTCGGAATCAGCTTTGATTCATATGCCGGAGAAAGTTTTTATGGCGATAAAATGGATGAAGTTGTGGAAATGCTTGATCAGAAAGGACTGCTTGTTGAAAGCGAAGGGGCAAGAGTTGTAGATTTATCTGAAGAAGGAATGCCGCCTTGTATTATATTAAAGTCCGACGGAGCAACAATTTATGCCACAAGAGATATTGCGGCTGCTTTGTATCGTTACAGAACCTATAATTTTCATAAAAATATATATGTAGTAGGTCTTCCGCAGGCGTTGCACTTTAAGCAGATTTTTTCTGTGCTTGAAAAAATGTGCGGTGAGTGGGCGAAGGATTGTGTACATGTAGGCTTTGGACTTGTGAAGCTCACAGATAAAAAGCTTTCAACACGTCATGGTGATGTTGTATTCTTAGAGGATGTATTAAACGAAGCTATTGTAAAGACTCGTGATATAATTGAGAATAATAATTCCGGAATTGAAGACAAGGATGAAGTTTCAAAGACTATCGGTATAGGTGCAATACTATATACATTTCTTAAGAACAGCCGTGAAAAGGATATAGTATTTTCTTGGGAAAGTATGCTTGATTTTGACGGTGAAAGTGCACCTTATGTGCAGTATAGCTATGCACGTGCAAAGAGTATTTTAAGAAAAGCGAATATTGATTATTCGGATGCGGATTTATCTCTGCTCGTTTCGGATGAAGAGTATGATATTATAAAGCAGCTTGACGGATTTACAGATGCTGTTGTGAGTGCAGCGGCGAAGAATGAACCGTTTTATATAAACAGGTATGTTACTAATCTCGCTAAAGCGTTTAATAAGTTTTATAATTCTACACCTATTCTTAAAGATGATGTGAACGAAGATATCAGATGTGCAAGGCTTGCATTGGTAGAGGCGACATCAATTGTTATACGTTCGGCATTGGGGCTTTTGGGTATAGGTACTGTTGAAAAAATGTAAATATGATGTTATCTGCCGGAACTGAAAAAGTATGTTTTTTGTCCGGCAGATTTATTTTTGTAAAATGGAGGTGAACTGCTTTTGGTAAGAAAAAATCTGAATATAGACTTATATAATCCACAGGTGGATAATGTAGCGTATAAATATCCGTTTTATATAGCAACTGTCGGGATGAGCTCGGAGCAGAAGGTGCACAGACCGGCAGGGATACATGATTACCAGTTTCTTTATACTTTGGAGGGGGCGGGAATTGCTTTAATTAACGGCAAAGAGCAACGGATAGAACAAAACTCTGTATTGCTTTTACCGCCACTGACTCCGCATGAATATTATAAGGAAACAGAAGAATGGAAAACTTTGTGGATTACCTTTAACGGGTCCGGAGCAGAGCCGTTTTTAGGGCGTTCTACTATATTATGCAGTTGGAACGGAAAACGAAGCTTTGAGGAGTTTCATGAATATATTCTTGAACTTAAAAACCGGCTCGATTTTAAAAAATGCAGTTCTGTATTATATGAGCTGTTACTTGATTTTTTAGACGCTTCGGATGAAATGTTGTTGCAGAAACGGCAGATAAAACACCGGATTTATCCGGCTGTTAAATATATGTCAGAGCATTATGCTGATGATATAGATATAAAAAAAATAGCGGATATAGCAGGGATTACCGACAGCCATTTTTGCCGGCTTTTTAAGGAGTATGCAGGCGTAAGGCCGATGGAATATGTTACGGCACTACGAATTGCGAAAGCAAAGATGATTCTTGCGAATATGAATGATATAAGTATTGCACAGACGGGGGAAAGTGTTGGGTATAAAAGTGAGAGCTATTTTATAATGCAGTTTAAAAAAAGTCAGGGGATTACTCCTGAACAGTTCAGAAGTATACATAGAAAGGATTGATAAGAAATGTGTGAAAAGTATGCACCGGTAAAGATTTCGCCGGTTTTTAAGGATTATTTGTGGGGTGGGACAAAGTTAAAAACCTACCTTAATAAGAATACAGAGCTTGAAAAAACAGCTGAAAGCTGGGAGCTGTCTACTCATAAGGATGGTCAGAGTGTTGTTGCGGACGGAGCTTTTGCAGGACTTACTCTTTCGGAGTATATAGAAGAAAACGGAATTGAAATTATCGGAAGCAGAGCCGCCGGATTTGAGTTTTTTCCTATTCTTATAAAGTTTATAGATGCGCTTGATAACTTGTCCGTTCAGGTTCATCCGTCTGATGAGTATGCATTGGAGAATGAAGGCGAATATGGGAAAACCGAGATGTGGTATATAGTTGATTGTGATGAGGAGGCGTTTATTTATTACGGACTGAACAGAAGCTTATCAAAGCAGGAGCTTGCTGAAAGAATTAAGAATAATACACTTATTGAAGTTTTGAATAAGGTTAAGACACATAAAGGAGATGTTTTTTTTATTCCGGCAGGTACGATACATGCCATAGGTGCCGGAAACCTTATATGTGAAATACAGCAAAATTCAAATACTACATATCGTGTGTATGATTATGACAGACGTGATAAGTCCGGTAATGCACGTGAACTGCATATTGATAAGGCGATTGATGTAAGTAATTTATATCCGCCGGAGCCGTATTTTAATGAAGACGAAAAAACGCTTGCGAAATGTGAATATTTTAATGTTGAAAAAGAGATTTGCCGTGGTGAGATAAAACTTTCGCTGTCAGATGAAAGCTTCAGATCAGTTGTGGTAACGGACGGCGAGGGCAGGCTTGAGGTCGGTGGGAAAATTGTTGAATTTAAAAAAGGCGACAGCATTTTTATACCGGCGCAACAAGGTGAATGTATAGTTACGGGAGAGTGTGAGATAATTATTTCATATGTTTGATATTTTTTAAATAAAAACGGCATATAATTATTATAAAGTAACGGAAGGTTTCTTTCAGACTGAAGAATTTTGAAAGGAGACAGGGAACGTAAAGGTGAGATTATATGCTTGTTTATTTATTATTTTTTGTTTGCTTGAAATGAAAGCGGCGGCGATTGAGATATCTGCTGAGTGCGCTTGCGTTATTGAGCAGACTACCGGAGAGATTGTGTTTGAGAAGAATTCTGATATGCGTAATCCGATGGCGAGTACGACTAAGATTATGACTGCGATTGTGGCTCTTGAAAATTCCAAGCCGTATGATGTGGTAACTGCCAGCAGGAATGCGGTGTATCAGGAGGGTTCGTCAGCGTATTTAAGAGAAGGTGACTGCATTTATATGCGGGATTTACTGTATGGGCTTATGCTTAATTCCGGTAATGACGCTGCTGTTGCGGCGGCAGAACATATAAGCGGTGATACAGAGACTTTCGCAGAGATTATGACAAGAACTGCGAAAGAAGTAGGAGCAGAAAATACACATTTTGTAAATCCGAGCGGATTGTATGACGAAAATCATTATACGACTGCACGTGATTTGGCGGTTATCAGTTCGTATGCGATGAAAAATCCTGTATTCAGGGATATTGTAAAGACAAAAACAAAGGAAATAACTACTATAAACACCGGAGTTAAAATGTATTTTTCCAATCATAATAAGTTTTTAAAGAGCTATGATGGGGCTAACGGAATTAAAACCGGATATACGAAAAAATCAGGCAGATGCCTTGTGTCATCGGCGGAGCGGGATGGCGTGCAGCTTATTGCGGTTACTCTTAATGCGCCTGATGATTGGAAAGATCATGAAACTATGCTGAATTACGGGTTTTCAAAAGTGAACAATGTAAAAATATTAGACAAAAATGAAGTGTTTTGTTCGAGGAAGGTGTCGGGGACGGAAATTTTTCCTATGAGCGCGGAGGAAATTGTTGTTCCGGATTTGGGGTATATGAGGGATTATGAGCTTATAACACTTATATCGGAAAATCTTAGTCCGCCGATAAATAAGAATGAAAAAATTGGTGTATGTGATGTAGTGTATAAGGGTAAAATAATTAAGCAGGTAGATATTTTATCTTCGACTGATGTATATGTGGCTGAGAAAAATATGACAGGCGGATTTTTTGGGAGGTTATTCAGGTTTTATAAAAATAAATTATAGTTTATCGCAGATAAACTATAATTTACAGTGAAATTTTTTTGCCATAGGCAAAAAGTGAAATCCAACCATTATGGTTGGGTGAAATTCGCATAAATGCGAGTGAAATTTGCGGCCAATTTGCCGCAAGTTATGGAAAGAAAATCGACAAGCGATTTTCTGATTTTAAATTCAGAAATTGCTTGCAATTTCTACCGAAACCTGTCGCATAGCGACAG
>JAZTZP010000030.1:0-50569 GCA_045637525.1 Clostridia bacterium | reverse complement strand
TGTATAATGTATTATGATGAAAACTATCTTCCTTTAAAACGCAGAAACAGTAAAAATGATATTGTGGGTTATCAACCTAAAAGTGGTACGAAAGTTGCTTATGAATATGCTGTCAGAAAGAAAAAAGATATTATAAATGTATTTTGTAAGTAAATTATAGTTTTACTGACGCACAGAAATCTTTGATTTCGTCTTGCGTCGTAGGCAACAGCAACCCAACGAAATGGAGTATGCGGAATTTTTTGTTCAAAGTTGGAATTGTACTTTATAGCATACGAACATTGAGTTGTTGGTTGCCACTGCCCGGTGGCTATGAGTTTGCAGATGCTGATGTTACCCAATCCACGGTAAAAGAATTTTGTTAAACGGTACGCTGTGGGCAGCGTACCCTACATAAATAATTCCGAAGCAGAGGTAAACTATAATTTACATTTTGTTTATAAAAAATTAACTCATTCAAAAACCGTGTCAAAATGTATCTGAAATATTGACAAACGAACAACGGTATGATATAATACATAATAGATTATTACGGAACGTAACAAGGTTCCGGGGAGCCCGACCAAAATTTATAATTTTGTTGTCGGGTCGTGTTCTTATTATATTGTTTCGGAGGAATCAGTATGGCATACAATTATAATGGACTTTGGCACTTGCTTGTGGATAAAGGGCTCAAAAAAAACAGACCTTAAAGAGATTGCAGGGCTCACTCCCTCTACTCTCGCAAGACTTTCAAAAAATGAAGAGGTCAGTTTAAAGGTTCTCGGTCGTATTTGCAAAGAGCTTGACTGCAATTTTTCTGACATCATCGAGTATGTCAAGGACTAAGGAGGTTTACTATGGCTTTAGAAAATAAACTTAATATAACAGACTCGGCTGAGCTTGCTCGTGAAGAAGAAAGAATCAGCAAGAAGAAAGCTGTGGAACTTTATGATAAAGGTTTACTTGACGGACTTGAGGCAGGTAAGTTCTATTCGCTGGCGTTTATACACAAATACTTATTTGATGAACTCTATGACTTTGCAGGTGTGGTAAGAGATGTGAATATTGCTAAGGGCGGATTTAGGTTTGCACCTGTTATGTATCTTGACTCTGCATTAGAAAATGTCAGCAATATGAAGCAATCAACATTTGAAGAAATCGTTGAAAAATACGTTGAGATGAATATTTGTCACCCTTTCAGAGAAGGCAACGGCAGAGCGACAAGAATATGGCTCGACATTATCTTAAAGAAAGAGCTTGGAATGGTGATTGACTGGAGCAAGGTGGATAAGGAAGATTACTTGATGGCTATGGAGCGTAGTCCAATAAAAGACATTGAAATCAAGCATATTCTGAAAAATGCCTTGACGGACAAAATCAATGACAGAAATGTTTACATGAAAGGTATCGACAACAGCTACCACTACGAAGGCTATACTGCATTTAAAGCAGAAGAACTGTAAAATCGTAAAACCGCCCATGAAAGCATCTGCTTTCATGGGCGATTTATGTGAACGTGCAAAATGCACGTCCCCAACTATCTTTATAATCTTTTTACAATCCAATGCCCGTTCTTATCAGCACCGATTCTTTCTATAACATCTTTTTCTTTCAGGGTTTTTAAGTTTCTTTCTATGGTTCTTTTTTCCACACCGGCTTCTTTTGCCATATCTTCAATTGTACAATTCTGATTATTTTTTATTAATTCAACTATCTTCGTCTGTGTTTTATTTAATTTTACACCGACATTTACACCGACATTTACACCGACATTTTCATTAATCAAATTATTAATATGCAAATAACGATTTTTCAACTCATTATTTTCGTTCAACAACAAGTTTCTGATAAACTTTTCAAGATATGCTGTTGTTTCGTGAATGTTCTCTTTTAAATTGGTATAATTTGCCCGAACGAGTGCATTTCTGAAATACCATGCATTATCTGCAAAAATATCATTTGTTGCGTCATATCCTAATGCTCTTAAATATTTTATAAAAAATACCGCAGTTGCTCTTGTATTCCCCTCACCAAAAATATGAATTTGCCACAGTCTTGATATGAAATATGCTAAATGATGAATAATTTCATCTGTCGAAAGCCCTTTATAACTAAACTTCTTTTCTTCTGCAAAATCATATTCCAATGTTTCACGAAGTTCTGCAGCATTACCATATAGAACAGTAGCTCCATCAAGTACCCATTCTTTTTTTGTAATGTTGTAGTTGCGGATTTTTCCTGCATGCTTATAAATTCCTGAAAATAGTTTTTTATGAATCCCTATATACTCGCTCGGAGAAAAAGAAAAGGATTTCTCTGAAAGAACAGCGGCGATGCGAACAGAAACTTTATCAGCCTCTTCTGTTCTGTCATCCTCTGTTTTTTCGGGGTTTGCCGCATAATAGCTCTCAACTCTTTTTTCGGCATCTTCCATTGTGATATTGCCTTCGATATTATCAATTGCAGTTCGGAGTAAGTGTTCTGATGGCTCAAGACCATCAACCGCCTGCAAGCCTATAGCAGTACTCCATGCATAACCCTTGTATCTTTTATCCGGTTCAGTTTGCTTTATATACTTCTTAAAAGGATCCTGATTCATTCTTTCACTTCCCTCCCTAATTCTGTAACTGTTGTATCTCTTAAATATATTATACCATAAAAGTTATTAAAAGTCTATAATTTCACAAAATTTTTTCTCAAACACTTAAAAATTATAAAGTATCAATCAAAAAAGGTTTGAAGTTTAACCTCAACAGCTCAAATCCTGTTACCTCTCATTGCATTCGCTATTCAGAACACAAACAAATTCTACTCTGCTAAATTAATTACTTTCATATACTTCTTTTTCTTTGCGTATTTCATGGTTTGTACCGCACCGCCCCAGGAATACTTAACATAGCATATTAAGAAATCGGAGCTGTCAACCATATATTGATTACATTTAGTAATTCTGAATTTTGCAGGTGTACTTTCCGGAATATCTGCCATTAATAAGTAGTCGTACTTTTCACAATAGAGTTCTTTTTGTTCTTCTATTTTTCTTGTGGTATAGGGAATAACTAAGTCAAGTTCTATATCATAACTTTTCTTCAATTCTCTGATAACTGATGCTGAATAATAATCAAATGCACCATAATTTCCAACCCAAAATTCATTTACACCATATTTTTCAATCAGTTCAATCACTTTTTCTGTTATTAACTCTTTTATATTGTCATCATAAATATGACTATGTCCTGCAAAACAACATCGTCGCTTATTATAAGTAATATTTTTCATTTTAAATTTGCCTCCCGTCTTTAAAGGTTAAAAGTTTTATTTTTAACCTTTGTGCATATTTATACTTTTCATTATAGCATAAATACAAACTATAATCAAGTGTTTTGGGCAAACTTATATTATATAATATAGTAGAAAGTGGGTGATTAAAATGGATGAAACGTTTATCAAGGAAAGAATTGCAAAACTAAGAACCGATAAAAATATCTCTGCCAGAGAGTTAAGTTTACAGCTCGGGCAGTCAACCGGATATATAAATACTATAGAGAACGGAAAGTCATTGCCGTCAATGAGTATGTTTTTATATATCTGTGAATATTTTAAAATTTCGCCGAAAGAATTTTTTGATGAAGGCGTTGAGTATCCTGAACTCATTCAGGATATTGTAAAAGAAAGCCGGAAGTTAAATAAACAATCATTAGAAAGTCTTCTGACAATTATAAAGAATATGAAGTGAAAATTTTTATTCTGATAAATTAAATGTCCATTTTTAAAGTATACTTATAATTATTTTCAAAAAAAATATAAGTATACTTTATATTTTGCTTGACAAAGTTTAAATTTTGTGGTATAACCCGAGTTTGTCTCTGCAAGTGGCAAACTCGGGTTATACCATAATTATCTCAACATTTCAATCATCATATTAAACAAAAGTTATTTATACGAAAATCTTTTATTAAACCGGATATGTAGTGTAACTGTGTACAGCAACTGATATATTTTGACATAAATACAAAAGAAAATCCCGGAAAGTGTTTCCGGGATTTTGTAAGTAGATAAAATAATTATCTCTTTGAGTTTAATTCCTATTGTTTTTTAGTGTTTTGTGATGTGGTGTAATGTTGAAAAACATAGATTTTATTGTGGTTTTTGTTTTTTAATGTTTATTGACTTTAATTATTGTGTTGCGACAAACTTGCGACAAGTTCACTGGATAGTAGGGACACTATTTTGTCATAGTAGTTTTTAATGGTTTCATTATTGACTAAAACAATTTCATTATACAATTCCTCTGTTTTGTGTTTCCTTATAATTAAATCAACCTTATTAATATTGTTGCTTAATTTGTTGTTTTTCAATAGTGATTTAGGAGTTGCATATTTGTCATTAGCAAAACCCAATGTAAAAGAATTAATTGCAGTTGCAAAAGAACAGAAGACTCTATTCTTATGAAAAGATTCTTCGACATATATTTCTGGGTATGTAAATAAGTCCATTGTACTATCTAGTACTGCTATTTTTTCACGCACAGAACCTTTTACACTCTTTTCAGATTGTCCTTTTTTAATAAAATCAAAATCGCATTCTGATAAAGAACCATCATAACATTTATTAAAAAAATCTTGTGGAGATATTAGTGAATGAACTCCAGTTAGATGTTGATAGTTATCTTCATAGGCACTTATTATGTAATAATCTTTTTGGGTAAATGCCTTAGAACAAACCAGATAATCATAGTCAACATAGTTGCTTTTGTATTTTTTTGAGCAATCTATTACAGTTTGCCTTACTCTTTCTTTAAAACTTATTTTATCCATTTTAGTAAATCCCTTCAAAAATAAATGGGATGACAAAGTCATCCCATTTGATTTTTAGCAGTTATCTCTGCCATCGAGATGGGTTTTAGGTCTCCATTCCGACCACTCGAATGGGTTTCAAGTCTCCATTCCGACAATCATTATCATTTACATATGAAGAAAAAATATGCACACACTCGTTAATAAAAAATTAACAAGTGCAAAGCGTTTTGGGTTTTCCAAGTTATAATGTGCCTATTATTATCTTCAACTATATTATACCATAAAAATTGTAAATGTCAATACTATTTTATGATATAAATTAGATTTTGTGAATATTTGTGCAAATTAGTCAATTATACGAAAATCTTTTATTAAACCGGATATATAGTGTAACTGTGTACAGCAACTGATATATTTTGACATAAATACAAAAGAAAATCCCGGAAAGTGTTTCCGGGATTTTGTAAGTAGATAAAATAATTATCTCTTTGAGAATTGTGGTGCACGACGAGCTGCTTTTAAGCCGTACTTCTTTCTTTCCTTCATTCTTGAGTCTCTTGTTAAGAAACCTGCAGCTTTGAGGTCTGCTCTGTAAGCGTCTGTGTCTACTTCAAGAAGAGCTCTTGAAATTCCGTGACGGATAGCACCTGCCTGGCCTGTGAAGCCGCCGCCGCTTACGTTTACTAAAACGTCAAACTTATCCTCTGTTTTTGTAAGAGCTAAAGGCTGACGTACTATAACCTTTAAAGTTTCAAGACCGAAATATTCATCGATATTTCTGTCGTTTATTGTGATGTTTCCGTTGCCGGGGATCAAGCGAACTCTGGCAACTGAAGACTTTCTTCTACCTGTACCGCAATATTGTTCTGTAGCCATTTACCTTATCCTCCTTATTTAATTTCCTGTGTCCATTCAACAGGCTTCTGAGCATCATGACCATGCTCTGTTCCCTGATATACGCGAAGTCTTGTTATAGCTTTTCTTCCGATTGAGTTGTTAGGAAGCATACCCTTTACGGCATATGTCATAGCCTTTTCAGGAGCTTCTGCCATAAGCTTATTGTAGTGGATTTCTTTGATTCCGCCTACCCAGCCTGTGTGATAATAACGAACCTTCTGGTTAATCTTGTTTCCGGTAAGAACTGCCTTATCCGCATTGATAACAATTACATGATCACCGCAATCTACATTAGGAGTAAATGTCGGTAAATGCTTTCCTCTTAAAATTGCTGCTGCCTGAGCTGCAACACGTCCCAATGACTTATCGGCTGCATCTATAATGTACCATTTTCTTTCAATTTCAGCCGGCTTTGCCAAATAACTACTGTTCATTGATAATTTCCTCCTTATAGCGTTTTAAAAAATCCGAAAGGTCTTCTTTCGGCCTGCATATTGTATTTTACTATCTTTTTCTTATTTTGTCAATACCTTTTTTAAAAATTTTTTTTGTTTTCTTTCAATGCTCTTTAAATCTTCGTTTTTCTTCGTTTTTCTCTTTAAATCTCACTTTTCATTTTGAAAAATAGTCACAAATATACTGTTCTAAAGCCGTCCAATCATCTGTTTTTCCTTCTTTTATCTTTAAATCATACTCGGCAACGGCGGTAATAAGAGTTGTTAGTTGCCCGAATGAAAATTCTGAGGCGGATTTTGTATATTTACCTACGATAAACGGCGGAATTTTAAGTTTAGAGGCGATTTCGCTGTTTGGCGCTCCTGAAGACATCATGATTTTGACCGTCAGAATTCTGTCGAATGTGGAAAACAGAAGATACAAAATCTTAAATGCCGGTTCTTTAACGGTTTTTAAATCTGAGAGCAGGGAAAGTGCCTTATCGGCATTTCTTGCCGTAAGATGGTCGCACAGGTCGAAGACAATTACCTGCAGGGATTTTGAAACTAAGCGGTCTATATCGCTTTTAGTTATTTCTTTATCGCAAAATCCCGAAAGCTTTTCCATTTCATTGCTTAGTGAGCCTAAGGTATTATCACAGATGGTGAGCATATACTCGGCGTTTGTATGGGTAATATCAAGGTTGTGCGCTTTCGCTTCTCTTATCAGCCATGCAATTGTATCAGAAGCCGGAAGCGGCATAAATTCTACAATTTCACCGTATTTTGCCGCCGCTTTGTAGACTGAATTTCTTTTATCGACTTCATTTTCTACGAATATTATTACAGAATCGTCGGAAAGATGTTTGAAGAACTCACACAGATAGTCCTTTGCTTCACTGACGGCTTTTTTTGTGTCGGACACATCCTCTTTGTCCGCTTTTTTAAACACACCGCTGTCACGTATGCATATGACACGCCTGTCGGTCATCATGGGAAAGCCCTCAAGGATTTCAGGTAAATCCGAAAGGGCATCTTTTCCGTTTTCCACTACAATTCTGTTAAATTCTTCAAATCCGGCGTCGTCAATCATATTAAGAATGGTTTTAGCGTATCTGTCACGAAGATATGTTTCTTCGCCCATGAAAACATACAGCTTTTGCAGAGTGTTATTTTTTATATCGTTTTTCAGTTTTACAAAAGATTTATTTTCATTTTTTGCCATTTTTATTTTCCTTATGAGATAAACGTTAATTTATGCCGTTACATAAATTCTGCTGTAAAGCGGAACATAATCAACTAACCACTTTATGCCTTCAGGTCTTACACGGACACAGCCATGAGAAATTCTTTCTCCGACACGATTGTCATAAGGTACGCCGTTGTATCTTATGAGTGTTGAATGGATGGCATATCCGCCGTTAAAACGCATTATCGGGCCGCAGTAATAGTTTGCGTAGCTCCATCTGTCCTGATATTGATAGTATCTGTATTGTCCCTCACAGGTAGGAGTGTTTGGGGCACCTATGGCACATGGGAACGATTTTACAAACTCCCAATTACCCTTGCTTCCTATATATACACGAACTAAAAACTCTGATTTTGAAACCCATACAAGATAGTCGGTGTCACTTGAGATGCCACGTTCGTTCATTAAATAGGCTTTTCCCTGAATGTATAGTACATCTTTCGGGGTATCAAAATTTATACGGTAATGAGTTCCTTCGTCTGTAAACGTTATATTACAGCCGAAAAGCTCTGCAAACGGTCTTACGGGGGCAAATACCGTTGTATATACAAAGTCTGAGTCGCACACGCCCTCTGTTATTGTTCCGTTTATATCTGTTTTATTCGTATCAAGATAATAAATTAAGTATTTTCCGTTATATTCTATTTTAACGGAGTTGTCTGCATTATTATAGGAAGCGTTTTCCATACCGAATACATTGGCAAGCTCGATTATAGGTACGAAAGCATGCTCGTCTTCGGCTAAGTAAACGTGCTCGGAAAAGGTATGTGGCTCGTTGTTTATAAACACTTCCACATCCTTATAATAAAGCGGATATATTGTCATGTGGAAGGTTGTGTTATGTGTCGGTCCGTTTTCGGTGTTTGAAATGTATGTATTTAATTTTACCGATTCTCCGACTTTTATGTAATCATCATAATAGCGGAGCTGATCGATGCCGGAAACGGGGGTAAGAGTCATTTCCTTTCCGACAACGAACGGCGGGACTTCAAACGTTATTTCTGCTGTACGGTCCTCACGTTTAATTACAAAAGGTTTCGTATAAACTTCTCCGTCGATTTCAAGGTTGAAATATGCTTCCGAGTATTTGTTAACCCTGTTTTCAAAGATGTCAAATTTAATTGTAACACTTGATGCGAGGTAATCGCTCAGGGATGTGGAACCAACAATTTCTGAGGCAGAAGCCGAAAATGAAGAAAGCATAAGTGTAATAAAAAGTAAAATAAATTTTTTCATGATGTTTTAAACTCCCTTAAAGCATTTTATTGCACAAAAAGCAATTTGCCGGACGCAAATCGCTTTTTGAAATTAAATATTATTCACGTATAAACACACGCTGTACATCGACAGTTTTATGGGTTTTATTGTCAACCTCAAATATACAGCCGCACAGTTGTGCCCGACCTTCTGCAAGCTCAAGCTTCTGAGGCATGCCTGTTACAAACCGGTCTATAACTATTTCACGATCCATTCCGAGTACTGAATATACCGGTCCGGTCATTCCTAAGTCTGTTATATAACCTGTACCGCGGGGAAGAATAGTTTCATCCGCAGTCTGTACATGAGTATGAGTACCGAAAACAGCCGAAACGCGACCGTCAAGATACCATCCCATTGCAACCTTTTCGCTTGTTGCTTCTGCATGAAAATCTACAAAGATATAATTAACCTTTTTTGAAAGAGCCTTAAGCTCTCTGTCAACCGCTTTGAACGGTGATTCGCAAGGTTCCATGAAAGTACGTCCCATGATGTTGATTACACCGACTTTTTGTCCCGAACGGGTGGTTACGATAACCGAACCGTTTCCCGGACATCCCTGCCAGAGGTTTGCCGGACGCACTATGTTTTTTCTGTAGGTCATAAGAGGGATAACGTCTTTGCAGTTCCATACGTGATTACCCATGGTTAACACGTCTATTGCCGACATCTCCTCATAAATTTTTCTTGTTATACCACGACCGTGAGCAAGATTTTCGCCGTTTGCGATTACTAAATCTATATCATTTGTCGTAACAACCTTTTTTAAATGACTATGAATTATTTTCCGTCCTGTCTGACTTACAATATCTCCGATACAAAAAACCTTCATAATATTTATTTTCTCCGTTTCTAACCATGTCTGATACATGGGGCATATGAATTTTTATATGAAAACGTCTGTATTCTGAATCTGCGAAAAACAGACAAGCAACGAAAGGGTAGAAGCAAAATCCCGAAAGAATTTTCTTTCGCTGCCGGCCTGAATAAGATGCACATATCTGCAAAACACATATGCGCAGCTTATTTAAAGTCCTATACGCATCGAACCGAATTATTTAGCGTATTCCACCGCTCTTGTTTCACGGATAAGGCTTACCTTTATTTGTCCCGGATATTCAAGCTCGGTTTCTATGTGTTTTACAATGTCTTTTGCTACAAGAATCATACCGTCGTCGCTGATTACATTTGGCTTAATCATGATACGGATTTCTCTTCCTGCCTGGATTGCGAAGGATTTCTCAACTCCTTCATAGTTGTTTGCAATTTCTTCAAGCTTCTGAAGTCTCTTGATGTATGTTTCAAGATTTTCGCGGCGTGCGCCGGGACGAGCTGCTGAAATTGCATCTGCTGCCTGAACTAAAGATGCAACCAATGTTTGCGCTTCAACATCGCCATGATGTGCCATTATCGCATGGATAACACCCTTGTTTTCGTGATACTTCTTTGCTATATCTGCACCGATTGTGATGTGTGAGCCTTCTATTTCATGGTCTACGGCCTTTCCTATATCATGGAGAAGTCCGGCTCTTTTTGCCATTGCAATGTCTGTTCCGAGTTCACCTGCCATAACGCCTGCAAGGTGAGATACCTCTACGGAATGTTTCAGAACATTCTGACCGTAACTTGTTCTGAAGCGGAGCTTACCCAAAAGCTTTATGAGCTCCGGATGCAGTCCGTGAACACCGGTTTCAAATGATGCTGCCTCACCCTCCTGCTTGATGATAGCCTCTACTTCTTTTCTTGATTTTTCAACAGTTTCTTCGATACGTGCCGGATGAATTCGTCCGTCTGTAATAAGCTTCTCTAATGCTAATCTCGCAACTTCGCGGCGGATCGGGTCGAAGCTTGAAACAATAACAGCCTCCGGTGTGTCGTCTATTATAAGCTCAACGCCGGTAAGTGTTTCGAGTGTACGTATATTACGTCCCTCACGGCCGATTATTCTTCCTTTCATTTCATCGTTCGGCAGGTTTACTACCGATACTGTTGTTTCCGCAACATGGTCTGCGGCAACCTTCTGGATTGACATGGCAACGATATTTTTAGCCTTTATTTCGGCAGTTTCTTTTGCTTCCTGCTCGATTTCTTTTACCATTACAGCGGCATCGTGTCTTGTCTGATTTTCAATATCTTTTAATAATATCTCACGCGCTTCTTCTCGTGTAAGACCTGAAATTCTTTCCAGTTCTGTAATCTGCTTTTTTTCTATTTCTTCAATTTCCTGTTTTTTCTGCTCATATTCCTTGATTTTCTGGTTCAGTAGGTTGTCCTTCTTTTCAAGACCCTCTGTTTTCTTATCCAAGGTTTCTTCTTTCTGTGCAATTCTTCTCTCTTGTCTGCTGATTTCTGCACGTCTTTCTTTAACCTCACGGTCAAAGTCTGAGCGAAGTTTTTGATTTGCTTCTTTAGCTTCGAGCATAAGCTCCCGCTTTTTTGCCGTACCTTCTTTTTCGGCTTCTTCTACTATAGTTTTTGCTTTTTCCTCTGCTGAAGAAAACTCAGCCTCGGCAATCTTTTTTCTGTAAGTTATGCCAAGCTTGAATGACACTACATTAAGAACCGCAAATACTACGGCAATTCCTATAAGTACATATTCTAATGTTTCTATTGTCAGCACCTCCTGTTAAATTCTTTTTTTTGATTATTTTTCCATAAAAATCATAAATTTAATACGGTGCCGTCTTATGTGAACGCTTTATATTAAGTTATATAGTTTTTGAGTTCCACCCTGTTTATTAACGTTTTTGCAGGTAACACGCTTTATCTTTTTCCACAAAATGTCCGGTTTTTATATACCCTAATTTTTTTCCGGAGCTATATAACCTGTAAAGAGCGTCTGTAAAACAATAAGACCGCCCCTTTTAAGTTAAAATGGATTACATTGTTTAATATTGTATGTACAGAAATTATTTCAAAAAAGAAACATAAAGCATACACATATATTTTATACTAAAATAGTCAATTTGTCAAGCGGTTTTTTTAAACATTTTTTCATTATTTATTAAAATTTTATTACATCAGTCAATAAATGGGTAAAAATTCTGTATGGATTAGCCTGATAAGGCATAGTTGTGTGCAGTATAACTGTTGTTATACGCCTTGTAAACTCAAAAGAGGTTGTTTTTTAATTCAAAAGAGTTAAAATTAAATTATTAATATGTATTAACGGAGAAATTCAAATGAGTATTGGCGAAGCAGTGAAATATCGGATTTTACAGCTGTGTATTGAGAAAAAGCTTACGGTTACAGGGCTTGCCACGAAGTGCGGTATTACCCAATCAACACTGAATAACATAGTAAGCGGAAGAAATAACAGCACTACTATTTCAACAATCAAAAAAATATGCGACGGGCTGGATATTACTGTTTTAGATTTTTTTGATGATGAAATTTTTTCAGATCTCGAACAGGAAGTAAAATAACGGAGAGGAACGGAAATAAATGTATTCATCTATTGTATGGGGTGCGGTCGGCCTTGTTTCGGGCGTGTATTTTCTGCGCTTTTTTAATGAGGGCTCGGTCTTTTTGTTTCTTACGGCTTTTATAATCGTTTATTTGTTAAATTTTGCAGTTGCCCGGCGTGCAAACCGTCGGCTTTTATTTGCTGTGGTTCTTTCCTGCGTTGGTGCGGTGGGGTATAATAATGCCATAGTGCAGGATAATTTTTTAGCCGATTATTCCGGAAAGGAAGTTTTCGTAACGGCAAGGATATGCGATATTCCGGAAGAGGCTTACGGGAGATTTAAGTATAAGGTAATTACAGATTGCTTTTCCGTATCAACAGGGCGTAAAAATAAATACACGGATTTTAATTACCGGTGCAAAATGTCTGTAACCTCCGATAAGCCCTTTAACTATGGCGATACGCTGAGATTTAGCGGTGTATTAAAGGAATATACCGAAAATCCCAACACATCTGTTTATAACTCAAAGTTCTATTATAATGCGGAGAAAATATTTTTCAGAATGTATGCAAAAGGCTGTGAGTATGTCGGATATGATGTGTATATTCCTAAGGCTTCGTATATGGCAGGTGCGATAAAAAATCATTTATATACGCTTATTTTAAATGATATTGATCTGAACACAAACGGCATGCTTCAGGCTGTGTTTTTTGATACAACGTATGATATGAGTGATGATACAAGGAGTGTTTTAACCAATGCAGGGACAGGGCGTTTTCTCTATAACGGACGTATACACTGCATGATTTTTCTTGCTGTTTTTGCTGTTCTTGCATGGCTTTTAAATCCAAGGCTTAAAAATGTTCTGCTCGTTTTGCTTATGACTGCTTACATAGTGCTTAACTGTGATTACGGAGCAGCGATGCGTGCGATGCTCATGATTATCATATCATTAGGTCTTGCGCGGCTTACGGGAGTACACAGCTTTTGTGATACCATTGCAGGGTCCGTTATTGTTATAGGTCTTGTAAATCCTTTGCTTATATATGATACCGGGCTTATAATGTCTGTATGCGCTGCTGTTTCGGTTAAATTGTTTATGCGGCCTGTATATCAGTTCACTCTTTCGATGATACCGTTTATTAAAGTGGCAGGCTTTTTGGCTGTTTACATTATTTTTATAATTTTTCTTCTGCCGCTGTCTGCGAGGCTTTTTAATTCGGTATCGCTGTACACTCTTGTTTTAATGCCGGTATTTTTTGTTCTCATTCTGATGTGTTTTATAACGGCACCGTTCTATTTTATATCAATGATGATATGCGGTAAAGGTCTGTTTTTCGGCGATATTCTTGAACTGCTTTGCGGTTGTATGCTCGATATAAGTCGTTTTACAGCTAAGCTTCCCGGAGTATTTATTCGTCTTTCTGAGCCTTCTGCTTTGTTTTTATGCTGTTGGTTTTCGGGAGTTTTATTGCTGTGTTTTTTCGGAAAGAAAACTTTAAGACCTTATCTTATAACCGTATTTACTGTTTTTACATTGTTTACTTCGGTGCAGTATGTAAAAAGTCTTGACAGTATGTATGTTCATTTTATAAGCGTGGGGCAGGGAGATGCGGCCGCTGTTACGATACCTCATAAAATGAGGATTCTTTCTGATGGCGGCGGTGGGGCAGAGTATTCAACCTACGACCCCGGCAGACATGAATTTCTTCCGTATCTCATAGACAATGGTTTTTTGGACATAGACATGGCACTTGTTTCGCATTTTCATAAAGATCACGTTATGGGAATAATTGCGGCAATGGAGGAGCTTAAGGTAAGAAATCTGTATATTCCTGATGTGCTGCCAAATGATGAACTGCGTAAGCTGCTTATAAAAACAGCGGAAGAAAACGAAACAACTGTTCATTACATAAACAAAAGCGGCACGATGAAGCTTATTAATGATGTTGAAATAGATGTAATTATGCCTTTTGACCGTTCACAGAGCCGTGGGGTAAACGAACAAAGTGTTTTGTATAGGGTGCGGTACGGTGATTTCTCGGTATTATTTACAGGAGATATAGAAATAGAGGAGGAAAATACGCTTGTGGATCGGGGCATGGATTTGAAGGCGGATATTTTAAAAGTTCCGCACCACGGCTCAGCAAACTCAAGCTCTGAGAAATTATTAAAAGCTGTTGATCCCGACGTTGCAATAGCGGGATTGGGATTGGATAACACTTATGGGTTCCCTAAGGAAGACGCTCTTAAAAGATATAAAAAATATAATATCCCGTTTTTCGCAACTGCTATGAGCGGGAATATTGTAGTAAAAGCAGAATATGACGGTTCTTATGAGCTGTTTAAAAATTGATCTGACACAGGATTACAGTTAAGTTTATATATTGGTGGCAAAGCGTAATAGTCCGCTGTTACAGATTGTTAGTATTTTTGCTGCGTTATAATTTAAAGCTCTGCCTTTTGGGCAGAGCTTTAAATTATTATATTATACCTGAGATTATTTTATTTCCCCAAAGATAAATCCACAGCTTCTAAAAATGCTTGTTTTGTGTTTTGTATCATTCCGAGATTAGCTCTTGAGCTTTCGTTGACTTCGCAGAAGAAGACTTCGGTGATGTCTGAAAAAACATCGGTTTCAGCTGTGAAGTATTTTACACCGCCGTTTTTGTCCGGCGTAATTCCTATATATTTACATGCAAGTAATGTGTCGGTTTTTTTAAAATCAAGGAGCATAACAGCTGTTCCTTTTTCCGATACTTCATATGATATATCAAAGATTTGGTCGGCGCTCAGTCCGGCATTTTTTATTATTCTCAGATACTTGGTATAAGCATTTTCGTCATTTTCTGAGGGCATCATCTGTATATTCATTATTTCCGATGCTAAAGCTTTATTCCAGGCGGTGTTAATAAATTCAAAGCACGCTTTATTCTTATTCGTTATATCGTCTGCAAATCCGTTTTCGCCGGATACCGCTTCGGGGAGTATGTATTGCTCAAACATATATCGGGTTTGTCCGTAAATATTTGTTAAGTACGTTTCGTATTCTTCCGGAAGGCTCATTGCAGCTGTTTCGATAATAACCTTCTTTTCAGCGTCAATCCAGTCTACATTTGCGTCCAGTCCTTCCGAAACTGCTCTTACGGGGACTAACGTTCTCGAATTTATGAGCCTTGCCGGAACGTCGAGGATTATGATTCCGGTGTTCCGCCTCATTTGTTTTTGGTCGATTGAGATTCTTATTTCTATATCATCACGTACGGCGATTGCTGTTCGGGTAGCATCATCCCAGGTAACCTCAGCTCCTAATGCTTCAAATATAACACGCATAGGAACGAGCGTCCTTCCGTTTTCAATAATCGGCTCAACATCAAAGTTGAGTTTTTCACCGTCAAGCCAAACCGTTATAGGTTTTTCTTCGTCGGGTACACTCATATCATCTTTATCTTTTTCAGCTTCATTGCGGTCGGGGGTGTCTTCTTCATCGCCTGTGTTTTCTAATGTGTCTTCTTTGTTATTGTCGTCTTGGGTAATATCGCTGTTGTCATTGTCGTCTTGGGTAATATCGCTGTTGTCATTGTTGTCTTCGGTAATATTTCCGTTGTCTGTCGTGTCTTCATCTGTTTCAATATTTATATCGGTATTGTTATCAACAGGCGGTTGTTCTGTTGGCTTTGATATTTCCACATTTTCGCCTATATCGTATCCATCGGTGTTTATAACGCAGAATTTTCTGCCATCGTTTGTGTTTGCAAACCATAAAATCATATTTTGATCGACAACTACCGGCTGACATTCCGACGATAAAACGGCATTGTCAAATGCCTCGACATCTGAAAGCATATTTCCGTCGCCGTCTGTATATACATAACGTACACCTTTTGGAGTATTGTTTTCAAATTCAGTCCATAAGACAGCAAATTTATTTTCGTTTATCTTAACAAGATACGGCGTGCTTCCTGTTTTTCCGTTGTCGTAGTTTGTTAAATAAATTTGTTTAACATTTCCCGCACCGGAAATATTTTTTTCTGTTACGAGAAGTAAAATATTTCTTGTATTTGTGTCAGAGCTTTGAAAATCTACCGAATTTACTGCTGTAATATAATTATCCGCAGATGCTTCAAATCCGCCCACACTTACGCCGGTATAATTATTTCCGATATTGCCGGGGATTTCAAGCAGGTTTATATGAGAGTAATTTCCCGAAAACTTACCGTTTGAGAGATTATTCCGGTACTTTCCCAGGACGATACTTCTCGGATATGCATCGCCATGGTCGACGGCGACAAGCTGTCCGTTGTCGATTAGTATGAATTGATTGAATGAATGGCTTACATATCCGCCGTCTATGTTCCATACTTTGCTGAACTCATCGGAGACAGTCATGGAATTTATATCAACACTGTATGTAATGTTTGACTGATGATTGAGTCCATCTGAGGAGGTGTACATCTCATGTGCAGAACGTATATACAGATACCCGTTGTATTCCGCCATTCTTAAAGAGCCTGCATCAAAGGGAACAGTTGTATTGTTGTTTTTATAATCAGCTTCGCCGAGCTTTTCCCAGGTTTTTGAATATTTTACGGTTTTAAATGTGGAAACGCTATTGTCTTCGTTCGGATTGTTTTGCCCGAATACGATAAAATTATATTTTTCTCCCGAATAAAGTCCGCCGAATTTATTCAGTTCAAACGGAACGGTTTTAGTATCTTTAAGGGCAAAGGTGTTTTTGTCATATATATTTATAATTATTTCGTTATTCTCAGCGTCAGCTGCAGTAATTGTACCGTCACCGTTATCAAAAATATATGTTCCGATGACGCTTGCATAATTTTTCTGACCGGCGTATGAAGACATTTCATTTGGCGAGCCTGATTTTTCTGTCATAACAGTTTTTGCCGGTGCGGCGGTTGCGGTAATAAATGTTGCCGTACAGGCTAAAACTGCTGACAATATAAAAATTATTTTTTTGAAATTTTTCATTAATGTCACTTCCGTTCAATGTTTTATCTTAAGTTTATTTTATCAAAAAAAACATTGTTTGTCAATAGATTTTTCGCTTTTCGCCAATTTGTAGCTGTTAGTTTTTTATCAGCATAAGTTTTTTTCTATGAGGGTAATTTAAATATGCGGTAAGCGATAAAGGAGGTGAAGTTTTGAAAAATTTGAAATTCAAGTTTATTTTACCCGCAGCATTTATTTTTATGCTTAATTTTTTATTTGTGTCTGTTCGGGCGACGGGTACGGAGCTTATTCCTTGCGGAATGCCTGTCGGTATTGCGGTTTATTCAAAAGGCGTTATGATAACGGAAATTCAGGCTGTAAAAGATAAAAACGGAGCGGAGATAAATGCTGCAAAAGAAGCAGGACTTAAAAAAGGCGATGTAATAGTATCGGTAAACGGTGTGAATGTAAATACGAACGATGAAATTGCAAATATAATACAAGGTTCGGACGGAAGCATCGGCATGACAATAAAGCGAAACGGAAAAATGTTTGATACCGAGCTGAAGCCTGCTCAAACAGATGACGGAAGAAAAGCCGGGATTTGGGTTCGCGACAGTACAGCCGGCATAGGAACGGTTACCTGGTACAATCCCGACGACAATTCTTTCGGCGCTTTAGGACACGGGATTTCCGACAGTGATACCGGACTTATTATTTCCGTAAAAAACGGAGATGTTTTCCGGTGCGGTATAACGGGTGTTGTAAAGGGAGAAAAAGGAACTCCGGGCGAGCTTAACGCCGCATTTGACGACCAATCTCTCGGAAAAATTACAAAAAATACTCCAAACGGTATTTTCGGAACAATAGATCCTGAAGTGTTCAGAGAAAAACAAGCAGTTCCGGTTGCTTTAAAAGAGCAGATTAATGAGGGAGCAGTATCAATATTATGCGATGCTGACGGCTGCGGAGTAAAAGAATATACTGCTGAGATACAAAAGATTGATTTTAAAAATGCAGAGGGGAAAAATTTTGTAATAAAAATAACAGATGCTTCTCTCATTGAAAAAACAGGCGGGATAGTTCAGGGAATGTCAGGTTCACCGATACTTCAAAATGGACGAATTGTGGGAGCTGTAACACATGTGTTTGTAAATGACCCAACCCGTGGGTATGGAATATTTATAGAAAATATGCTCTCGGAAGTGGATAAAATAAATTAAGTTAAATGCTCGTCTGAAAGTCAGGCGAGCATTATTGCGAACAAAATTACCTGGTTTTTGTACTAAATTTATATTGTATTTACACAGACTTTTTGTTATAATGAAGAAGAAAGGAGATGGTAAAAATGAAAATTGATGTTTTATATGTAACCGAGCCGGAAAAAATTGCAGTGGCAAATGAAGAACTTTCTGCCAAAAATATCGGTGATGATATGGTTGCCGGAAAAACACTTTACACAATGGTAAGTGCGGGAACGGAGTTCAACGGAATTTTTATGAACGGATTAAACAAAAAATTTCCGTGTAAGTTTGGTTACACAGCAGTTTTTAAGGTAGAACATAAAGGTGAAAATGTTAAAGGGATTGATATAGGTGATGTTGTTTTTACAAAAGGCAGACATCAGTCCTATCAGATTGATAATTATAAAAATGTGGTAAAAATACCTGAAACAGTTTCGCCGATTGATGCTCTTTTTATCCGCATTGCAGGCGTTTCGATGGCAAGCTTAAAGCTAACACATATTCCTACAGGTGAACTTGTCATGGTAACAGGTTTAGGAGCGGTTGGTTTTATGGCGATGTATATTTATTCCTGCCTCGGCTATGAAGTGATAGGCGTTGAACCAAATGAAAACAGACGAAAGGTTGCAGAAGATGCAGGTTTTACTGTGTTTGAAACAGTCCCTTTTGAAAACGAAAAATATAATAAAAAAATTGCACTGGCGCTTGAATGTTCGGGAGTTGAATCAGCAGTGCTTGACTGTTGCAATATTGTCCGCCCAAGAGGTGAAGTTTCTCTGGTTGGTGTTCCGTGGAAAAAATGCTGTGATATTTATTCGCAAGAGATATTACATTCTGTTTTCTATAATTATATAACCTTGTATAGTGGATGGGAAAACGATTTGCCACGGGAAAATTCAGGGTTTAATTACGTATCGGAAAATCAGAACTACAGGACAGCCCTGAGATTTATTGAAAATAAAAAAATGAACTTTGATGGCATATATTCTGTAAGAAACTACAAAGAAGCACAACAGGTTTTTGAAGGTATAAAAAAAGGAAAAGGAAATCATATATTTAACATCTTTTCATGGGATGAATAATGATATGAATAATGATATGAATAATTTTGATTTTATAACAGAGTACAGATATATAAACGGCACAAACGGAAATGTAATAGGAAAACACAGACATCCTGAAAGAGTATTTCCTTTTTGTGTGGCTGTTTATGTTAAAAAAGGCAAATATTTTGTCGAAATGCACAATAAACGGTACGACATTTCTGAAGAAGAAACGGTTTTTATTCCAAGTTTTGTTACACATACCGTAGGCTCGGACAGCGAGGTTACGGTAACTTATGTACACTTTGTTTGTAATTATATGAATTTTGATGTTTTTTCTCTTTCGGAAAATGAGTGTCTGAGAATAAAAAATAAAAATTTGTGCACTATGCTTGAAGAAATAAACAGTGCAGCTTCAACTGGAGGCATATCCGGTAAAATAAGAACGGATAAAGCCATTTGCAATGTTGTTTCCTTACTTATTGAAGAAAATATTTTGAATGTGTCAGAACCGGCTATTGACCCTCAACTTATGAAAATCTTAAGTTATATAAAAGAGAATGCCTTAAAAGGAGTTACCGCTGAGGAAATAATTGAAAAAGCCGACTGCAGCAAAACGAAATTTTATGAAATGTTTTGTGAAAATATGAAAATGACACCGCACAAATATATTGAAAAAGAACGGTTGAGAAAAACATTGCTTCTGCTTGCTGATGGTAAAAAAATAAAAGAAGCCGCAGCCGCAGCAGGATATTGCGACGAAGTATATTTTACAAAAAAATTCAAAAAGATTTTTAATATGACACCAAAACAGTATAAAAGAAATTTAAAAGAACAATGGAGTGAAAATTAAATGATACTTAAAAATTTAAAGGAAACTAAAATTAAAGAGTTTGTGAATTGTCACGATGGTGAAGGGTGCTTATACTGCAAATCAATGCTGGTAGATTTTGATGAAAGCAAATTCAAATTTTTTCATTATGATGACATAAAAGCAGGGGTTTCTATTGGTGAACATCCACACACAGACAGAGAAGAAATTTACTTCCTTCTCTCGGGAACAGGAACACTTATTTTTGACGGTAAAGAATATGATATGAATCCGGGTGACATTTCACTGTGCAATTCAGGTCATTCGCACGGTTTTATAGCAAAGACAGATTCTGTTATGATTGTGGTGGGATAAACTATGTTGTCCCCCATTGACAACAGCCGTGTCTGGCTCGCCCATTTTACAAAATGGTAAAATTGTGGGAGCTGTGACACACGTTTTCGTAAATGACCCGACAAGAGGGTATGGGATTTTTATTGAGAATATGTTATCTGAAGCAGAGAAAATTGAATAAGTTAAATGCTCGTCTATTTCAATATAGGCGGGCATTTTTATAAGTTTTGTAAATGCTAAAAACAAAAACCGTATTTTCAGATAGGAATTTTTCTTGACAAAGTACTACGGACGTGGTATAATATGTATATAGCAGTTGAAGGTTAAAAATTCAATTTGGGAATTTATTAAAATTTCATGTGAATAATGATAAAAAAGGATGTGGATTTTGGATGGGAAAGTTACAGATACGTGTTTATCCTGACGGTACTATTGAAGCCAAAACAGTTAATATAAAAGGGAAAAAGTGCGAAAAGCTGATCGGCATTGTGGAAAAGCTTGCCAATGCCAGGGTTGTTGATTCTGAATTTACTCCCGAATACTATGAAGAAGATGTGGTTTTGGAAACTTCAGATGTAATGGAGGAATTTATCAATGGCTAAGAGGAATGGTATAACAAATAAAGATACAGCCTGGGAGCTTTTGAACTCGTGGTGGGTACTGACATCGGTTATTGTTCTTGCGTGGGTAGGATTTTTCTACGCCGGAAAAACAGCGAAACAAAGAAAATGGATTCTGTGCGGATGTGGATATTTCATTACACAGGTCTGCGGACTTGCGGCAGCTTTTTCTTATGAGTTTCCTGAAATTGTTAATATAATCTGTATATGGATCTGGGGTATAAGCTGGATATTCGGTATAATACATTCATTTTGGGTAAGAAAAGAGTATCTTATCCGACGTGAGCTTATCGTAACAAACGGATATATTTCAAAAACAGACGAAAATTTAAAACGCAAAATACGTAATGAGTATATGAGTGAGCAATTAAACATCCGTTTGGATTCTGCTCCGGCTTCGCAGTTTGCACCGGTTCAGCCTGAGGTGCAGCCGGCAGTACAACCGGTTGTCGCGCCTGTTGCACCGGACGAAAAAATAATTGATATAAACATCTGTAATGAAGAAGACCTTGCTTCTCTTCCCGGAATTACGGCTATAACTGCAAAAAAAGCAATTTCATACAGAAACGGAAAGGGCGGATTTTCATCTGTTGATGAGCTGTTTGAGTTTTTAGCATTAAAACCGCATTTTGTCGTGCAGATACGTGAGCTTGTGATATGCTCTGCTCCGGATGTGCCGGGGGCGAACAAAAAGGGCCGGGTTTTGGATTTTTAAGATGCTTAATATTTATCGTATTATAAAAAATACCCGTTCGGAAGGGCCCGGAAATCGGTTTTGTATATGGGTTCAGGGTTGCAGCCGTCATTGTCGGGGTTGTTTTCTGAAAGATACGTGGAGCTTTAAGCCAAATCAGCTGATTTCGCCAGAAGAGCTTTTTCGTATGATTTCGGAGGAAAAGAATATCGAGGGTGTGACAATTCTCGGAGGTGAGCCGTTGGAGCAGGCGGAGGAATTATCAGAGCTTTTAGAATGTGTCAGCAATCTGGGGCTGTCGGTAATAGTTTTTACCGGCTTTACATACAGCGAGATAAAAGAAGACGGTGATGTGTATCGAAATAAAATATTGGAGTACACAGATGTTTTGATAGATGGTGAATTTATTGAGGAAAAGAAGGACTTTTCAAAACCGCTTACGGGCTCATCCAATCAAAGGCATATATTTTTAACCGACAGATATAAGCTTGAGGATTTTGGCGAAAATAAAATAGAAATAAGGATTTCTCCAGACGGGAAAATGAGTATAAACGGAATGGGAGATTTTGAGAAAATAGAAAAAAAATTCAGAGGTGGAGTTTATGGATTTTAACAGTGATATAAAAAACGGTCTTGCTAATTTGTTTAAGGCAAGATTCCCTTATGTGTATATACCTACATGGGAGGAGATGCGCGCCTGTGAGCTCATAAGCTGTATTGCGTGCGATGAAGAGGTTATAAAAATAGTGAGAAAAGTGTTTGTGTGGACACAGACTGACGGGTTTAAGAATACTGAGGACGGATCTGTAATACACGACACGTCCGCACCGCAAAAAGCACTGGATTTTGTAAAAAACTGCAAGGAAAATGCTATTTTCATTTTTAAGGATTTACACGTGTTTTTCGGAATATGCGGCAGGCCTGCGGACTATGCACTTGTGAGAAAAATGAGGGATATTATTCCAAATCTTCGTGAGAGTACCAACAGGAAAAATGTGGTTATTATTTCGCCGCAGCTCATAATTCCCGATGATATGCAGAAAGAAATTTCAGTGTTTGATTTTCCGTTGCCCGGAGTTGAGGAAATACTCGCTACATTAAATAAAATGATTGAACAAAACGGACTTGAGGTTATGATGTCCGACAGTGATAAGGAAAAGCTTGCAAAGTCGGCGCTCGGACTTACCGTTCAGGAGGCGGAAAATGCATTTTCAAGAGCGATAGTGCATAACCGGGGGCTTAATAACGATGCAATAAAGATTATATTTGAAGAAAAAAATCAGGTGATCAAGAAAACAGGTATTCTTGAATTTATAAAGAGTGATCTTGATATTAATGATATAGGCGGCTTGGAAAATCTCAAAAGCTGGCTTAAGAAAAGAAAAAATTCTTGGCTTGATTCGGCAAAAAAATATAATATTCCGGCACCTAAGGGTGTGCTTATTACCGGTATTCCCGGTTGCGGAAAAAGCCTTACGGCAAAAGCAATGAGCACGATATGGCAATTGCCGCTTTTAAAGCTCGATATGGGAAAGATTTTCAGTGGAATAGTAGGAAGCTCGGAGGAAAATATGCGTCGTGCGATTGCAACTGCTGAGGCTGTATCGCCGTCGATTCTTTGGGTGGATGAGATAGAGAAAGGTCTTGCCGGAACGGGATCTGTCGGCGACAGCGGAACAAGCACACGTATTTTCGGTACATTCCTTACCTGGATGCAGGAAAAATCAGCGCCTGTATTTGTAATAGCAACAGCGAATGATATAAGCGGACTTCCGCCGGAGCTTCTCAGAAAAGGGCGTTTTGATGAGATTTTCTTTGTGGATTTACCGACGAAAAGAGAGCGTGCAAAAATCTTTGAGGTGCATCTTAAAAAACGTGTATCAAATTCGGAGGTCGGCGGCGAGATTAACCTTGACGAACAGTTGTTTAATCATATGAGTGAGCTGACGGAAGGGTTTGTCGGGGCAGAGATTGAACAGGCGGTTATATCTGCATTGTACGAAGCGTTTTTTGGCGGGAGGAATTTACTTATAAACGACCTTGAAATGTCGGTTAAGAACACAATACCTCTTTGCGTAACGCAAAAGGAACAGATAAAACGACTGCGTGAATGGGCGAATGTGCGTGCTGTATCTGCGGCGGCTCGTGAGGATTTGCAGGCGTATTCGTCGCATGCTGATGACGAGGATATAAATTCCGGTCGCGGCGGAAGAATGTTGGATTATTAAGGAGGAAAATATTATGTCTTTATCTGCTGTGCTTTTACCGCTTGCGATAGCTGTCTGCATTTCTGCAGTTGAAACGGCTTCTGCGGTAAAACAAAAATATGCAAACGGAATAACAGAGGAGCTCAGTATAGAAACGCGATTTAATGATGCGGAGCTTTTATGCCGTACCTTGAGAGAACACGGCATAAATGTTCAGATTATTGCAGAGGATGTAATCTGCGCTGAGTGCGTTGAGGGCAGGCTTATATACAAAAGAAACAGCCCTGATGAAGCGTTTAGGATTTATCTTGACGGCATCAGCAATATAGATGAGCTTATATGCAATATAGAAGAGCTTGAACAGGAATACAACATGAATGTTCAGGAATATACGTATAAAAACATACTGAATAATCTTGGCGCTAACATGCGGCTGGAAAGTGAAGCTGTGCTTGATGATGATTCTATACTTCTTACAATATCAATAGATGAATAGGCAATTGCGAAATTCAAAAAAATTCACAATTGCAGCCGGAAAGGGAAAATTATTAAAATTTCATAGCAAATAAACATAAATTAAGGAAGAAAATCTTTGATTTTCTTCCTTAATTTTTCAATTTTATACTTTCAATTTTCAATTGTAATTGCATTTCGCAATTACCTGTCAACAGATGAATAGTAATTCATATAACTACAGCTGATTTATTATGTACCAAGATAAGAGAAATGCATATAATCCTTAGGACTTGACCATGCGTCGCCGCCCCAGGTGAAGCCGTATTTTTCGAAGGCTCGTACCACGTCGCCGTATGGTGTTATGGAATATGGGTCTTCGTACGGTTTCCAGTAATTACCTACTGTTGTGCCGTTTGAGTATATACAGTAGTTCTCGTTGGCATTTATATCTATTGCCGTTCCGCCGTTGTGTTCGCTTCTTCCGCCTCTCCAGTTGTAGGCTCCTGCGTCTTTTATGGGGAACTTTTCGGGACCGTTGTATATTTCTTCAAACACAAGCTTTATTTTTTCTGCGATTTTGTTGTGTACGGTAAGGGTTATTGTTGATGATACCTTTTCTTTTCCTTTCATTTTCCATACAGGCACGCTGACTGTTGTCATAAGTGCTTCGGCAGCTTCTTTTGTTTGGGGGTAGTTTGCCGAGATTTCCGCCGCATATTCATTATTTATTTCTTCTACATAAATATCCCCGGTGTAGTAATGGTTTGCGGCGAGTATTTCAATTGTGTATTTTCTGTTCGGATTAACGTCTATATTTAAAAAATCTTCATATTGTATTTCATAGGTGAGCGTATTATTCGGCGCGATGTCGTTTTCATAATATGACAGTCTTTTTTCTGTTACTTTTATTGTGTATAACGGTACATCGGGGAGTCTGTCCCATTTTATTTGTACTGTTCCGCTTTTTGTGTATGATGGTATTGTTGCATGCAGATCATATATAACGGGCTGTTTGTATTGATTTAAGGTTACAGCTCTTGTTATGAGTGCGATGGCTTGTTCATATGAAACGGTGTTTGAAGGTAAAAAACTGCCGTCGTCGTAGCCGTTTATTATGTTTTCGGCTGTCGCTTTTATAACATACGGCTTTGCCCAGTCACTTATTTCACTAAAATCCGTAAAAACGGCGTCATAGCTCTTCGGCAAAATAAGCTCTGTTTTTTCTGCTGCGGCTTTAAATGACAGAATGATTTTTGCCATTTCCTGACGTGTTGTATAATCATAAGGCGAGAATATGTTTTCGCCGCGTCCGCTCATGATTCCGAGTTCATATACTGCCGCGATGTGTGTGCCGGAGGCGTCGGTAAACGGGGAGGCGGTGGATTTATATTCCGTGCCTGTAACATTTTCATATGCGTTTGCGATTAATACGGCGATTTCGTTTCTTGTAATCGGCATGGTGTAGTCGCCTGTGTATTGTTCCTGTGGTATTATGCCGCTCATATATGCGGTTTTTATGCTCTCTGCCGCCCAGCTGCTTGCTGTTCCTGCGGCTTGTGCCGATGCTCCCAAGAAAATCAGTATTATCGGTAATATAAATAATTTGTATGTTTTCATTGCATTTGTTTCCTTTTTAAATGTGTGTTATATAAAATATCAGGGCGCTGCATACGCAATACCCTGATATATCATCAGATATGAGAAAATACTTATGCCGTATAAGAATTGGCAGTATACATATACATTCTGTATTAATAACTATACACTAAAAAAAACAAAATGTCAATAGGTAAGTTGTACGATATTAACTAAATGCATTCGTTTTTTTTACTAAAAAGAAGGCTTGTTTTGTGATAAACAAATATAGAATTTTTAACTTAACTGACTGCAGAAGGGAGTTTTTGTTTTTAAAATTCAGAAAATTAAAGATTTATATATAAAATTATATATTTTTTCTGAAAAACGCAGAAATCATCTTTAATATATGAAAATCGAAACGAATTTGAAAAATTTTTAATTGAAAAAAATGATTTTATGTGTTAAAATATAGATATAAACAAAAATGGAAGGAGTAGAGAATACAAAAAATGAAATCAAAAAAAGTTAGCGTAAATACAACGCCTCCAAAATACAAGAAGAAAAAATACGACGCATCACATTGGTGGCTGACGCTTATGGCACTTCCCGGACTGCTTACGATATTTATTTTTAAATATCTTCCGATGGGCGGACTTATAATGGCGTTTCAGAATTATAAGTATAACCTGGGATTAATGAAAAGCCCGTGGGTAGGTTTTAAGAACTTTGCATTTCTTTTCGGGTCGAATACTTTTTCTACCCTTGTAAGAAATACTGTTCTTTATAATCTCGCTTTTATAGCGCTCAATGTTATTGTGGGTGTAATAATCGCATTGCTTTTAGACAGCGTAAACCGGAAAAATGCCATAAAGGTGTTTCAGAGCTCAATGTTTTTGCCGTACTTTCTGTCATGGATTGTGGTGTCTTATGTAAGTCATGCGTTTCTTGATTATAATAAAGGTATGGCAAATCAGATTGTTGCATTTTTCGGAGCGGAAAGCGTGTCGTTTTATTCCGAGCCGAAATGGTGGCCGTTTATTCTTATATTCTTTAATACATGGAAGGGTATGGGATTTAATGCTCTCATATACTACGGCACCGTTATTGCAATAGATACGGAGCTTTATGAGGCGGCAACGATAGACGGCTGCGGATATTTCAGACGTGTTAAATACATAACACTTCCGCATCTTAAGCCTACGGTGATAGTTCTCACACTCCTTGCACTCGGCGGAATATTCAGATCTGACTTCGGTCTCTTTTACTATCTGCCGGCTGAGAGCGGAGCGTTATTCGAGGTTACGGACGTTCTTGATACATATATAACACGTTCACTCCTTAACACATCAAGTCTCGGACAGTCCACAGCGACAGGATTTATTCAGTCCATAGTCGGATTTGTACTTATAATAACGGTTAATGCTCTTGTGCGCAGGTATGAGAGTGAAAATGCATTGTTCTGAGAAAGGAGGATTTTCATGAATTTTAAAGATAAACAGATGAATGTTATCAGAGTTATATCGTATTTACTGCTTGCCCTTGCGGCACTTGCATGTATAATTCCGTTTCTGATAGTTCTTTCAGCCTCGTTCTCAACAGAAGGACTGCTTGCACGTGACGGGTATGCTATTTTCCCGAGAGGTACAACGCTTGCGGCATACAAAATGGTTCTGCAAAATCCGCGTTCCTTAGTAAATGCATATAAGGCTACAATATTTACGACTGTTGTCGGAAGTCTGCTCAGTGTTTTAGTAACATCGCTTTTAGCATATCCGCTGTCGAGAAAAGACTATAAGTGGCGTAACAAGATAAACTTTTTCGTTTACTTTACAATGCTTTTTGCGGGCGGTGCGGTTCCTACATATATACTTATAACGCAATATCTGCATTTAAGAAATAATGTGTGGGCTTTGATACTTCCGCTTTTGGTCAGCCCATGGAACGTATTTTTAATGAGAACATACTTTGCTCAGATGCATGAGTCGCTGATTGAGGCGGCAAAGATAGACGGAGCCGGCGAGATAAGGACATTCTTTACAATTGTTGTGCCGATTACCGTTACAGGTATGGCAACGCTGTTTGTTCTTATTTCTCTTTCATACTGGAACGACTGGTATCATTGTCTTATGTATATGACAAACGACAAGATTATAACGCTTCAATATTTCCTCTCACGTGTTATGAGTAATATTGACAGTATGTTAAAAGACAGTTCGACAGTAGGAGTTAATGTTGATTTATCAACGCTGCCGAGTGAAACAACGCGTATGGCAATGTGTGTGTTTGCGGCAGGTCCGATGATATTTGTATTCATGTTTTTCCAGAAGTACTTTGTAAAGGGTATTTCAGTCGGAAGCGTGAAGGGATAAACTAAGGTTTTAATTAAAATTAAAATAAAGAAAGGAAGTTTTTAAAATGACAAAGAAAAAGATTATGAGTTTAGTACTTGCAACAGCGGCTCTGATGAGCTTTACGGGTTGTGGGGAGAAGAAGGCAGAGGAAGGCGAAGCGGTTAAGCTTACATGGTATGTACCGGCAGTTCTTGACAGTGCGGATTTTCCGGAGATTATGAACAAGGTTAATGAAAAGCTCGGGAGCGAGTATAATCTTCAGCTTGATGTTATCGGTATTGACGGCGGAAACTATGACAAGAAGCTTCAGCTTATAAACGCCGGTATGGAAGAATATGACCTTGCATTTACATCAACATGGAAAAACGATTATTACACAAACGTATCAAACGGTGCTTGTCTTGATATTACAGAGCTTTTACCGGAGCATGCGCCCACACTTTATGCAAACACATCACAGACAGTATGGGATGCTGTGAAGGTAGACGGAAAGATTTATGCTGCACCTAACTGGCAGATTCAGGCAAAGGCAACGGGTCTTAATATTGCTGAAGAGTATTTAGAGGCAACAGGAACAAATATAGATGATATAAATACATTTGAAGATATTGAAAACTTTTTGGCAAAGCTTCATGAAGTAAATCCTGAGGTTAACAAGGTTAAGCCGGCATGGAATCATGTTCAGAGATACTACGGATATCTTGATGTTGTAGGCGAAGGTATGCCGGGTGTAATCAATTATAAGGAAAACGGAAAGCTTACTGTTTTAAATCAATATGAAACAGAAGAATATGAAAACTACATAAAGATGAGAAAGAGCTGGGTTGACAAGGGATATATGTTTGACAAGTATCTCCCGGACGACATAAAGTCTTCAACAATGGAGAAAAAAGAAGTTCGTCAAAGACCTATAACACTTCATGTATATGCACCGGGTAATGAGGCATCAATTCTCCAGTCTTTAGGCTATCCGTGGAAGGCAAAGCAGTTCTCTGAGGCAGTTCTCGATGCAGGCGGCATTATGGCGGCTATGACTCATGTAAGTGCAACATCAAAGCATCCTGAAGAGGCTGTTAAGATGCTTGAGATTATAAACACAGATAAAGAGATATTCAATCTTCTTGTATGGGGTCTTGAGGGCAAGCACTATAATAAGGTTGGCGAAAACAAGGCTGAGAAGATAGCAAACAGCGGTTATTCCGGAATTGCTCACTGGATTATAGGTTCACAGCACAATTCATTCCTCCTTCCTACACAGGCTGATGATCTCTGGGATCAGACAAAGGAATTTAACGACAGTGCTGTTCCGTCACCGATACTTGGATTTGCTGTAAATCTTGATAATATATCAACTGAAATTGCTAACTGTAAGACAGTTATACAGGAAAGAGCAGAAATGTTAGACCTCGGTCTTGTAGATCCTGAGACGGGTATAGCAGAGTTCAGAAAAGAGCTTAAAGAAGCAGGTGTTGATACTGTAATTGCAGAAGTTCAGAAGCAGCTTGACGAATGGCAGAAGTAAATTATAGTTTATCTGCGATAAACTATAATTTACCAGTGAAATTTTTTGCCACAGGCAAAAAGTGAAATCCAACCATATGGTTGGGTGAAATTCGCATAAATGCGAGTGAAATTTGCGGCGAATTCGCCGCAAGTTATGGAAAGAAAATCGACAAGCGATTTTCTGATTTTAAATTCAGAAATTGCTTGCAATTTCTACCGAAACCTGTCGCATAGCGACAGATTTCACCCATGCTTTGCATGGATTTCACTCACACAAAGTGTGAATTTCACATTTTGCTGAAAGCAAAATATTTCACTATTATAGTTTAGAGGCGTTCCGCCTATAAACTATAATTTATCCCATCAACGTAGCCATAACCGCCTTCTGTGCATGAAGTCTGTTTTCAGCCTCGTCAAAAATCACCGACTGCGGTCCGTCAATTACTCCCTCTGTTACTTCATAACCTCTGTAAGCCGGCAAACAGTGCATAAATACCGCGTCAGACTTTGCATTTTTAAACAGCTCTTCATTCACCTGATAAGGCATAAATATCTTAATTCTCTCTTCCTTTTCAGCTTCCATTCCCATGCTTACCCAAGTATCCGAATAAACAACGTCAGCATCCTTTATAGCCTCAATCGGGTCGTTTGTAAGAATAAGCTCTTTTCCCGAGGCCTTAAAGTCAGCCTTTGCATTTTCTATTACTTCCTCATCGCACTCATATCCCACCGGTGCCGCAACAGCGCAGTTCATCCCGGCCTTTGCACAACCATACATAAGAGAATGTGCCATGTTGTTTCCGTCGCCAATGTATGCAAGCTTAAGCCCCTCAAGCTTACCCTTATGCTCATAAGTAGTTAAAAGGTCAGCCAGCACCTGACAAGGATGAAGAAGATCCGTAAGTGCATTTATAACAGGAATATCCGCATAATGCGCAAGGTCAATAACATCCTGATGAGCGTATGTTCTTATCATTATTCCGTCAAGGTATCTCTCTAAAACCTTTGCAGTATCGTGAATTGTTTCTCCGCGTCCCAATTGAATATCATTGCTTGACAAAAACAACGGATATCCGCCGAGCTGTGTCATTCCCACTTCAAAAGAAACACGTGTTCTTGTAGAAGACTTTGTAAAAATCATTCCGAGCGTCTTTCCGGCAAGCAAATGATGCTTTATTCCCTTTTTATTTTCATCCTTAAGCTTTAAAGCAAGCTTAAGTAAATCCTGAACCTCTTCGCATGATAAATCATGCAGGCTTATTAAATCTTTCATTATTTTAATCCTCCCAGTATCTCATCCAAAGTATTAACAAATTCATCTATATCATCTTTTCCGATAATAAGCGGCGGTGCAAGCCGCAATGTTGTATAGCAAAGACTTGTAAGAAATCCCTTTTCAAACAACGCCGTAAACACAGGCCTTGCAAGCTCCTCAGAAAGCTCAATTCCGATTAAAAGTCCCTCGCCTCTTATTTCCTTTACAACGTCCGCATTTTCCATTTTACTTAAAGCCAGTTTAAAGTATTTTCCCATCTCATAAGAATTTGAAACCAGATTTTCCTGCTCAAAAGCCTCAAACACAGCAAGTCCTGCCGCAGTTGAAAACGGATTTCCGCCAAACGTTGTCCCGTGGTCTCCCGGCGAAAACGCCGAAGCAACAAAATCCTTTGCACATACAGCACCAATCGGAATACCGTTTCCGAGCGCCTTGGCACTCGTAAAAATATCGGGCTCAACACCATACACCTCATACGCAAACAGCTTTCCGGTGCGTCCCATACCTGTCTGAACTTCATCGAAAATGAGAATAATATCATTCTCATCACAAATGCGGCGGATTTCTTTTACATAATCCTTATCCATAGGATGCACTCCGCCCTCGCCCTGAATCAACTCTATCATAACAGCGGCTGTTTTATCTGTCACAGCGGCTTTAAACGCCTCTGTATCATTTGCCGGAACCTGTATAACTCCCGGAAGAAGCGGGCGATACGGCTTCTGATACTTTTCCTGTCCCGTTGCCGCAACAGTTGCAAGAGTGCGACCGTGGAACGAATGGTCAAGCGTTATTATCTCATATTTTTCGCTGTTCTTTTTATAATGATAAATTTTTGCAAGCTTCATTGCCCCTTCATTAGCCTCAGCACCTGAGTTTGCAAAAAACACCCTGTCGGCACACGTATTCTTAACAAGCTTTTCGGCAAGCTTCGCCTGATTTTCTATGTAATAAAGACTTGATGTGTGAACCACCTTATCAAGCTGATTTTTAAGTGACGAAACAAATCCCTTATGACTGTGACCAAGAGCTGTTACGGCAATTCCGCCCAAAAAATCCTTAAACACTCTTCCGTCATCGGCAAAAAGCTTCATCCCCTCGCCTCTTTCAAAACAGACGCTAAGTCTCTCACCGAAAGTATTCATATAATATTGCCTGTCAAGCTGTTTAATTTCACTTAGCATTACTTATCTCTCCTTTACGTTATTAATAATTATACACCAAAATGCATAAAAATGCAATAGCCTATTATCATAAAATTAATTCCAAAACACAATAATTAATTGTCACTTTCGCTGATTTCAAGGTTTCTGCGTATAACTCCGGCACCTCTCCAGGCAAAAGCCCTTGATTTATATTTATGCATAAATTCTTTATTCGTCAGCGTTTCGTGCTCTAAATATTCAATTTTATTGCATAAAAATTCATTAATTGCCGTATACTCAATACCTTTATTATGAGGACAAACCTCCTGACATATATCACAGCCCCATACATACCCCGATTTTTTCACAGCCGCTTTTTCCGATTTGTTAAGCTCACCTTTTTTCTGAGTGATATAAGATACGCACGAGCCGTAATTCATGCCGTTTTTTAAAATTGCGCCACCGGGACAATGCTTCATACACTCATCGCAACCAACGCAGATATCGGTTAAAGGAACACCTTTTTTAACCGGGCAATCGGTTATCACATAGCCAATAAAGGTGTATGTGCCAAACCGCTTGTTTATTATAAGTCCGTTTTTGCCATAAAAGCCAAGCCCGGCAAGGTACGCAAGATAACGGTCGTCCAAAACACCGTTATCGCAAAAGCCTCTGCCGGAAAACCCCGATTCTTCAAGCTTATTTATAACCGCCGCACATATCTTATCCGCCACGGTATGATAGTCCTCTCCCTTGGCATATTCCGAAAGGTTAGTTCTTTTTCCTCCCGTCTTATATGGAATGAGAAATACAATAACCGACCGTGCATTTTCCATTATCAGAAACGGATTTATGCGTTCCTCCGCCGTGGCATTCATAAACGGCACTAAGCACCGCATAAGCTCAAGCCTCTCATCAAAAACGCGGGCACCCACCGCTCCCCACTCGGTCACACCACAGCTTTTCAATACTTCTTCAATCTGTTTTTCCATTAATACATTCCTGCAGAAGACGTCATAAAATTAATTCCCTCTTCCTTCACAGCCTCTGACCTTTGAAACCCTTTACCGGTATAAACGAACTCCGTCACGCTATACTTTGCCGTACTTTCCTCCGTAACGCTTATAACAATCTCGCCGTTTGTCCGTTCAAAAACATTATAATACACACTTCCGAGTGCTACCCGTCCGTCGTAAAGCACATAGTCCTCATCGCCTATGCTGACGGTTAAAAGCCAGTCATGCAAGTCGTCCCACATAATCTCGCCATTTTCCTTTTCCGCCGAAACCGCAAGTCTTATCCCATCCTCATTGCCGTCTTTATTAATATCAAAGCAGTATTCGCCGACAACAGTCTTACACTTTGAAAAATCAACCTCGGACGGCTCAACAGCTTCCCCCTCCGGAGCCACAGTATCCGCCTGTCCGGTCGGCTGAGCAGTCGGCTGAGTATTCTGCATCACCCAAGCTTTGTCACAACCCGATATTAAAACAAGCATCATTAAAACAAATATCAACTTTTTCATATAAAAACCGCCTTTCATACTACGTTTAAATCCTTGAAACCCCCGACTTCCTTGCTGCCCCGGCAACCGCCGTCGCAACGGTTTTTCCAACTCTTTCATCAAAAGCCTTAGGCAATATGTAGTCCGTTTTAAGCTCATCATCGCTTACAAGTCCGGCTATTGCATAAGACGCCGCCACTTTCATTTCTTCATTTATATCGGTAGCACGAACATCCAAAGCACCTCTGAAAATTCCGGGGAATGCAAGAACATTGTTTATCTGATTAGGGAAATCAGAACGTCCGGTTCCTGTAATAAACGCTCCGGCACTTAGTGCCTTATCCGGCATAATTTCCGGAACGGGATTTGCCATCGGGAAAACAATCGGCTTTTCGGCCATTGATTTCACCATTTCCTCCGTTACTATGCCCGGTGCCGAAACACCTATAAACACATCTGCGCCCTTCATTGCATCAGCGAGAGTTCCCGTTATCTTCTCCCGGTTTGTCTTTAAGCTCAGCTCTTTGTGCGCATCGCTCAAAGACTCATCACCCTCACAAATTATTCCGAAGCGGTCACACATTATAACATTTTTCACACCCAGCCGCATCAGATGATTAGCAATAGCAGTACCTGCCGAGCCCGCACCGTTTATTACAAGCTTAACTTCGTCTATCTTCTTGTCCGCTAGACGGAGTGCATTTAAAAGTGCCGCCGCAACAACAATTGCCGTACCGTGCTGATCATCGTGAAACACCGGAATATCGCATATTTCCTTAAGTCTTCTTTCTATTTCAAAGCAGCGCGGTGCAGAAATATCCTCAAGATTAATACCGCCAAAGCTTCCCGATATGTTATATATGGTTTTAACAGCCTCATCCACGTCCTGCGTCTTTATGCAAAGCGGAAAAGCATCCACATCAGCAAACTCTTTAAACAAAACGCATTTACCCTCCATAACAGGCATTCCTGCCTCAGGGCCAATATCACCGAGTCCCAAAACTGCCGAGCCGTCTGTAATTACGGCAACGAGATTCCATCTTCTTGTAAGCTCATACGACTTTGAAATGTCGTCCTTTATAACAAGACAAGGCTCCGCCACTCCCGGAGTATATGCCGTTGACAGCTGTTCGCTGTTTTTTACGGGAGTACGTGAAACAACCTCAATCTTTCCTTTCCATTCATAGTGCTTGTCCAGTGCCAGTTTTTTTATATCCATTTCCACTGCTCCTTAAATTTTATTGTTCCGCACCAAGTGCAATTTCTATCGCCTGTTTTAACATATCTTTGTCACTGCATTTCGGATTAAATGCCGACATATCATTTTTTGTATTAAGCATTATAAGAAGCGGTGTATTGCCTTCGACCGGAAAATTCTCAGCGGCTTCCTTATCCTCATCTATATTTCTTACATCAAAAGTAACCTTGCCGTCATATTCCTTCTTCAGTTCTTCAATAACCTTGTTTGTATTCTCAAATCCCTCATCACTTCCCGATACAAAATACATAAACGTCGGAGTATACACCTTTTCAGGCTCTGATTTTGCCGTCTGCTTATCCCCGGTCTTTTGAGCATCTGATTTTTCTTCAGTTTTTACATCTTTTTGTTCTGCCTCTTCCGACTGCACATTCTCTGTCTGCTGTACGGTTCCGGTATCAGATACCATATCTCTGTTCTCTGTTTTTTTCATATTCATTCCCCACACACACGCCGCAACGATTATTACTGCCGCAATGCATGATACTATTATAATTTTCTTTTTCTTATCCATTTTTCTTTCCCCTCCGTTATAAGCTTTTCTTCATTACCTCAAGTGCCCGTTCTGCTATTTTCCCATACCGCTCCTGTTTATTCTTAACCCTGTAATCAAGAGACTCAATAATACCGAAATTAGCATTCATAGGCTGAAACTTATCGTTATTCTCATTTGAAATGTAGTTTGCCAGAGCACCCGTACAAGTTTTATTATCCGGCTCCGGAATGCTTTCGCCCAAAATAATCTTTGCTAAATTATATCCGCACATAATCCCCGACGAAGCAGACTCCACATATCCCTCAACCCCCGAAATCTGACCTGCAAAAAATATCTTAGGATATTTCCTCATCCGATATTTATTATCAAGCAGCTTCGGCGAATTAATAAACGTGTTTCTGTGCATAACGCCGTATCTCACAAACTCCGCATTACCAAGACCGGGAATCATAGAAAACACTCTTTTCTGTTCCCCGAATTTCAGATTTGTCTGAAACCCTACAAGGTTATAAAGAGTCCCCTCCCGGTTATCCTGCCTCAGCTGTACAACTGCATAAGCGTCATCCCTGCCCGTCTTCGGATTTACAAGTCCGACAGGCTTTAGAGGTCCGAAAGTAAGAGTTTTTTCGCCTCTTGAAGCCATTATTTCAACAGGCATACACCCCTCAAACACGTGCTTTTCAAAATCCTTCAAAACAGCCGTCTCTGCAGAAATGAGTTCTTTATAAAATCTGTCATATTCGTCCTTCGTCATAGGACAGTTTATATAGTCCGCCGTACCTTTTCCGTATCTGGCGGCCTTAAAAACCTTTGATTTATCTATGCTTTCTTCGGTAACCACAGGCGCCGCCGCATCATAAAAATACAATCCGTCATCTCCTGTGAGCTTTCTTATTTCATCGTATAAAGCATCACTTGTAAGAGGCCCCGTTGCGATTATGGTGTATTCGTCGGGATTTATATCCGTCACCTCTTCATTTATAAGCGTAATAAGCGGCTCGGCTTTAATTTTATCGGTTATATACCCCGAAAAAATTTCTCTGTCAACAGCTAAAGCTCCGCCTGCCGGCACTCTCGAAACATCAGCCGCCTCCATCATCACAGAGCCGAAAAGCCGCATCTCCTCCTTTAAAAGTCCGCAGGCGTTTTCTATCCTGTCCGCCTTTAAGGAATTTGAGCAAACAAGCTCCGCAAGCTTTTCGCTTGAATGTGCCGGAGAAAATTTCTTCGGCTTCATCTCATAAAGCTCCGTTTTAATTCCTCTTTTGGCAAGCTGAAGTGCCGCCTCACAGCCTGCAAGCCCTGCACCTATAACCTTAACCTTGTTTTCCATTTTTACCTGTCATCCTCTCGTAATTACAGCCCTCTGTATTGCACACAATGCGCTTATCACTCTTTTTGAGCAGTAATCCGCCGCACTCCGGACAAGACTCACCCTTCACCGGCTCATACCATGCCATAAAATCGCATTTCGGCTGATTTTCGCACGAATAATAGGTCTTTCCTCTCTTCGATTTTCTTATAAGAATCTCACCGTCGCATTTGGGGCATTTTACCTCCGTAGAATTTCTTATCGCCTTCGCATTTTTGCATTCCGGATATCCGGGGCAGGCAAGAAACTTTCCGAATTTACTGAGCTTATAAACCATCCGTCTGCCGCACTTATCACAAATAACGTCCGATTCCTCATCCTTTATCTTAATTTTCTCAACATTCTCATGTGCAAGCTCTAAGCTCTCCTTAAATCCGGGGTAAAACTCTTCAAGGATTGATTTCCAATCCATTTCACCCTCGCCCACCATATCGAGCTGACGTTCCATTTCCGCCGTAAATTCAACATCCATTATATCGTTGAAATTATTCTTAAGAAGCTCCGTAGTAACCATTCCGAGCTCAGTCGGAACAAGCTGCTTCTTACTTCTTGCAATATATCCCCTTGAAATAATTGTAGAAATAGTCGGTGCATACGTAGAAGGACGACCAATCCCGTTATCCTCAAGCTCTTTAACGAGTGATGCCTCCGTAAATCTTGCCGGTGGCTGTGTAAAATGCTGTTCTCCCTTTATCTTCAAAAGCGCCAGCTTATCACCCTTCGTAAGCTCCGGAAGCTTAGCCTGCTTTTCTTCCTTTTCGTCACTTCCCTCAACATAAACGGTAGTATAACCCTTAAACTTTAATACAGAACCGCTTGTACGGAAAACATCCTCACCGGATTTCACTGAAACAGAAACCGTATCATACACAGCGGCGGTCATCTGACTTGCCGCAAACCTTTCCCATATAAGCTTATAAAGCTTGTACTGATCGTTTGTAAGCCTGTCCTTTATATCAGAAGGCTTTATGTTTATCGACGTGGGCCTTATAGCCTCATGAGCATCCTGTGCATTTTTCTTTGTCTTATACTGTTTAGGCGCAACATACTCCCTGCCATATACAGAAGTAAGATACTCAACAGCCTCACGCTGTGCATCGTCTGAAATACGGAGTGAATCGGTTCTCATATATGTTATAAGACCGACAGAACCGAGCTTTCCGCCGAGATTTATACCTTCATACAAGCCCTGTGCCACCTGCATAGTCTTTGCGGCGGCAAAATTAAGCTTTCTCGAAGCATCCTGCTGAAGTGTGCTTGTAGTAAACGGCGGTTGCGGATTTCTCCGTGTCTCGCTGTTTTTCACCGAGCTCACGTAAAACTCCCCATCGCTTACTCTTTTAATTATCTTATCGGCATCCGCCTTTGTAAACAGCTTTTTCTCTCCCGAGTCTGTTCCGTAATATACAGCCTCAAAGCCCTTCTTTCCTTTTAAAAGCTGAACCTTAATCGTATGATATTCTTCAGGCGTAAAGTTCTGTATCGCATCTTCCCGATCGCATATAAGCCGAAGTGCAACCGACTGAACACGTCCGGCGCTCAGTCCCCTCTTCACCTTTTCCCATAAAATGGGGCTTATTTTATAGCCGACTATTCTGTCAAGAACACGTCTTGCCTGCTGAGCATCAACCAGATTCATATCAATGCGGCGCGGTTTCTTTATCGCCGCCTTAACGGCACTTTTCGTTATTTCATTAAAAGTCACGCGACAATTACAGTCATCTCCAAGCTTAAGTGCGTTTGCAAGATGCCAGCTTATCGCCTCTCCCTCACGGTCAGGGTCCGTTGCAAGATACACAACATCCGCCTTAGCAGCTTCTTTTTTAAGCTGCTGAAGCAAATCGCCCTTTCCCCTTATCGTAATATATTTAGGTTCAAAGTCATTATCCACATCTACTCCAAGCTGACTTTTCGGAAGATCTATAACATGTCCCATAGATGCAACCACCGAATAATCAGCGCCAAGATATTTCTTTATTGTTCCGGCCTTTGCCGGCGACTCAACTATCAATAATTTCTTTGCCATTTCAAACTCCGTTTCTCCGCAAACCGCGATAAAATTATCCTGACGTGAAAAACACCACGTCAAACCTCATGTCTGTTTATTGTCAATTCATATTTATTTCCCGGCAGGCTTTCAACCACCCCTGAAATTTCAAGCATAACAAGCTCACTGCTTAAAAGGTTAACAGGCATCGACAGCTCCCTCGCAATATCATCAATATGATATAACCCGTTTGCAATGCATTCGCATATCGGCATCTGTTCGGGTGTAATCCCGGGAATAACAGGCGAACCGGGACTTACCTTAACCTTTTTCGTTTCCACTTCCTCCACGTCTTCCCCCCGCGGTATAAACTGCCTTAAAAGTACAGGCTTCATCGTTTCATATCCGGGATACTCGTTTAAAATATCCTGCGCATCAAAAACGGGTGTCGCTCCGTCCTTTATAAGCTTGTTTGAGCCAATGCAATTAGTATTGGAAATATTTCCGGGCACAGAAAACACATCCCTGCCGTTTTCCATAGCCTCATGAGCAGTTATAAGTGCTCCGCTCCGCTCAGGTGCCTGTGTAACAAGCACACCGTCAGACAATCCGCTTATAATCCTGTTCCTTTGAGGAAAAGTCCATTTCCTTATACCAAATCCGGGTGGATACTCCGATAAAATCGTTCCGTATTTTTCTATGCGCTTAAAAAGCTTTTCGTTATTTGGGGGATAAACACTGTCAATCCCGTTTCCGATAACGGCAATGGTCGGCATTCCCGCATCAAGTGCCGCATTTGCCGCAACTGAATCAACACCGTTTGCCAGCCCGCTTATTATCATAACCTTATTCCGTGCAAGCCCCCTGCATATATCATACGTAACCCGCATCCCGTAATCATCACACATCCGCGTACCTACAACACCGACACAAACCGCATTCTCAAGACCAAACAAATTTCCTCTTGCATACAAAACGTGTGGAGGATCATAAATTTTCTTAAGTGCATCGGGATACTCTTCATCATCAATCGTTACTACAAACGCTCCGCATTTTACTGTGTCCTCATAAATCTTCTCAGCAGCTTCAAGGCTTTTATCGCATAAAGCACGGGCAACATCACTTCTCACATGCCGTACCAGTTCGTCCTGCCCACAATTATAAATATTTTCAGCACCGCCGAAATATTCTGTTATCTCAGCAATTTTTCTGCTACTACTGATTTTTTGTGTCAGCCATATCCAATATAACACATTATTCATAATTTATACCTATATAATACCGAAATATTCAAATACTTCATAATTTGTTCCGAAATAAATATCGTCATACTTCGTCAATTCTCTGAGCAAATCTTCCATAACATTATAATTATTATCAGCGTCAAACTCATACGAATGTCCCCAGACATAAAAAATCTGAGGAGTATCGGGACTTGATTTTACAAACCTCTCACAAAGCTTCATAAGCTCAGGGTCATTATGATGACACGTAGGCTTAAACCTGAGAAGATCGGACTGAATCTCAAAATCATGAGTTACCTCAATAGTTCTTCCGTATTTAAGACCGATTTTTTTCAAATATTCAACCGTATTATCATCATAACGTCCAAACGCATATGCCATACCGTTAATATCAGTTTCAAAATATCCTTCAAGCTTTTCCCTGTCATAAAAAAATTCCGCTTCAAGCTGTTCTTCAGTGATACCTAACGGGCTTATGTGCCGTGTACCGTGCACCGCAATTTCATGACCTTTATATAAATCACAAAGATTTTCAGTTCCATCAAGACGCACAACATCAAAACCCTTATAACACCACGTATTCGTATTCGACATAAGTCCACTGTTTAGATTAAATGTACATTTAACACCGTACTTATTGAATAATTCTATGAGCCTTCTGTCTGATTGAACGCCATCATCATAGCTAAACGTTACAGCCTTCATGAATTTCTTCATAATAATATATTCAATCCTTTCATTATTAATATATAAAACAACTCCACTCTTCAGACTTCAAACCGTTTAGCGAAGCTTATCTATATTTTCGTTACTTTTTTACAATACTACAAAATCACGAAATTGTCAACATATTTTTGTCAGATTTCAAAAAAATTCAAGCTAAAACTTTTATTTTCAACAAAACAACAGGTGTCGCATCTGATATTTTTATGAAAAACCACCATATTTTTTGATATTGCTAATGATTATTACATAATTTTTCCGAATTACACAGAAAACGATTGCGAAAATCATATACATATATAGTAAAAATCACGAATTTAAAAAAATTACACAAAAACCCTTGACAAAACCATAATTTAGGTGTAAAATGAAAGAGTATATTAGGGTTTGACTAATGTTTATATTATATAAATTTCGTAATTAAGGGGTTTTATACATGAAATCGTTTTTAAAAAGCTTAATAGTGTTTGTCGTTGCGGCACTGGCTTTGACAACAGTATCATTTGCCGCAAGCTATAACGACGGCAAAGTGGGCGTAACTTATTCCGACGAAAGTTCAGTATCTCATATCAGCGGAAGCGACATGCTTACGGTTATGGTTGTAAAAAGCGACGTAGCTCTAGGCGATATCAATTCTGATGCAATACTGTTTATCGACCAGGGAACTCCGTTAACCACTTTCTTCCAAGCCGGTTCTTCAGAATTCGGAGTTAAGGGTGGTTCACTTGAAACCGGTACATATGCAATGTATATAGGTTCAACTTCTTCGGAAGTACCTGCTGTTCAGTATTTCACAGTTGCAACAGCCGAGTCCGATACTGTAACAACATCAACAGGTGTTGAGTTCACAACAAAAACAGCCGAAGTCTATGTGTCTGACGAAGGCGAGCCCATGCGTGACTATATTTTCTTAGTAAACGTAGGCGACACAGTCAACACCAATTTATTCGACTATACAGCAACACTCAAATTTAATAGTGAAGATAATGTATATTCAAAAACATATCTCATACCGGAAGGAATGCTCCCAAGTGATGTAGTAATATCCGGAAATGCTTCCACAGTATACGGAATAGCCGTTAAAGGAGTTCCGGAATCATGTGAGAATTTCAGAATAGAGCCTTCAGTATCAGCTAAGGAGGTGCAACAGCCATGAAAAAGCAATATGTATCTCCCGAATTAAAGATATTTTCATTTGAGTTCGAGCCGATAACAAACCCAACGCCGACTCCGATTGTTGCATACGGCACTTTGGATCAGGCAACATCAGGTGTCAACTTAGGTGCGATGGAAACAGAAATACCAATCACCGACGAAGCAATCAAATACGCCGGCATTCAGTTCGACCATAATGAATATACTTTAGAATAAGTGCAATTTTACGGACTAATAATTGTTAGTCCGTATTTTTTTATCACATAAAAAAGATACACCATCAAAAGCGCATGGCTTTTGATGGTGTATATGAAAAATCTTCAGCAATAGCTTTTAAATCTTAAGAAAGCAAACTCTCACCTGTCATCTCAGACGGTTTCTCAAGTCCCATAAGCTCAAGCATAGTCGGAGCAATATCAGCAAGCTTTCCTTTTTTAAGCTCAACATCCCCTGCGCCCATAAGAATAAGCGGTACAGGATTTGTTGTATGAGCAGTAAACACGTCGCCCGTCTCAGGGTCCGACATACAGTCAGCATTTCCGTGGTCTGCCGTTATAATAATCTTTGCATCCTTCGCCATCAATGCGTCTACAACCTTGCCGAGGCACTCATCAACCGCCTCAACAGCAGTCTTTGCCGCATCAAACACACCGGTGTGTCCAACCATGTCGCAGTTAGCAAAATTAAGCACTATACAGTCATACTTGTCCTGATTTATAAGCTCAACGCAAGCGTCAGCAACAGCATACGCACTCATCTCAGGCTGCATATCATAAGTCGCAACCTTCGGAGAAGCAATAAGCTTTCTGTCCTCACCCTCGTATACATTCTCAACACCGCCGTTAAAGAAGAATGTCACATGAGCATATTTTTCAGTCTCGGCAATTCTTAGCTGTGTAAGACCTTTTGAAGAAATATACTCACCAAAAGTATTAACAAGAGTCTGAGGCTTATATGCCACATGAACATTAGGCATAGATGCATCATACTGAGTCATGCAAACATAATAAAGCGGCATAAACGTTCTCTCAAATCCCTTAAACTCAGCGTCAACAAAAGTTCTTGTTATTTCACGTGCACGGTCAGGGCGGAAATTGAAGCATATAACAGAATCGTTATCGCTGATCTTTCCAACAGGCGCACCGTCCTTTGTGATAACGCAGGGAATTATAAATTCATCTGTTATGAGCGCACCGTTTTCATCTGTCGTCTCATACGATTTCTCAAGCATTTCAACAGCGTCCTCAGCTGTAACACCAATGTTTCTCACCATTGCGTCATAAGCCTTTTCAACTCTGTTCCAGTTATTGTCACGGTCCATTGCATAATAACGTCCCGATATAGTTGCAATCTCGCCTACACCGAGCTCGGCAAGCTTTTTCTGAAGTGACTTAACATAACCGACGCCGCTCGTAGGTGATACGTCACGTCCGTCCATTATACAGTGAATATATACCTTATTAAGACCTTCTCTCTTAGCAAGTGAAACAAGTCCGTAAAGGTGTTCAATATGGCTGTGCACACCGCCGTCCGATAAAAGACCTATCATATGAAGCGCACTGTCATTCTTCTTGCAATTCTCAACAGCACCGAGTAAATCCCCGTTAGTAAACATATCTCCGTCTTCAATAGACTTCGTTATTCTTGTAAGCTCCTGATAAACAACTCTTCCGGCGCCGATATTTGTGTGTCCGACTTCAGAATTACCCATCTGTCCGTCAGGAAGACCAACACTCATACCGCTTGCATACATTATCGTATTCGGATAATCTGCAAAATATCTGTCAAGATTAGGTGTCTGGGCCGCCTTTATTGCGTTTCCGTTCACCGTATCATTAAGACCGTAACCGTCTAATATTATCAATGCCATAGGCTTTTTTGACATAGTAATTTCCGTTCCTTTCCCTGCTTATTTAGCAGCGTCTGTTATAACCGCAAAATCAGCGCTCTTAAGTGAAGCACCGCCGATCAAACCGCCATCAATGTTTGGCTTAGCAAGAAGCTCAGCGGCATTACCGGCGTTCATACTGCCGCCATACTGAATTGTAATAGCCTCAGCAGTCTCAGCATCATAAAGCTCAGCAAGAACCTTGCGAATTCCGCCGCAAACCTCTTCAGCCTGATCAGCAGTAGCAGTCTTACCTGTACCGATTGCCCAGATAGGCTCATAAGCTATAACAACCTTCTTCGCACAACAGCTCTTTATTCCGGCAAAAGCCTTCTTAATCTGTATTGTAATAAGCTCCATTGTGATGTCAGCTTCTCTCTGCTCTAAAGACTCACCAACGCAAAGAATCGGAATAAGATCCTTTTCGATTGCCTTTTGAATTTTCTTGTTTACTGTCTCATCAGTCTCAGCGAAATACTCACGTCTTTCCGAGTGTCCGATTATAACATAAGAAACACCAAGATCCTTAAGCATATCAGCGCTCACCTCACCGGTAAAAGCACCGCTGTTTTCAAAATGAAGGTTTTCAGCACCAATCTTCACATGAGTTCCCTCAGCCGCCTTAACAGCCTCTGAAAGACAAACATACGGAGTACAGCAAACAACCTCACAAGTTGAGTTCTTTGTAGCCTCTGCAACCTCTTTAACAAAATCATAAGTCTCTGACGGAAGCTTGTTCATCTTCCAGTTACCTGCAATAATATATTTTCCCATTTTTTCTGACCTTTCCTTTCTGTAAACATCACAATACTTCCGGCAATTTAAAATATTACCGAAAGTATTGAAAAAAACATAACAATTAATTATTTATCGCTTATCGCAGCAATTCCCGGTAATTCCTTACCCTCTAAGAATTCCATTGAAGCACCGCCACCTGTTGAGATGTGGCTCATCTTATCGCCAAGACCTGCCTGATTTACAGCCGCAACGCTGTCACCGCCGCCGATGATTGTTGTAGCGTCAATGTCAGCAAGTGCCATAGCAATAGCATTTGTACCCTTAGCAAAGTTAGGCATCTCAAATACGCCCATAGGACCGTTCCATACAACAGTCTTTGCATCCTTAACAGCCTCAGAGAACAGCTTGATTGTCTCAGGACCGATATCAAGTCCCATCCAGTCAGGCTCAATGCATCCGAGTGGTGCAACCTTGCTTTCAGCGTCGTTTGCAAAATCCTTTGCAACAATATTATCAACAGGAATCATAAGCTTAACGCCCTTAGCCTCAGCCTTTTCCATCATTTCCTTTGCATACTCAATATAATCAGGCTCAAGAAGTGATGTACCTGTGCAAAGTCCCTTTGCAGCCATAAAAGTATAAGCCATACCGCCGCCTATTATGAGTGTGTCAACCTTGTCAAGAAGATTGTTTATAACAGAAATCTTACTTGAAACCTTAGAACCGCCGAGAATAGCAACCAACGGACGAACCGGGTTATTAACAGCATTTCCGAGGAAATCTATTTCTTTCTTTATAAGATAACCTGCAGCACAAGTCTTAATATACTTTGTAACACCAACGTTTGAGCAGTGAGCTCTGTGCGCTGTACCGAAAGCATCATTTACAAAAACCTCTGCAAGAGATGCAAGCTCTTCGCTGAACTCATCAACATTTTTTGTTTCTTCTTTTCTGTAACGTGTGTTTTGTAAAAGAACAACATCGCCGTCGTTCATAGCAGCAACAGCCGCCTTTGCATTTTCGCCCACTACATTATCGTCAGCGGCAAAAACAACCTCCTTGCCGAGCTTTTCGGTAAGGCTCTTTGCAACAGGTGCAAGTGAAAGAGTCGGAACCGGCTCACCCTTAGGCTTACCCATGTGTGAACAAAGAATAACCTTAGCTCCGTTGTCGATAAGGTACTTGATTGTCGGCAAAGCGCCTACAATTCTGTTCTCGTCGGTGATGTTGCAGTCCGCATCGAGCGGCACGTTAAAATCGCATCTCACCAAAACCTTTTTGCCCTTCACATCGATATCTTCGATACTTACTTTGTTAAACATAATAATAACAACCTTTCTTTATAAAATTAACTTGTCACAGACAAATTTTTTACTATATTTATTTTATCCTAAAATCGGAATTTTTTCAAGTGATATATCACATTTTTACTTTAGAAAAAAACGCCGATATTTGTTAAATGTTTGTCAATTTTAACTAAATATTATCCCACATACGCTTTTCAATAGCGTTGTAATCATATTCTCCGCCGTCTTTAGCCTGACGATCCGAAGCTCCTGTGCTTCGGTTTTTATGGCGCTCATTGTCCGCCTCAGCGGCCTCGACCGTAAAAATGCCGTCATTTTTCCAGCGTTTTATAATCTTATTCATATAAGGAAACGAGAGCTTGTTTATCTGAAGAATGGAATACTCATATGCAAGCGCTATCATTTCCTCATCCATCTTATCGTTATTTTTCCAGTCAAGAATAAAGTTTTCCTCTATCTTTGTAAGCTTTCTGTCGTTTATCCCGAAAATCCGTTTAAGATTATAAGAAAAGCTTTCGTTTTCCCGCTCCTCATTTATAAGCCTTTCAACGTCGTCTATATTCTTAACGCCACGTTCATGCCATCCTATTGCGACCTTCTCAGCATACGCCATACTGCGTTTGTCGGCAGATACACAATACTCTAAAAGCATTAAAATAACCTCGGGCGAAAAGTCAAGTCCGTCAAAAAACCAGAACAGAGTATTCACATCCTGACTGTTAAGCGGCTTTCCTAAAACCTCCTGTGCTACTTTAAGCATGTCCGATAATCCCTTATTTAATTCAAGCTCGCGTGAAATATCTGTAACCTTATACTGTTCTTTTTCAAGCGACTTGTCCCTGTCTTGTTCATACTCCTCGTTCACCTTTGTTTTTCCGGCATCTTCCGGTACATTATCAGCCTTAACGTCAAAAGATACAGTGTCGCCGTCTATCCGGATAAGTCCGCAATCTTCAAGCACGCCGAGAGCATGAACCACCTCGCTCTCTAAAAGTCCTATCTTTCCGGCAATTCCGGAATATTCAACCGACATACCGGTTGCTGCCAAATATCTTGTATATAAATAAACCTTCACAAACGCACCATTTAAATCCGGCATAATATTCCTGATAAAATCTCCGCTTATAATTATATCCCCGCTGTTTATTACAAATTTAGGCACACTCTCACCCTCTTCAGAATTTCTTAAATTACTATACACATATATTGTACCACTTTATTCCGTTTTTTTCAATAGGTAAACGAAAATTTTTTAAATTTTTTCAATACTATACAAAATTATCTTATTATATGACAAAAAACAATAAAACTTTAGTAAAATAAACACTTGAAAATATTATTGGTTTATGGTATACTGTAATTACCATGGAACCGGAATTTTTTGTACGAACAAAATTTGTGCAAAACAAAATCCGGCTTTCAGGTGAAATTCACACAGGAAAGGATGATGAAACCATGAAATTCACACAATGGAACGGTTTTAATGATGGCGAATGGCGCTACAACATAGACGTCAGAGACTTCATACAGAAAAATTATACAGCATACTACGGCGATGCATCATTTTTAAGAGGTGCAACAGATCGTACAAAAACAGTAATGTCAAAGCTTGAAAAGCTGTTTGCCGAAGAGCGTAAAAACGGCGGAGTACTTGATATTGATACAGAGAATGTTTCATCCTTATGCAGTTATGATGCCGGTTACCTTGATAAAGACCTTGAAATAATAGTAGGTCTTCAGACCGACGCTCCCTTAAAGCGCGGTGTTCATCCGTTCGGCGGAATAAGAATGGCACGCACTTCATGCGAAGCATACGGCTATAAGCTATCTGATAATATAAACAACTCTTTTAAATACAGAACAACGCATAACGACGGTGTTTTCAGAATCTATACGGACGAAATGAAAGCAGCGCGCCACTGTGCCCTTTTAACAGGTCTCCCCGATGCATACGGAAGAGGAAGAATAATAGGCGATTACAGAAGAGTTGCGCTTTATGGCGTTGATGTCTTAATAGAACAAAAAATACACGATAAAAAAGCACTTGGCAACGACTTTATGAGTGCCGAAAATATGCAGCTTTCCGAAGAAATCTACAAACAGATAACCTTCTTAAAGCTTCTTAAAGACATGGCTGAGAGCTACGGCTTCGATATAAGCGTGCCGGCAGCAAATGCAAAAGAGGCAATACAATGGACCTACTTCGCATATCTCGCCGCAAACAAAGAGCAAAACGGCGCGGCAATGTCTTTAGGCCGTGTAAGCACATTTTTTGACGTATATATAGAGCGTGATATAGCAAACGGAACATTAGACGAAACATCGGCACAGGAGCTTATAGACGACTTTGTAATAAAACTCCGTATGATGCGTCATTTAAGAACACCCGAATATAACGAGCTGTTCGGCGGCGACCCGATGTGGATTACGGAAAGCGTCGGCGGAATGGGCGAAAACAACAAAACACTTGTTACAAAAAGCTCATACAGAATGCTCAATACGCTCTACACCTTAGGCAGTGCCCCCGAGCCGAATCTCACAATTTTGTGGAGTCAGCGTTTGCCTGAGCCGTTTAAAAAGTTCTGTGCAAAGCTTTCAATAGACACAGACTCAATCCAATACGAAAACGATGATGTCATGCGTCCCGAATTTGGTGACGACTATGCGATAGCGTGCTGTGTTTCAGCGATGAGAATAGGCAAGCAAATGCAATTCTTCGGTGCACGTACAAACCTTGCAAAGCTGTTACTCCTTGCGTTAAACGGCGGTGTAGATAATGTAACGGGAACGCACATCGGACCTCAGATGGAGCCGTTAAAAGACGAGATTCTCGACTATAACACAGTGTTTGAGCGTTTCAAAATCTATCGTGAATGGCTGTGCCGTTTATATGTAAATACAATGAACTGCATACACTTCATGCACGACAAATACAACTATGAAAAGCTCCAGATGGCACTCCACGACACATCCGTAGACCGCTTAATGGCATTCGGAGTTGCCGGACTCTCGGTTATAACAGACTCACTTTCTGCAATTAAATACGCCGAGGTAAAACCTGTCCGTAACGAAGACGGAATAATAATCGACTTTGAAACAAAAGGCGACTTCCCGAAATACGGAAACGACGACGACCGTGCCGATGAAATCGCACAAAACATGATTCGTGATACGTATAACGAGCTTAAGAAAACTCCGACATACAGAAACGCAATCCATACATTATCCGTACTGACAATCACATCAAATGTTATGTACGGAAAGAAAACAGGCGCAACACCGGACGGAAGAAAAGCCGGCGAGCCGTTCGCACCGGGTGCAAACCCGATGCATAACCGTGAAGTAAACGGAGCCTTAGCATCGCTTAATTCAGTTTCAAAGCTGTCTTATTCATGCGCAAAGGACGGTATATCAAATACCTTCTCAATCACTCCGTCAACACTCGGAAAAACGGACGACGAACGAAACACAAACCTCGTTCAGATAATAGACGGTTATTTCCTTAACGCCGCACATCACTTAAACGTAAATGTTTTAAACAGAGAAGACCTCATAAAAGCATATGAAAATCCGGAACAGTATCCAAACCTTACGATACGAGTTTCAGGCTATGCGGTACACTTCAATAAGCTCTCCCGTGAGCAACAGCGTGAGGTTATAAGCAGAACATTCCACGAAAAAATGGTATAAGGCGGTAGTGTATGAACGGATACATTCAATCAATACAAACATTAGGCACACTGGACGGCCCGGGAGTACGTTTTGTACTCTTTATGCAGGGCTGTCCTCTGCGTTGTGCATTCTGTCATAACCCCGAAACATGGGAAACCGGATGCGGCACAGTAATGACGCCGGAGGAGGTTTTAACAAGGGTTTTAAAATACAGAAACTACTTCGGTCAAAATGGTGGAATAACAGTCTCAGGCGGCGAGCCTCTGTTGCAGCCGGAATTTGTTTACGAGCTGTTTTCCCTTTGCAAATCGCATGGAATTCATACAACACTTGATACGAGCGGCTGTATTTTAAACGACAAAATAAAAAAGCTCCTGTCCGTAACAGACCTGGTGCTTCTCGACTATAAAATGACAAACAAACAAGACTACAAAAAATACACAGGCGCGTCAATAGACGACGTAAACGCATTCCTCACATATCTCAATGATACAGGCATAAACATGTGGATACGTCACGTGGTTATAAAGGATATAACGGATTCAAAGGAAAACGCTTTGTTTTTAAAAAATCTGAAGGATAAATTCTCATATATACAAAAAACAGAGCTTCTCCCGTTTCATAAGATGTGTTCTTCAAAATACGACGAACTCGGCATAGAATTCCCGTTAAAAAACACCCCCGAAACCTCAGACGACACCATAAAAAAGCTATACGAATATATATTATAGTTTAGCGGCATATCCGCTAAACTATAATAGTGAAATATTTTGCTTTCAGCAAAATGTGAAATTCACACTTCGTGTGAGTGAAATCCATACTTTGCATGGGTGAAATCTGTCGCATAGCGACAGGTTTTGGTAGAAATCGCAAGCGATTTCAAATTTAAATTTCTTGAGTTGACAGTATTACTTATGAGGGGGGAAGTGTGTTGTATTTAGTGCAGGGCATTTTCTTTGTACGGACTG
>JAZTZP010000029.1:0-27390 GCA_045637525.1 Clostridia bacterium | reverse complement strand
AAGAAAATCGACAAACGATTTTCTGAAATTTAAATTCAGAAATTGCTTGCAATTTCTACCGAAACCTGTCGCATAGCGACAGATTTCACCCATGCTTTGCATGGATTTCACTCACACGAAGTGTGAATTTCACATTTTGCTGAAAGCAAAATATTTCACTATTATAGTTTAGAGCCGAACAGCCTATAAACTATAATTTATTCCTTTTTTCCTATTTTAAAATACTCATCAAATATATCACGTGCAACATATGCCGCGTTTGCACCTCTTACACCATGCTCAAGCACAACGCAAACGGCAATCTCCGGATTATCAAACGGCGCAAAAGCTACGAACAAAGCGTTATTCGATTGCTTAGACCCAATCTGTGCCGTTCCTGTTTTTCCGCCTATCTGTATCGGATACCCGTAAAATATTGCACTTGCAGAACCCTCGTCAACCACGTTCTTCATACCGAGCTTAACCGCCTCCAATGTCGCCGGCTTAATATCTATCTTCGAAACCACCTGTGGCTCACTTGAAACCACCTCACATCTGTCAGTCCCCGAGCGAACGCTTTTTATAAGACTCACCTTATACCTTGTTCCGCCATTTGCAATAATTGCCGCATAGTTTGCAAGCTGAACAGGGGTATAGAGGTTATACGACTGTCCGATAGCCGCCTGGAGCGTGTCACCGCCAAACCAGCCCTGCTCCGTAATATTGGGAACCATCTTTTTCTTTGCCTCCGGCCCGGCAATATAGCCCGTTGTTTCCTCCGGAAGCTCTATGCCCGTATATTCGCCGAGTCCGAACATCGAAGCAAATTCGTCTATCTTCTCAATCCCAAGTCTTCTTCCCGTTTCATAGAAGAAATAGTTGCAGGACTGCTCTATCGCCTTTGAAACATTTATACTACCGTGAGTAGCCAGATTTTCCTGCCATATCCAGCACTTAGGCTGATAGTCTTTATAAAAACGATAAACACCCTCGTCCGCTATTTTTTCCCATGGTGATATAGCTCCGCTTTCTATTCCGGCTATCGCTGTAAGCGGCTTAAATGTCGAACCCGGTGTATATGTACCGCTCACTGCTCTGTTCCATAAAGGCTTTGCGTCATCTTTAACGAGTTTTGAATAGTCCTCATTAAACTCAGATAAATTATAAGTAGGATAAGAAGCAAGTGCAAGCACATCTCCGTTTTTCACGTCCAGCACCACAGCCGCCCCGGCGTCTGCGTCTATACCGTGCTTCTCGGTTCCGTTTTCTCTTATGGTTTTAATATTTCTTTCAAGCGACTCTTCAACAACAGCCTGTAAATCGCTGTCTATCGTCAGTACAACATTCGCTCCCGGAACTGTATCCTTCTTCTTTATAATGTCACCGTCAGAATTATATTCCGCACCCTTAACGCCGTCTTCGCCTCTTAAATATTCCTCTGCCGCCTTCTCAATCCCCTGTTTTCCTACTATGTCGTTATAGCTGTATCCTTTTTTTCTATATATTTCATATTCTTCAGCGCTCATTTTTCCGGTCCTGCCCAGAATATGAGATGCAATCATTCCGTTATTATATTCTCTGACATAATTATTTGTTATAGCAACGCCCGGAAATTCCGTCTGTCTTTCCCTTATCGCCGCAACAATATTAACATCTGCATCCTCAATTACGGTATACGGCGACAACGCCGAAAATCCTCTTAATTCAGCCTCATATCTTATACCGGCAATCTTTCGCCTGTCGGTTTTATTATAGCTGTCGCTTATTTTATACGTTTCTGACGCAAAAACACGAAAAACCTCAGATGCCGACATCGTAACATTTACCTTTTTCCCGTTTTCCTCAAACCATTTCTGTTTTTCGGCATCATTCTCAAAAGTAAAACCCGTACCGGAAGAATTTATCGGGAACGTGTCCGTTATTTTCGTATGTGATTTTTCTATTACTTTTATGAGCTTGTATATAACGTTATTGAGCTCATCGTTTGTTATTGCAGTTTTCATAAGGTTTACCGAATAACACTCCCGATTAACAACCAACGGCTTGCCGAACCGGTCATATATCTCACCTCTCGGTGCTTTTTCAAGAAGATTTACGCTGTTTTTATTTCCCGAAACCTCTTTATATTTCGCCCCGTCTGCAATCTGCAGTTCAAAAAGCTTAACCACAAGCAAAACAAGCATGATACCTGTCATAACACTTATAATAAAAAATCTTTTGTTTGAATTAATCATCATTAAATCCTTTCAAACATTATTCAACCGTAATCTTAAATCTGCGTTTACGGGGATTATAAATTCTGTAAGAAACAAGATAAAAAATCATTCCCGTAAATATATTAAATACAAACTCTTTTATTATAACCGATGTAAAATCCACTATAATATTACCTCTTATAAACATATAATAAAATACAGTTTCTCCCAGAAGCGTCAATACGCCTGTTAAAACGGGCATCAGAATGAGACCTCTCTTAAATCCTTTTCCAAAAAGCTCCGTAATAATAACAGCCGGCACCGAATAGATAACAATGCAATATATAAGAAGCCTGTCTGTAAGCGCACTGCACATCACGGCAAATATAATCGACATAACAACAGCACGCATCTTATCTTTATCCACAAGCGCCAGTGAAAGCGTAATACAAAGAAAATATTCCGGCACCGTACCGAAATTACCGACAACTCCGACCGATGCTAAAATACCTGTTATAAGGGTAAATACTGCAAGCTTTATGTAAAAAATCATTTCAACAACTCCGTTTCAATGCATTTATCACTTTTCTTTTATGACTAAAACCTCGTGCAAATCGGTAAAATCGACAGCCGGCTCTACTACCGCATACTTCGTACCGTTTGAATCAACAGCCGTTTCCTTCACCGTTCCTATGGCAAGCCCCGGCGGATAAAGACCAACCGCTCCCGATGTTTCGAGATAATCGCCGACAGCAATCTGAGCCGCCGAATTAACAAACGACAACTTACAAAGATTTTTCTGTGCAAGCTCTGAGTCGCCCTCGGTAACAGCAACCTCATCCGTCCTTGACACTATCGTCGCAATCGCATTGTCCCGGTTAAGAACAGACGCAATATGCGCCCAGTTAGGACCTATGTCAGTTATCTTCCCGACAACGCCCTCCGGACTTATAACAACATCACCCGTATTAATTCCCGATGCCTTTCCCCGGTTTATTACAATCGTATCATACCAGTTATTAGGCTCATACGACACTACCTTCGCCGCAACGGTTTCGTATCGTCTAAGCTCATTGTCCAGCTTTAACAAAGCGTTAAGCCGTTCATTTTCTTTACGGTACTGAGCCACGGACTTTTCATTCTTTTTAAGTTCTATGTTTTCATTTATAAGCCTTTCGTTTTCTGCCTTATAAGCGTCAATCTCAATGAAATACGCCTTAACGGAAGCAATACGTTCCGTAACGGCAGATGCCGCCGTTAAAACCGGTGTAAATATCGTTCTCACAGCGTTTGTAAACGGATCATTACCGCCAAATACCGCCGTTAAAACAGAGACTGTGATTAATGCAAATATCACAACCACTACACTTTTCTTCTTTAAAAATCCATGCAAAATCGTTCACCTTTATCCTTTGCTGTTCCACAGAACAAGCTGTTTTATATTATCAAGAGACTTACCCGTACCAATCGCCACGCAGTCAAGCGGATATTCTGCAATGTGCGCTTTAATTTTCAGTTTATCATAAATAAGCTTGTCTATCCCGGCAAGAAGTGCCCCTCCGCCTGTTAAAGTTATTCCGTTTTCCAAAATATCAGCCGCAAGCTCCGGCGGAGTGTGTTCGAGTGTGTTCCTCACAGCCTCAACAATCTCGTTTATGTTTTCGCCGAGCGCTTCTCTTATCTCAGCAGAATTAATAGTTACGGCTCTCGGAAGCCCTGTTGCAACGTCCCGGCCTCTCACTTCATATTCACGGTCTGCCCCCACATCACACGCCGAGCCTATCTCAATCTTTATCTCCTCAGCCATTTTATCGCCGATGTTTAAGGAATGATTTTTCTTTATAGTGTTGATTATAGCAGAATCCATAGCATCTCCTGCAATTCTGATAGACTTAGATGCAACTATTCCGCCAAGACATATAACAGCAACCTCAGTAGTACCTCCGCCTATATCAACTACCATACAGCCCGTAGGCTCTGATATGGGAAGTCCTGCACCGATAGCCGCCGCCATAGGCTCGTCAATGAGTATTACCTCTTTTGCCCCGGCAGTTATCGCCGCCTCCTCAACGGCACGCTTTTCAACCTCCGTTATACTTGACGGAACGGATATAACAGTACGTGGCTTGAATGCACTCTGACCTCTCGCCGTTCTGATAAAACTGCGAAGCATTGCCTGCGTTATGTCAAAATCAGCTACAACACCGTCTTTCATAGGTCTGATTGCAACTATCGTATCAGGCGTCCTGCCTATCATTTCGTTCGCCTCGTCACCTACCGCCAAAACCTTAGATGTTGCCTTATCAATTGCAACAACAGACGGTTCACGTATTATCAGCCCTCCGCTTCTTGTATATACAAGAGTGTTTGACGTTCCGAGATCTATTCCTATATTTTTTGTAAATAATCCCATCTTTAAAGTCCATTCCTTTCAATTTGTAAATTTATCTGTTCATACAGTTTACTTCAAATTCATTTTTAAGCAAATCCGCAAGCGCCGATACCGGCAGACCTACAACGTTGTTATAGTCTCCCTCAATTCCGCTCACAAGAAGTGCACCCTTGCCCTGTATGCCGTATGCGCCGGCCTTATCCATAGGCTCGCCCGTACCTATGTATGCCATAATATCATCAGGTGAAAGCTCTTTAAATTTTACGTTCGTACATTCTTTTATGCATACAATCTTAGCACTGTAACTATCCATAACACAAACGCCCGTATACACGCTGTGGGTTTTACCCGAAAGCATACCCAGCATATCAACCGCCTCCTGAGGATCATGCGGTTTCCCTAAAATCTCACCATCATTATAAACAACAGTATCCGCGCCTATAATAAGAGTGTTCTTACGCCGTCCGATGCTTTTTGCAACAGCCGATGCCTTTAAAAGTGCAAGCTCCTGCACATATATATGAACAGGCAAGTCCTTGTCTATAATGTCCTCATCGACTTCCTCAGTAATTATATCAAACTCAGAAACAGCAAGCCGAAGCAGTTCCTTACGCCTCGGCGACGCCGATGCAAGTATTATTTTCGTTTCCATTAATTATTCTCCCGTTTATTTTTTGATAAATTATAGTTTATAGGCTGTTCGCCTCTAAACTATAATAGTGAAATATTTTGGTTTCAGCAAAATGTGAAATTCACACTTCGTGTGAGTGAAATCCATGCAAAGCATGGGTGAAATCTGTCGCTATGCGACAGGTTTCGGTAGAAATTGCAAGCAATTTCTGAATTTAAAATCAGAAAATCGCTTGTCGATTTTCTTTCCATAACTTGCGCTTTTTGCCCGCAAATTTCACTCGCATTTATGCGAATTTCACCCAACCATAATGGTTGGATTTCACTTTTTGCCTATGCCAAAAAATTTCACTGTAAATTATAGTTTATCACCGATAAACTATAATTTATATAAAGCCACCCTTCGGGGTGGCTTTATATATACTATGCTTAATCCTTATCAAACGGGAAAACATCGCTTATAAAATCTTTTACTTTTCCGGTTAAGCCTGTGTTGTTTCTCTTTTGTGAAACACGGCTCTTGCTTCTTGCAGTTCCCGGTGTGCGTCTCTCAGCTGCCGGCTGACGTGTTGCTTCACGCTCTTTAGCCGCCATCACCTGACTTTCCCATTTTCTGTAAATCTCGGTTGCAAGCTCTTCAGCCTTTTCCTCATCACTTGTTTTCAGGCCCTCTTCATCGCTTGCATAGTTCTTGTTTGAATTATTTATAACAGTCTCATACTCGCTGAATCCACCTATATTATACTGCATTTTGGCATCTATATCCTTCTTAAGTGCACGTATTTCAGCAAGAATATGATTATCTCTTCTGCTCATTCTGTAGAAGCGGTTGCCAATTATAAAGCTTATTATAGCGTTTATAATAATTGAAAGAATAAACCAGCCAAAGCTTCCGCCCTTTGTTGTATATCTGCGGTCGGGAGCTGTCATTTCCTGATCTGTACTTACAACACTCTTATCTGCCTCCTCTGAGAAAACAAGCGGATCTGTAACAGTTGTTGTGTCCTCAGGTACAATTGTCGGTGAAGCAGAAGGCTCTTCCGACGGATCAACCGAGGCAGTCGGCTTTGTCGTTGCATTTGAAGAAGATGATGAAGTCTTCGGCTTTGATGTTGCCTTTTCAGTTGCCTTCGGCTTTGATGTTGCAGACGAAGTTGAAGCCGGCTTTGATGTTGCTTTGTCAGTTGTGCCTGAAGATGATGTACTGCCTGTTGACTGCGTAGCAGTTGATGAAGAGTTACCTCCTGACTTTGCGGGAACAGGTGTTGCCGCAAAAACGCCGGACGCATTCACTGCCGCAATAAGAGCCGCTGATATAATTATGCATACTTTTTTAATATTTTTATTCATTTCTATAACCTTTCCTTTCCGTGCCGTAAGGCACAAACCCCAAGTCTTCGGAAAAATTGTTCAGCCTGACTTAAAAAACGGTGATACTGACAGTTTTACCAAGACTCTTCAATTTTTTCATTTTTGTAATCTATTCGGCATCATTTCTCATATGGTTTTCGATACGTTCTTTAACAGCTACATTTTTAAGATATTTCGAGCTTGCCTCAAAAACTCTTCTGTATGTCAACCGTTTATCTTCATCATTTCTTATCTTAAGATACGAAATCAGGAACCAGTTCCAGAACTCAGGCTCCATCGTATCTGCATTAATAATCACTTCGTGATAATGCCCTGCCGAATTAAGTATCTCTATTCCCAACTTCGGGAACACATAATCATAACAGCTTCGCTCAGTCTCTTTAAGCTCCATTATCAGGTCGTATATACGCTCTGCCGCTATTTTCGCCTCGCCTACCTGAGCCTCAACCGACTGCCATACATAAACCGCACTGAGCAGTCTTGCTACCATAAGCGGATTATCATTTTTATTCATCTCATTGCTCACCTGATATTTTATATCGCGGTAAGACGTTCTTGAAAACGGCATATATCCCACTTGTGAGAGGAGTTCACGAATACGCATTATATCCTTCATGCTCTCCACAGAATCCTTTTTGGTCCTCTTTAACGTTATTCCGAATTTAGACCATTCCTCATCAGTATTAGCAAGAATATATTTTCTGCAGCCGTTCTTTAAAGGCTCATTCACAGTCGAAGAATCAAAATACGCAACAACCTCCGACAGCTCTGCTTTTGTCCAGTTCTGCGGTGCAGTAAACGTTACCGGAGCAGTGTCGTTTATCATAACCTCAGCGCACATCTGTACAAAGCTCTTCATATACTCATCATTTCCGGCAAAAAACTCATTCCAGTACCTTCTACCGGTAAGCTGTTTGAGCATCGCTAAAATTCTCAGAATGAGAGTAATATTTTTCTCATCCGCTTCGGAATTCATTATCATGCCCATGATTGTGCCGAGCTCTCCATATATTTCTTCGCCGAACTGCTTAGTATATTTTTCCTTAAATACCTTTTCTATATTAACGGAATTACCGTTGCATATCAGCTCAAGACCGCACAGAATATATTTTCTTGCAATCTCCTCACGCCGGTCAGCAAACGCATCGGGATAACTGCACATAATATCCAGCATCTCAAAGCGTACAGAATCATATTCCGGATTTTCAATATCATCTAAAAGTGCAAGACATTGCTTTTTAAAAGCATCTGTACCGAGCTTATCCTTCACCTCTGAGAGTTTCCCGGATATTTCTGCAACCGAGCTCATATCCCCAAGCTCAGTAAATCCTTTAAGCTCATCAACAGTATTTATCGAATACTCTTCATAGCTGTCATATAAATCCTTAAGCCGTCCGTCAAATATCGACATAACATTCACATTGCTTGTGTCCATCTTATCAATATCAACATATACACAGCTGTCCTGCTCCTCTATATGCTCCTGTGTAATATTGTTCTTTCCTTTAACAGTTCCGTGAATTAAAATTTTAAACTGGCTTGACGACGGAATATACACATTGTATGTCGATATACCGAAAGACAACGCTATATTCTTCGGCAAAACATACTTAAGTGCAAGAATATACATATCCACTTCATTCGGATTTGAGCCTGCAATCATAAGATGCATTTTCTTTTCGCCCGATAAAATTCCAAGCAGCTTTTCAAACAACACCGACATCTGTGGCTTATGCTCGTTTATAAATCCTTCGATATTCTTTGTAAGATTTCTTCCGCTGTCCGCATTTTCAAGCACCGGAAGGTATGTCACAAGCTCCCGTTCATACTCCTCCTTCGTGAGGAATTTTCTGAAGCTTTTTGATTTATAATACCGCTCCGGAATTATATTATCTCCCGCATCTGCAATGAGAACATGTGTAAAGAACATACCCTGCTTTCCGTTCTCATCCGTACCGGAATACACCGCCTGCAAGGCCGCAGTTTTTCCGTCTGATAATCTGAAAGTTCTGAATATCTTAGGGAATCTGTCGGGAATATTCGTATCACCGAAAGTCTTTGCTCCGCCAAGGTCACAATTTTTCGGCAGATGATAACCGCAAAACTTTACTATTTCTTTCACGTTCTCCTCTGTAAGCCCCTGCGAGCATGAATATACACCAAGCCCCGCATGGTTTTTCAGATTAAGTTCAGGGTCTGATAAACTGTGCTTTGAATTGGTATATATCAGCTGATAAATTTTCATACCTTTTACCTTTCCTTTCCGCTTTTTATTAAATAACAACTTGTCAGTCAAGTTCCTTTAAACCCATATACAACTCATAATATCTTCCCTTTTGTCGGAGAAGCTCTTCATGACGACCTCTCTCTATTATAACTCCGTCTTCAAGAACCATAATAGCATCTGAGTTCTTTATGGTTGACAATCTATGTGCAATAACAAAGGTTGTTCTGTCCTCCATAAGGCTATCCATGCCCTTATTAATCTCCTGCTCCGTCTTTGTATCAACCGAGCTTGTCGCTTCATCAAGTATAAGTATAGGTGCCTTTGACAGTGCCGCTCTTGCAATGTTAAGAAGCTGACGCTGTCCCTGCGAAAGGTTTGAACCGTCACCCTCCAGCATCGTGTCATAACCGTTTGGAAGATGCTTTATAAAGTTATGTGCATACGAGGTCTTTGCCGCCGCAATCACCTCATCGTCCGTTGCATCAAGCCGACCGTAACGAATGTTTTCCATAACAGTACCGCTGAATAAATGTGTATCCTGCAATACCATTGCTATATTCTCATGAAGACTTTTACGTGAAATATTTCTTATGTCAATTCCGTCAATGGTTATGCTTCCGCTGTCAACATCGTAAAACCGTGTAAGCAGATTTATAATTGTTGTTTTTCCGGCACCTGTCGAGCCTACAAAAGCAATTTTCTGTCCGGATTTTGCATATAACGAAATATTTTTCAGTATAACTCTGTCTTTATTGTAGCCAAACGTAACATCATCAAATATAACCTCACCCTTAGTTTTTCCGAGGCTCTTCGACTCTTTCGTATCCTCCGGCTCAGGCTCCTCGTCCATTACTTTAAATACACGTTCAGCACCCGACAATGCCGACATTATAGTTGTCATTTGCATTGAAAGCTCATTTATCGGTCTCGAAAACTGTCTTGAAAATCCGACAAATATCGTAAGACCGCCGATATCAAAGCCCTTAAGTACACAAAGCACTCCGCCCACACATGCGGTAAGTGCATAGTTTATCTGGCTTAAATTTCCCATAACAGGGCCCATTATTCCACCAAGGAACTGAGCTCTTATCTGTTTCTTCTTAAGCTCAGCATTTAAAGAATTAAATTCATTCTTTGCTTTTTCTTCATGACAGAATACCTTCACAACCTTTTGTCCCGTAACAGTTTCTTCTATATAGCTGTTAAGAGTTCCGAGTGCCGCCTGCTGCTGTGAGAAAAACTTACGCGACCTTTTTGCAATAGTCCCTCCGGCCTTTGCAAAGAGTGGTATCATCACAACAGTTATCAGTGTAAGGTACACATTGGTATAAATCATAAGAGATAGTGTTCCCACTATATTTATAAACCCGGAAAAAAGATGAATCAAAGTAGAATTGAGCATTTCTCCGAGAGTATCAACATCGTTTGTATACCGGCTCATAAGGTCACCGGTGTTGTTTGTGTCAAAAAACCGTATAGGAAGCTTCTGCATCCTTGAAAACAGATCACAGCGTATCTTCTTCAAAGAATTCTGCGAAACGCTTATCATAAGCCTGTTCTGAGTATATGTCGCCGCAACTCCGATAAAATATACTAACGCCATAGTACATAAAGCCCCAAACAGCCCGTCAGTAGTCGGAATACCGTTTACAGGATCAAGAAATGTATTTATTATAGGCCTTAACATATAAGAGCCGATAAGACTTGATGCCGATGCAAGAAGCACGCACACGCAAGCGCTTATAATCTTGAATTTTTGCGGTTTTAAATACATAAGAAGCCGTTTTATTGTCTTTTTTGTATCCTTCGGCTTTGACGGCGGCTGCATATGTCTTCCGCGTCCTCCCGGGCCCATCATTGGTGGTGGTGCCATATTAAACCGCCTCCTTATCTACCTGAGAATAGTAAATACTTCTGTATTCCTCGTTATTCTCTATAAGCTCCGCATGAGTACCCACTCCGCAGATACTTCCATGCTTTAATACAATTATCTTGTCTGCCGCTACAACAGATTGTATTCTCTGAGCAATTATTATCTTTGTTGTATCCTTAAGTGTTGTTGAAAGTGCCATTCTGATGTTTGCATCGGTAGCCGAGTCAACCGCACTTGTGCTGTCGTCCAATATTAAAACCTTAGGCTTTTTAAGCAGCGCACGTGCAATACATATTCTTTGCTTCTGTCCGCCCGATAAATTAACACCGCCCTGACCGAGATTAGTCTCATAGGCGTCTGTAAATTCTTCTATAAACCTGTCAGCGTGAGCATATTCTGCCATTTCCTTAATCTCTTCAAGAGATGCATTCTCATTTCCCCAACGCAGGTTTTCGGAAATAGTACCTGAAAACAACACGTTTTTCTGAAGCACCATTCCAACGCCTTCACGAAGGTTTTTCAGTGAATATTCTTTTACATTCACACCGTCTACAAAAACCTCACCCTCGTTCGCATCATAAAGACGCGGTATAAGCTGAACAAGGCTTGTTTTTCCGCAGCCGGTAGCTCCGAGTATTCCGACAGTCTCGCCGGAAGCTACGGAAAATGTTATATTATTTAATATGTTTTCTTCATTTTCATCTCTGTATCTGAATGATACATTTTTAAATTCCACCGAACCGCTGTCTACGGTTTTATCCTTCATAGAAGACTCCGCATCATTAAGGTCAGATGTTGTGTCAAGCACCTCTCTTATACGTCTTGCAGATGCCACAGCTCTTGAAAACTGTAAGAATATCATAGAAAGCATCATCAAAGACATAAGTATCTGAACAATATACGTAGTAAACGCCGTAAGGTCGCCAATCTGCATCTTGCCGTCAACAACAAAGTTTCCGCCAAACCATACAACTGCAATAGTTGTAATATTCATGAGCAAAGTCATAATCGGCATTGTCATTATAACAATCTTAAGTGCGTTTATTGTAGTGTCTTTTAAACCTTCAGCGGATTTTTCAAATTTTTCTTCTTCAAAATCATTCCGGAGAAATGATTTAACAACACGCATATTTGTTATATTTTCCTGAACGCTTGTGTTAAGAGCGTCGAGTTTTTTCTGCATGAAATCAAATCTCGGAAACGCTGTCCTTAAAATCATAACAGTCGATATTACAAGAACGGGGATAGTAACGGCAATAACAAGTGACAACGATGCATTTACCGTACTTGCCATATAAAGACCGCCTATCAGCATTCCCGGAGATCGAAGCAACATCACAAGCGACATACGAACAACGTGCTGGAGCTGAGTTATATCGTTTGTAAGTCGTGTTACAAGCGAGCCTGTGCTGAATTTATCTATATCCTTAAATGAAAACTCCTGCACCTTTGCAAAAACGTCGCTTCTCAGATCTGCGGCAAACGAAACCGATGCCTTTGTTGCGAAAAAGCCGCCAAGCACTCCGCCTGCCATCATAATTAATGCAACGCCTGCCATTGTAAGACCTGTCGTCATTATATATTTAATATCACTGTTTGCAACTCCTTCATTTATTATATACGAAACCAGCTTAGGCATTCTTATTTCGCCCATTACCTCCGTAAGCATAAATAAAGGTGCAAGTATGAAATACAGTAAATATGGTTTAACATACTTTATATATCTTTTCAAAGTTTTATACCTTCCCTTCAGATACATTTATGTATCATTAATTACTTTCTGTATTTCTCCACAAATTCCTTAATTCTGTTCAATGCCTCCTGAATATTTTCAACCGAATACGCATATGAACATCTTATAAACCCTTCTCCCGACTCACCAAACGCCGGTCCCGGCACAACAGCCACCTTCTGCTCCTCAAGAAGCTTCATACAAAATTCCTCGCTTGTCATTCCGAGAGACTTTATGCAAGGGAACACATAAAATGCACCAAGCGGCTCAAAACAAGACAACCCCATATTACGGAATCCGTCAACTATAAGTCTGCGACGGTAATTATACTCAGTACACATATTCTCAACATCTGCGTCACAGCTCTTAAGTGCCTCAATAGCAGCATACTGACTTGTAGTCGGAGAACTCATAATACCGTACTGATGAATTTTTGTCATCATCTGTATAATCGGAGCCGGCCCCATTGCATAACCGAGTCGCCATCCCGTCATTGCAAACGCCTTTGAAAAGCCGTTTACTACAACCGTTCTCTCACGCATTCCCTCAATCGCTGAAAACGGTGTGTGCTTTTCTTCTCCGTATCGGAGCTCTGCATATATCTCATCCGAAAGAACCATTATATCAGTACCCCGAAGTACATCAGCTATCGCCTCAAGGTCCGCCTTCGACATTACGCCGCCCGTCGGATTATTCGGATACGGCAAAACAAGAAGCTTTGTCTTATCCGTAATCTTTTCTTTTAGCTGTTCGGGCAATAATCTGAAAGCGTCCTTTTCATACGTTTCAATAGGAACAACAGTCCCGCCGGCTAAAGCCGTACAAGGCTTATAGCATACAAAAGACGGCTCCGGTACTAAAACCTCATCGCCCGGCTCAACAATAGCTCTTATCATAAGGTCAATCGCTTCACTTCCGCCGACCGTAATTAAAATCTCGTCTTTGGGATTATATGAAACGTTATATTTTCTTTTCATATAAGCAGCACATTCGCTTCTCAGCTCCGAAAGTCCTGCATTTGCAGTATAGTATGTACGTCCCTTTTCAAGAGAATATATACCGGCCTCACGAATCGCCCACGGAGTAATAAAATCCGGCTCACCAACGCCTAAAGATATAACGTCCTCCATCTCCGCCGCAACGTCAAAAAATCTTCTGATTCCCGACGGTGGAATACTGCATACTGTTTTATTTAAAACCTTTGAATAATCCATCATAATGTTATAACCTGTCTTGTGTCTGCCTCATTATCATCAAACACAATTCCTTCCTGCTTGTATTTTTTCAGAACAAAGTGAGTTGCCGTACTTATAACCGACGCCATAGGCGCGAGCTTCTCGGCGACAAACAAAGCAACCTCTTTCATTGTCTTTCCCTCAACAAATACCGCAAGGTCATAAGCACCCGACATAAGATATAAGCTCTTCACCTGCGGATACTTGTATATACGCTCAGCCATCTTATCAAATCCCTCACCACGCTGTGGTGTAATTCTGAGTTCAATAAGAGCGGTAACAAACTCTCTGTCTGTCTTATCCCAATTTACAATAGTCTTATATCCAACGATTATATTGGCCCTCTCTAAAATACGTATACGCTCTTCTACCTCTTCTTCACTTATTCCGAGCATATTCGCAATATTCGCCGGATTAACCTTTCCGTTGTTATTTTCCAATATATTCAAAATATCTTCCATATCCGTCATTCCTTTCCATAAAGGCAATTAAACATAAAAATACTAATACATATTTTATTATATAACACTTTTCGAAATTTTTCAATAGTTTTTTGAAAATTTTTTAGTTATTTTCTTTATATAAGGACATTATTTTCAAAATTCCTCCCGATACGTAAAAAAATCATAAAAATTTACACCAAAAACCATGCATATTCCCCTATAAAAATTTTAACCGATGCAAAAAGCTCTGCATCGGTTAAAATCAAAACAACTCACTGTGCGTTTAAAAAACATATTTATTGCAAATGAAAGCTCAGGCATAGCCAAAAGGAAACGTCAGACTATCACTTTAATTCTTCACCTCGCACTACCGTTTATCACAGCTGTTGATAATGGACTTAAAAACATCCATTCATCAAAATTTTTATAAAATCTTAATCCAAGCAATATTAATATAATTGACGTTATTAAAATATATGCTTTATACTTTTTCGTAATCGCGCATATCAAACTTACCATTTCCAATATGACAAGTATCATATAGTAAAAATCTCTTATTTCTAAACTGATGATGCCCTTAAACGCTGCATATAAATTAATAGCACCAGACCCTCCGGATACTAAATTTAATAGTAAAACAGTACTACTTACTATTATCATTATTCTTCTTTTTTTCTTTTCAGTAGCACTTATTATTCCTATTATACTCACAATAATTAAAAGAAAATCAACTAAAGTTTCATACTGCTTAAAAATTAAAAATGAAATGTTTTCCATATTTTTGTACTCCTATCCTCTCAACTTAGAAAGCAACCCCGTTCCCCAATGGGAGGCCAAATGAGGCCAAAGGCCAAGTTAGCCAAAAAGAAACGTCAGACTGTCGGAAAACTCAAAATTTATGCATAATCAAATCGAACAAATCGCATAAACCCGATATTTGTCAGAAGTGAAATTTTTGAAATTATGAATTATTCAACAATCTGACGTCACCAACTATCTCACGTTCATATTCCTTCAATAAAAATAATCTTTTTCATTATATCTTTCATCAAAATATACATCATTCTTATGAATTGCATACACAAAAATCCCATCTTCTCCTTTGCTCCCATCAATATTAATTTTAATAAAGTTTGTATACATAGGAAAAGAAAAATGTTTCTTTATTTGCTTTACATTCTTTAAAATACCATCCTTAATAATTAAAATAGAATTATTTTCCAAATCAATATTATATTCTGATAAATTAAGTTTATCATACAAATAATCTTCAGTGTCATGTATTAACACTACTTGTGGACATTCATGATAATAAGGACTATTATTAATCGACTCAAGAAATGTAAACTCTATACGCTCCGGCAACAAAAAAACCGATAAAACAGCAACCAAACTTACAAGAATAATTACTGTAACCATATATCCTTTCATAAACGTGCCAACATGGTTGGGGACGTGCATTTTCTTGCACACTGCAGGCGTTCTACTCACCTTTATCCGCTCCCTTCACGTATTAATTCGGGCCAAAAGGGGACATGCATTTTCGGCTCACCTCTTTAAATCCCATACCTACGCTATTTCTGTAAAACATATCTCTATTTGAGCAGTTTCTCCAGCCGGTAAAATAATCGATTTCTTTCTGGTGGCTGTATACGTTCCATCCTTAGAATACGGGGCTCCATTTTTTCAGAATTTTAATAGTGTGATCTCCACCAATCCGTTTCATATACCTAATTATATCATACATTCATTTTTTTGTCAATATCTGTAAATATTCAGCTTAGGGTTTTTGAATGAGTAAATAAATTGTTAACAAAAATATAAATTATAGTTTATCTGCGTGTTTGCAGTCTGCGTGCGATACGCTTTGCTAAAGCCTCCCTTGGCTAAAGGGAGGTGGCACAGCGTAAGCTGTGACGGAGGGATATATAGTAAAAACATAGAAAAATTAATATCCCTCCACCGCAAGCGGTCCCCCTCCCTTTAGGCAAGGGAGGCTTGCAAAGCGGCATCGGAATCCTACTACTTTATCGCAGATAAACTATAATTTATAATTTTATTCATAAAAAATTAATTCATTCAAAACCCGTGATATTCAGCTGTACAAAATATGAAAAAATTTCTCTGACAAATTATACTTTAACTATTGACAGTCCATAACTATTCTGTTATAATACCAATAAACCAACATAAAATGAGGAAAACACGCATGAAAGAAGATATTTACTCCATAAACCAGTCGGCGCTCCATAAAGAGCTTATTGATTTACAAATATGCGGAGTGTCATATTGTGACAAAACATACACCATAACAAGAAACAAATCACAAATCTGTTGCATTGAATACGTCGAAAGCGGTACAGGCACTGTTATCGCTGATACCATGCGCTATCACCCCGGCGGTGGTGACAGCTATTTCCTGCAATCGGGTCAGGATCATCACTATTACTCCGACGCTGAAAATCCGTGGAAGAAATACTTTATAAACCTGTGTGGCAGAATGGTGAATGAGCTTATTGAAGGATATCAGCTAAAAAACATAAACTACTTCAAAGATTTAGATATAAAAAACGAGCTTTGTGAAATAATCGAAAAAGCAACCGATACAGAAAAAGACCACACATTTTGTATAATTGAAATACTGAACAAAATCTTTTATAAAATGTATCTTCACAAAAAAACAGAAAACAAACCTGTCTCCCTACCAACACAAATGCGCGAATTTCTTGATATGCGTATAACAAAAAAATTCCGGATCTCAGAGCTGTGTGATTTCGCATCAAAATCCGAATCACAGGTCATACGGCTTTTTAAGGATTCATACAAAACCACCCCATACTCATATTTCATGGATAAAAAAGTGGAGCTTGCAAAAAGCATGCTGAAAAATACAAATCTGACCATAAAGCAAATATCATATAATCTGAGCTTTGCCGATGAATACTATTTTTCAAATATATTCAAGCAAAAAACAGGCGTATCTCCCACAAAATACAGAAGCCATCAGGAGCTTTCCTGATGGCTTCTTATAATCTCTTGTCAGATTTTTTCAACACTTATTGTAACGTTCTCACCGTTTATGTTCCATTCCTTTGAAACACGCATCTCAGCCGATTCAACACTGTCAGCCAATACTTCCGACTTTATGTTTTCAGCGTTTTTCATTACAATACCTTCGATCTTTGCGTTTCCGGTTATACCGAGAGTAATATGATCCATTACCTCAAATCCGGCTTCCTTACGCATTGTCTGAACCTTGCTTATCACTTCTCTTACAAATCCTTCCTCAATAAGCTCTTCAGAAAGGTTTGTATCTATAACAACAGTAATCCCGTAGTCCGAATTTGCCTCAAATCCCTCTTTCTGAGCTGTTTCGATAAGTAAATCTTCTTCAGAAAGGCTCTCGTCAGCACCGTCAACATTAATTACTATCGCGCCATTCGCCTTAAGCTCTGCAAAAGCCTTGTTTCCGTCAAGACCTGCTAAAATCTCACGCACTTCGTTTATATTCTTTCCGAAACGTCTGCCGAGAGTCCTGAGCTGTGGCTTAAACGAATAGGAAGTAAATGATGCAACGTCATTTGTAAACTCTATATTCTTGATGTTGAGCTCTTCTTTTATTATTTCCTTATACATATCATCAAGCTCTGCTTCAGCCTTAACATACATAAGTCCGATAGGCTGTCTGTTCTTGATATTTGCATTATTTCTTGCACCACGTCCGAGAACAACAATCTTTAAAATCTCGTCCATGTTCTTTTCGAGCTCTTTATCAATAAATGACTCATCCGCAACAGGATAATCGCAAAGATGTATACTTTCAGGAGCATTTTTATCAATACTGCGAACAAGATTCTGATATATATCCTCAGTCATAAACGGAATCATAGGCGCACTTACCTTTGCAAGAGTCACCAATGCAGTATACAGAGTCATATACGCATTAATCTTATCCTGCGGCATATCCTTCACCCAGAAACGTGTTCTTGAACGTCTTACATACCAGTTACTGAGTTCATCAACAAACTCTTCAAGCACTCTTGCCGGCTCCGTTATCTTGTAATCCGCAAGATATTCGTCAACCGTCTTTACAAGAGTATTAAGCTTTGATAAAAGCCATTTATCCATTACCGACAGCTTATCGTATTCAAGAGTATACTTTGAAGCATCAAAACCGTCAATATTTGCATACAGCACAAAGAACGCATAAGTATTCCAGAATGTACCCATAAACTTACGCTGACCTTCAACAACCGCTCCGCCGTGGAATCTGTTCGGCAGCCACGGAGCTGAATTTACATAGAAATACCATCTTATAGCGTCTGCACCATACTCAGCCAGTGCATCAAACGGATCCACAGCATTTCCCTTCGACTTCGACATCTTCTGACCGTTCTCGTCCTGAACGTGACCGAGAACTATAACGTTTTTATATGGTGTCTCATCAAAGATGAGCGTTGATATCGCAAGCAACGAATAGAACCAGCCTCTCGTCTGGTCAACAGCCTCACTAATGAAGTTTGCCGGGAAGTTATCCTTAAATATATCCTCATTTTCAAACGGATAATGCCACTGTGCAAAAGGCATCGCTCCCGAGTCAAACCAACAGTCTATAACCTCCTTCACACGGTGCATTTCTTTTCCGCACTCAGGACACTTAATAGTCACCGCATCAATATACGGACGGTGAAGCTCTATATCATCAGGGCAGTTATCGCTCATTGACTTCAGTTCTTCAATTGAGCCGATAGAATGACGGTGTCCGCATTCACACTCCCAGATATTTAGCGGAGTACCCCAATAACGGTCACGGCTTATTCCCCAATCCTGAACATTGTTTAACCAGTCTCCAAAACGGCCTTTTCCGATACTTTCCGGAATCCAGTTTATTTTGTTGTTATTCTTTATAAGATTTTCACGCACCTCAGTCATCTTTATAAACCAGGTGTCACGTGCATAGTAAATAAGCGGAGTATCGCATCTCCAGCAGAACGGATAAGAATGCTCAAACGGCAACGCTGCATATAAAAGACCTCTGTTTTTAAGATCCTCAAATACCTCTTTATCCGCATCCTTGCAGAACATACCTGCCCATGGAGTTTCCTTAGTCATCTCACCCTTTGAGTCAACAAGCTGTACAAAAGGAAGGTCATATTTTCTTCCGACATTTGCGTCGTCCTCACCGAAAGCCGGCGCTATATGAACAACACCCGTACCGTCTGTAAGTGTTACATAATGGTCGCACACTACATAATAAGCCTTTTTGTCAGGCTTTGCAAAATCAAACAGCGGTTCATACTCTGTATATTCAAGATCAGTTCCGATATATTTTTCGATAACTGTATATTCACCATCAATAACGCTGTCAAGAAGTGCCTCAGCAAGTATATAGAACACATCACCAACGCAAACCTTAACATAAGTCTCATCAGGGTTCACACAAAGTGCAACGTTTGACGGCAAAGTCCATGGCGTTGTTGTCCAAGCAAGAATAAACTCATTATCCTTGCCCTTAACACGAAACTTCGCAATTGCCGACTTTTCCTTAACATCCTTATATCCTTGTGCAACCTCATGGCTTGAAAGCGGAGTTCCGCAACGAGGACAGTAAGGAACTATCTTATGCCCCTTATATAAAAGGCCCTGTTCCCATATCTTCTTAAGAGCCCACCATTCAGACTCAATGAAGTTATTATCGTAAGTTACATAAGGATCGTCCATATCAGCCCAGAAGCCGACAGTACCGGAGAAATCCTCCCACATGCCCTTATATTTCCATACGCTTTCCTTACACTTTTTGATAAACGGCTCCAGACCGTATTCTTCAATCTGTTCCTTCCCGTCAAGACCGAGAAGCTTTTCAACCTCAAGTTCAACAGGAAGTCCGTGAGTATCCCAGCCGGCCTTACGCAAAACCTTATACCCCTTCATCGTCTTGTATCTCGGAATCATATCTTTGATAACACGTGTAAGAACGTGACCTATGTGAGGCTTTCCGTTTGCAGTCGGAGGTCCGTCATAAAACGTATACGTTTCCCCGGCAGCTCTCTGCTCTATACTCTTTCTGAATATGTCTTTATCATTCCAAAACTTTTCTACTCTTTTTTCACGTTCCACAAAATTCAAATCCGTAGATACTTTCTCGTACATAATCTTTTATTCCTTTCACGTATTTATTCCATTTTATCAACAACCGCCATAAGCTCATTACAGCTTTCGCGAATATTCTTTTTAAAATCCGCTATATTTTCTTTGAAATTCAATATCATCTCTTGCTTCTTAAGATATTCCATTTCAATACTTTTTTCAACATCGCTTACATTTTTCTTTGCATTCTCTATTATCTGCTGTGCTTCGGTATGTGCTCTTTTTTTCATTTCATCACATTGGTATCTTGCAAGCTCAACAGCTTCCTTTGCGCTCTCAATATCGCCCGCAGCCTTTTCGAGAGTATTCACCTGCTGCTGCAAGGACTTATTTGTTTTGTATAAAACATCAAGCGTTTCGATAATTTCGTCAAGAAAATCATCAACCTCGTCACGGTCATAGCCACGCATTTTTATTTCAAATTCCTTTTCCTGAATATCAATAGGCTTTAACATGACAACTTCCATACCTTTCTGCCCACAACAATGATGAAAAACCTGATTCTTACCGGTGGGCTGATAAGAATTTCATCACACATACTTTTTAATCTGCAGATGAATACGGCCACTGCGTGTATTTGCACCGCTTTCGACAAAAATAAACTTACCGTAACCGCGTACAGCTATTACATCCGACGGTGTAAGAGTCTTAGCCCCGTCAGAACGCACCCTGTGATTTACCGACACACGATCTTCGCTTATAAGCTTTGATGCAACATTTCTTGAAACACCAAGCATTCCGGATACCACAGCGTCAAGGCGTAAAGACGCCGCAACACAGCTTATATCCTCAAACTCCGGCTCAGGTATTTTAATATCATCCTTTTCGCAAAGCATGCATTTTACCCCACGTCTGCCGACCTTTTCAAGGTTTGCCGTAATATAACCGGCAGTCTCAGTGCATACAAAAACATACGCCCCGTCATCCGCCGTAATTATATCGCCGATTTTGCTCCTGTCAAGACCTAACCCCAGTATGCTTCCCAGATAATCACGATGACTGAGCTTTGTTCCATACGTATATTTAATACGTATGCAAGAAATCGGAAACGCCTCCGTATCAGGCTCTTCCCATTCGGGGAATGCACCGTACATACGTCTTGAGGCATTTTCATAACCGCCATAAGAAAGCGTACTCACCCCCGGCGGAGGATATAAATAATCCTCTGCAAGAGCCAGTCCGCCTTCATCAATAAAGCTTCCGAAAACCGCACTTCCGTATCTGTCACATCTGTCACACAAATCCGAAAGTCTGTCTAAAAGGAGCTTATCCTCTGAATTTTTTACCAATTTAAAATCACTCCGACGTCTTAAAAGTCAAGCTTTATCGAGCTTGAAGCTCTTTTGTTTATTTCATCGTTTGTAATATTCATTGTATTCGGAACAGCGAGGAATATTCCACCCGAAACTCTTTTTATGCTTCCGTCAAGTCCGAAAACAGCACCTGACATAAAGTCCACAACCTTGCCAGCCTCTTTCGGCTCTTCCATTTCAGCAACATCAAAAATAATCGGACGACCTGATTTTAAAATAGAAGCAAGAGTCTCCGCATCTTCGTATTTCTTAATTTTGATTATGGATATAGAGCCTCTGCCCGGAGATGTCTGTACCGAACCCATAGTACTTCTTCTTGAAGAAGTAAAAGTCTGAGGACGTCTGAATTCTTCTTCTATTTCCTCATCGTCATCATATTCCTCAGCATACGCATCATCGTACTCATCGTACTCGTCATTTTCGTTATCAATACCTATAAAACCCTTGAATGAATCTACTATCCCCATAATATTAAACCTCCGCATATTATTATTTATTACAAGTACACCCAATACCTGTTATATATCGTAAAACCTTTTTCCAAAAACAGCACTGCCGACACGCACCATATTCGAGCCGCATTCTATTGCAAGCTCATAGTCACCGCTCATGCCCATGGATAAATAGTCCATAGATATATTATCATATTTTTTTAGGCTTTTGTCAATAAAAATGCCATATATGTTATCAAAATATAATTTATTTGTAATATTATCGTAACATTTCACACCAATCGTCATTAAGCCTCTTACTTTTACATGAGCAAGCCCCGAGGCATACTCAAGCAATTCATCGAGCTCCTCCGGTTTTATGCCGGATTTTGTTTCCTCCCCGGAAATATTTATCTGAATAAGAATATCCATTATGCGATTATGCTTCGCCGCCTGTTTTTCGATTTCATCCAGAAGACGTATCGAATCAACAGAATGTATCATGCACACCTTATCTATTATATATTTCACCTTGTTTGTCTGCAAATGTCCTATAAGGTGCCACCTCACTCCGGGCGTTACCTTATCATACTTGTCCATAATCTCCTGAACCTTGTTTTCTCCAATATCCGTAACACCTGCGTCAATCGCTTCATTTATAAGCTCCGGCGGATGTGTTTTCGTTACGGCTATAAGAGTTATTTCCTCCGGACTTCGTACGCTGTTTTCACACGAAGCGGAAATATTCCTTCGTACCGTTTCAAGATTTTCGCTGATACTCAACTCGAAATCACAGCTCCTTTCCGTTATCGTTCTGTGCAATTACCCGGTTATCGTTCGCCAAGTATTATGTAATCGGCGTTATCAAGCTGATATTCAGAATCCTTTACCGACTCAACAATCGAATAACCTTCTTTTATATCTGTATAAAGAACTCTGACCGGATATAAAGCATGTCTGTTCTTATCCGATGCCATCACACTCTTCTGATCGCCCTCTATTCTCACCGCCTGAACCGGAACCTTATATCCCGAATACTTATCAAATATTATCGTACCCTTACTCTCTCTGAATGAATATGCACCCTCAAGATACGTCTGACACTGGATAAAAACAAGTGCCGTTTCCTTTTTGGCGCCTTCATATTTTATATTTACAATTCTGCCTTCCGTTTCTTCACCGGGAATATTATCAAAACGCATATTTATGCGCTTTCCAACCTCATACCCCTCGACATTTTTCGCATCCGTTGAAACAAGCACATACCATTCATGGTTATTAACAATTTTAAATATAGGCTCGCCCTTTTTCACATTACGCGAAGAAGCCTGTCCCTGAATATTATATACGCTCTCAAGCTCTTTTATCGTTATATTATTTATATTTTCGGGAGTTAAAACCTTTTCAAGTCCGTCAAGTATTGTAGTAAACACCCCGGAATGCTCGCTGTATATCTCATGCTTGTCAAAACCTATTTTCAGCTCTGTCGCTTCTCTCATGCTCCTTAAAGATTCTTCTGTTTCTATATATTCAACAGTAGTTTCGTTAGCTCTTACAGCGTTTATCATCGCCTTATACTCGCCAACAGAATAAACGTCAGCCGACTTTGAAGCCTCTATAATTTCACGTCTGAAGCTGTCTATTTTATTTTCCGCCGCTTCCGGGTCAGTGCTGACATCAATACTGTTTGATGCCGAATACATAGAGCTTTTAAGCTTTCTGTCAATCGCCGAAAGCTCCTTTAGCTGATCCTCCGTAGGCACACCTGCATACACGCACGATGCCATAGCGCCCTTTTTCATACGCTCACCGTCGCTGTACATATAATACGCATAACCGTTGTTAGGTGCCGTATAAACATCCTCATCACGAACAAACACAGCGTCAACATCAACCTTTACCTCAACAGTTGCATGCTCCGGCTTCTGCGAGTTAAGAGGCGACCTGAGATAATTTATACCGTATATAACTATTCCGATAATAGCAATAATTAAAACTATAAATACCTTCTTCTTCAAACAACCCAAATCCTTCCTTATCCGATGCTTTTACCTGATTTTATGAAATATGCCATAGCACGTGCGCCTTCAAATATATCACCCGAAAGACCGGAAACTATTTTATTATTAAATAAATCCGTATTTCCGCTTACTATGGCATCGCTGATACAGCACATGATATTCTTTTCGTCCGAAAGCTTGAAAAACTTTTCATCAAATATTCTGCTTTGCTGTTCAAAAAGCCTCATAACCTCTTTTAAAAACGCCTCCACCGTATATGCGACAAACCTCTCCGCTCCGAGAACCCTCCCAGCAGCCTCAAGTCCCGAAATAATATCCCCCGATAAATTCCGTCTTGCACTTAAATAATCTGCCGCCGAAAAATAATAATACTCCCCGGTATATACTCCAAACGCCTTCATTGTATCAAAATATCCCTGACTGATATTATTCTCAATGGACGTGCGATCAAAATCCATCATACCGACAAGGCTTTCTCCGGGCCTCACTTTAACGATATTCCGTCCTGATTTATTAACACCCTTCACTATGCCTATTCCGCCGACGTCCACCTCCAAAATATTCAGACAATCCTTCTCTATAAGCATATTCACAGGTATATTATTTGAAACACCGCCGTCCACAAACACATCACCGTCTATCTTCTTAGGCCTAAATCCGGGAAAAGCCGCACTTGCGACAATATATTCATTAAGCTTCCCGACCGGAATTTCACTCTTAAACAAATGTGCATTCGTCTTGTCACTTAAATTAAATGCAACAAGACCATAGTCTGCCGGCGAATTTCTTACCCTGTCTTCATCTATATATCTTTCTATCAGCCGTTCAAACGGAGTAACATCAAGACCGCTGTTTTTATATATCTCACCTGCAATGGCAGTCATGTTCTTTAAATGGAATAAATTTGTATTTTCCTTCGTTTCCGGCGGAAGATTTATTATGTCCATAAGCTCCACGCTGTGCCATATCTCAAGCGCCGCATCATAGTCGCCGCAAACCATAAGAGCGCCGTTCACCGCCCCTATTGAAGTACCTGCAACCGCTTCGATCTGAAGACCAAGCTCCTGCACCGCTTTCCATACGCCAATATGATAAGAACCCTTTGTGCCGCCACCGGCAAGTGCTACTCCCCATTTCATATTATATATCCTTTCATGTCCTGTGTCAATACCTATTCCGCCTTTTCTAAAAGCTGAATACGAAATTATATTTTTTTCGTCTAATCATTGGTCAAATCGCCATTGCCGCTTACCGGTATTGTCTCACCGAGAAATTCCGGCAAAACATCAAACCATACATAAAAACAGTCCTTTGTCCTCGCAACTACCTCACGTATATTGTTTCGTGTTTCATACATATATCTTCTGCGGTCGCACATAACCCCATCAGCCTCAAGCCCCAGCGAATTTGCAATATATAAAGCACGTGCCATATGAAATTTCTGCGTTACTACCAGGACTCTTTTCGCCTCAAAAACGTCTCTCGCCCTGTACATAGTCTCATATGTAGAAAACCCTGCATGATCCATAAATACATCATCAGACGGTATTCCCTCATCAATGGCATAATTTTTCATAGTATTCACTTCGTCATATTCTTTTCTGCCATGATCACCGCTCATTATTATTTTACCCGCCGCTCCGTGTTTATATAACTCAATTCCCGTAATAAGCCTGTCCTCAAGAACAGCACTCGGCGTATTATCACCAAACACCCCGGCACCGAGCACGATTATGCAGTCATATTCCCCTCTTATTTCAGATGCCGACTTTAAAATATGAGGAGCGGCAGTTTTTATAACAATACAGTTTGTAATCCCGATAAGTGCAGCTCCCATAACAACAGCCACAGCCACGAGAATAATAATCTTATACCTCAGCTTCACCTTCATCCACACTCCGTTTTATTTTTTATGTCTGAGCATCTCAACAGTACCTGCCAGAGCATCTCCCATCTGTTTATAGCCTACGCTGTTCGGATGAACCCAGTTAGACTGATACAAAATCTGCGTGTTGTCATACATATTAACGTTTGCACTTGCGTGTGCAAAACCGTATTCGTTATCAATGCAACACATCATCGGACATATATATACGCCGTCCTTCCCGTCAAATTCCTGAATAAGTGCCTTGCTGAGCGAACGCATATTATGTGCATAGTTTTTCTCAGAGCCATAACATCCGAGCTGCATTCCCCACGCATATTGCTCCGCTCCGCAAACCGGCAAATTTATAATAACGTCTATGCTTTCATCAGCCGCTTTTATCGCCTCGACAAACCTTTTCGTATTTTCAACAAATCTTACCGTATCCTCGTAAGTACGCTCATAAGGTGTAAGCTGCAAATCATTTGCACCCAAAAGCAGTGATACCGCATCCGTTTTTATATTATTTCTTTCCAGATACTTCTTAAAGCTGAATTCCCATTTAACACCATCCGCCACCGGTTTATCCTCACCATATCGATAAAGCTTGCCGGCCTTGTGATAATACTGCCCCTCACTTATCTTCTGAGCCGTAAATCCGTCAAAATTATATGTACTTCTGGTTTCATCGGTCAGCTTTTCAAAATAATCTATGTCACCGAAATAATCTTTACCATCTATTCCTTCAGGGAACAAAAACGGAGAAACAGGACTTCCGCCCCCCTCCGGCAGATAAGCTCTTTCAAAATAAGTACTGTATGCCCAGCCTCCTCTTCCTTTAGTAAACACATGCCCGTCAAAGCTTCGTGTACCTCGCGTAAATACATTATAAAGCTTGTTCTGCATCTGTGCCACGTATTCGGATTTATGAGTCATGCTGTCGCCTATGCATATTATATTAAAAGGCTCCGAAACGTCCCTGTCGTATAATTCTATAACTGTACCCTTGCTTACCACAAGATTTCCGTACTCATCATAAATTTTTATCTTAAGCTCAAACTCATCCACATCCGGATACGGCACAAGTCTCCAGCAATTCCCTAAATTCTTTCCGTATTCGCATTCAACCGTAATATCATGCCACGGATAAACCGGATGAATAAAATTCTTAAAATACAGACTGAACTCCTCAGGCCTGTTCTTTATATCCTGATTTTTCCGTTCTCTTAACACATATATCCTTTTCGGTAAAATTATTTCAATATTATTTATCATATAAGTTCATTCCTTCCAAAAACTTTATATAAAAAATTATACAACAAAATCATCTGTTTGTCAATAGAATTTACATTTTTTCCACGACTTCTGAATGAATTAATTTTTTATGAACAAACTTATAAATTATAGTTTATCGCAGATAAACTATAATTTACAGTGAAATTTTTTGCCATAGGCAAAAAGTGAAATCCAACCATTATGGTTGGGTGAAATTCGCATAAATGCGAGTGAAATTTGCGGCCAATTTGCCGCAAGTTAT
>JAZTZP010000028.1:0-15790 GCA_045637525.1 Clostridia bacterium | reverse complement strand
CTATGTATTGAAAATATGTAGTAAAGATATAGAAAAATCAATATCCCTCCACCGCAAGCGGTCCCCCTCCCTTTAGGCAAGGGAGGCAAGCAAAGCGACACCGAAAACCTACTGTTTTATCGTAGATAAACTATAATTTATCTTCTCATAAATTTAGGAAAATGATTCTTCAGCATCCCACCGGATGCCTTGCCCCAGCCTATGGGGAAACCGTCTGTGCAAACTGCCGTCCATCCGTTTTTGTCGCACGGGATGCATTCTCCGGCAAGATATTTTTTAAGAATTTCCGCCTCAGCATCAAAGCTTACTGAATTTTTAAAATCCTCCTGCTTTAAAGAAAGACAAAGGCTGTGCGACGGCTCAAACCGATTTTTCTTTATTACACCGAGATAAAGTCCGGCACAAACGACCTTTATTTTATCAATATTTATACCGTCCGGCAAAAGATATAAATTCTCGCCAAACTCCGTAAAATTCCCTTCAAGACGAACATTCAGATGTTTTTCCTCAAACTCACGATAGAGCTTATTATCATTATTTTTCCTGCTCCTCTCCTCATACGTCGAAGATGCACGTGTATCACGAAGAAGTGCGATAAAATGTCCTTCACCTCTTTGCTTATGCGGATAGATTCTCTTTGCTCCACAAAGAGGCTCCGCGGAGCTTCGGAGCATCGAAAGACTTCCGGGATTTTCAAGCTTCATATACGGATAATTATTCAGTATAAACTCAACTACCTCTTCATTCTCCTCCGGCGCAAAGGTGCAGGTAGAATAAAGAAGCTGTCCGCCCGGTGCAAGGCACTCCATTGCACTTTCTATAATATTCTTCTGCCTTATTCCGCATGATACAGTATGTGCAACGCTCCAGCATTCAATCGCCTGCTGCTCTTTACGAAACATTCCCTCGCCCGAGCACGGAGCGTCTACTATCACAATATCAAAAAAACTCTTATATTTTTCTGCTATCGCCGGTGGCTCCTCATTTGTTACAACAACATTTGAAAAGCCCAGTCTTGCCACGTTTTCAGCAAGTATTTTAGCACGCTTCTGAACTATCTCATTAGATACAATAATCCCTGTATTTTTAAGCTTTGCCGCTATCTGTGTTGTTTTTCCGCCGGGAGCGGCACACATATCAAGTACACGGCAACCCGGTCTTACATCAAGTGCCTCAACAGGCGCCATTGCCGACGGCTCCTGAAAATATACAAGCCCCGCCATATGATAAGGATGCTTGCCCGAAATTTTTTCTTTATCGGTATAAAACCCATCCTTACACCATTTAACACCATCCGAAAGCGACAGCTTATCCCTTATAAATCCCCTGTCATCTTTAAAAGTGTTTATGCGAACGGCTGTATTTTCCGCATCCGCCGAGAACGCTGATACAAAATCATCACACTCTGCTCCGAGCATCTTCTTCATCCGTTCTTTAAATTCATCAGGTAAATTCATAGAAAAAATCCTCTCTCTACATTATAGGTGAGAACAGTCTGAAAAATCCCTCTTTCATCTGCTGTATAATTCCACGTTTCTTATATTCGTCCACAGTTATTTCATGACACTCGCGTAAATCCTTTTTAAATATACGCGCGTATTCTGACACAACTGTACTGTCATATATAAAGGCATTAACTTCAAAATGCAGCTGAAAGCTTCTTACATCCATATTGGATGTGCCTATCGTTAAAACCTCATCATCTATCACCATAGCCTTAGCATGTAAAAATGCAGGATAGGTATACACCTTAACACCGGCATCTAAAAGCTCACCTATATACGAATATGTGGTATAATAAACATACTGCTTATCGGGTATTGCCGGAATCATGACAACAACCTCAACTCCCGATTTTGCCGCAAGCTCGATTGCTGTTAAAAATGCGCTGTCAGGAACAAAATACGGAGTCTGGAGATACGCCGTTTTCTTTGCCTTAGACAGCATCTTTATCATTCCGCACTTTATCTCCTCATTATCCGAATCAGGACCGCTCGCCACAATCTGAATACCGCTTGTTCCGTAATCCTTTTTCGGACGTTCAAAATATTTATGAATATCAACAGACAGATTTTCTTTTGTAGAAAACAGCCAGTCAAGCGCAAACACCTTCTGAAGATATGTTACCGCATCACCTGCTATACGCAGATGCGTATCACGCCAGGGCGACGGCTTTTTCTTACCCATATACTCCTCACCGATATTCATTCCGCCAACATATCCTATTTCATTATCTATAACAACTATTTTCCTGTGGTTTCTGTGGTTAATTTTGGTATATGCAAAAAGGTTTACGGGAAAAAACGGGCAAACCCTTCCGCCGGCTTCAATAAGAGGTCTGAAAATATGCTTTGAGGTTCTCAAACAGCCCACATCGTCATATATAAACTTAACCTCAACCCCCTCGCTCGCCTTCTGAGCAAGAGCCCGTATTATTCTTTTACTTATCTCATCGTTTCTTATTATAAAATACAAAATATTTATCGTATGCTTTGCGTTTCTTATATCCTCAAGCAGCGTAACATACTTGTCTTTTGCATCGGTAAAAATCCTGACGTTGTTATTTTCGGTATAAATACTGTTGTTTGTATTTAAAAGATAGAGCATAAGGTCGCTGTATTCGCCTCTCAATTTTTCGGTAAGTTCCTTCTGCTCAGCAAATTTTTTCATTTTTTCTGTTAAATCTATGTTCATACGCCATTTACCGGCATACATATCACGAGTCTTCTTTTTAAGACCGCGCCCGAAAATAAGAAAGATTATAAATCCTATTACCGGAAGCGCCGTAAATCCAAGCACCCATGCAAGACTAACAACCGGGTCACGCCGTTCAAAGCATACAATCACTATAAGCGCAATAAAATTAAGACCGTATATAATTCCCATCAACTGCCAGAATCCATCCATGCACCAAACCTCCTTTTACGCTTAAAATTAAATATTAAAATACATACTAAAACAGCCGCAACAGCCCCTGTAAAATCAACAAACACATCGCTCACCTGAGAAGACCGCCCGGCGGGAAAAATCTGCAAAAACTCATCAATACACGCCGTTAAAAGACCTGAGAACAGAATATATATAATCTTGTTACGAAATACATCGGATGTAAATATGAAAAACAAACCGAGCATACCGGACTGAGCCGCAAATTCTATAAAATGCGCCGCTTTTCTCACGCTGAAAGTTATTGCATCCGTATCGGGCATTTTCCCGATGGCAATAACTATGTTTTCTATAATCCGGACAATAACGGAGCTTTGCTCAGTAGACAAATCCGCATCCCGAAGCGAATTACAAAATATTAAAACCGTAATTACAACATATAAAAACAAAAAAATATATCCCATTCTTTTCAAATTCATAATATGCCTCCGGAAACTGATTGTGTATATATTTTAACACTTTTTACTTTTATTGTCAATAGCAGATAAACAGGTATTTTCAGCCATAAAAATAAGCGTTAATTTATCATGTTTCACAATTTTGTGAAAAATATCTATAATTTCAAAATATTTTTTGTGTATTACAGATATTTTAAAATTTTTTTAAAATATAGCTTGACAATTTTAAAAACTGATGTTATAATAGTATTCGTAGAGTATTAATTGGGTATTAGACGGTGATACATACATTGGCGTTTAATATCTGCTAATAACTATAAGTTACATTCATAAGGAAAAAGCAAGCCATTGGCTTGTTTTTTTCGTTTACAGGAAATATCTTATTATCCAGCCAAAGTTCAGCCCAAAGCCTGTAATTGCAAGAGCAGTCCACAGTGCATTGGGTTTCTTTACGCTATCCTTTGCAACAGCGTATATTGCAAAAGGCAAAACATCCACCGTATATCTGTTTCCGTAATGAGAGCCGCCCATGGTTTTATGACACAGTATAAAAAACAACTCTGTGCATAAACATAAAAGCGCAACAGCCGATGCCATATCGCCTTTTATTATCCTTTTTACAAACGCCACAGCCCCGAAAATAAATATCGGACTTGCCGCAAACATATTCATGCCGTTAAACGCCGGGAACTCAAAACCCTTTTCAGTAAGCGGCGGAAGCTTTACAAGGCACGGAAGATTTGCAAAAAAATACGATAGCGAAAACTGACCGTTCTCCGCCTCAATAAACTCAGGCAAATAGTTATGCCCGAACTCAAACGGATTACCAAACCGCAAGAAATTAAGTGTCATGTAAGACACACCTATAATAAACGGTACTATCCCCCATTTTATCAGTTTAAGTACAAAATTACCTTTCTTAAGCTTTGAATTTTTATAGCATATTATAACAAGAAGCGGAAAATACATTATAGAAAACGGACGACAACCCACAGCACACGCCCACAGCGTAAAAGCAATTCCGCCTTTAGCACACGAAGCATAATAAATAGCCGCAACGCTCAGTGTAAAGCATAAATTTTGTGCAATAAACCAAACCCAGTCATTTATTCCTATAAAGAAGTAATTTGAACAAACCGTTGCAAAGAGTGCATAAAAACCGGCATATTCGCAAGACGGTGAATAGTGCTTTATAAGCTTAAAGCAATACACACCTGCTAAAATAAACGATGCAAAAGCTATAAATCCGCTTTGAAAACCGCTCCCGAACACCGCCGCAAACGGCAGTATCAGATAAGACGGAAACGGCGGAAAGCTGATATAATATTTTCCGCCGTACTCTGCAATTTCAAGCCATGAATAATTCTGACCTAAATCAAGACGCCCCGAAAACCATGAACACGCCTGCAAAACATACGAATTATAAGACGACACCGTCCATGGCCATTGTCCGGTAAATGCACCAACGAGAAACACCGCAGCCGAGAGGCATAATATTAAATTCAGATATTCAGAATATAAAGTCTTTTTCATAATATCACATCTGCCAGCTGTTAAGATACTTTTCCTGTTCGGGAGTTAATTTATCAATTTCGATACCCCAGAAGCGGAGCTTACGCTCTGCAACCTCTTTGTCTATACCGTCCGGCACATCATTAACATTAGACGTAAGCTTACCCTTATTATCTACAAGATATTTTGCCGACAACGCCTGTATTGCAAAACTCATGTCCATGATTTCCGCCGGATGTCCGTCGCCTGCGGCAAGGTTTACAAGTCTGCCCTCGCCTATTACATTTATTACACGACCGTCGCTCATTTCATAGCCCATTATGTTGTTACGGCGAAGTGTCTTTTTAACAGCAATCTTTTCTAAAGCGTCCATGTTTATTTCAACATTGAAATGTCCGGCATTGCATAAAATAGCCTCACTCTTCATAACAGCAAACGAATCGGTGTCTATTACACCTGAACAGCCCGTAACAGTAACGAACAAATCGCCCACCTTTGCAGCCTCAGTCATTGTCATTACCTTAAATCCGTCCATTCTTGCCTCAAGTGCCTTTATCGGGTCTATCTCCGTAACTATAACGTGAGCGCCAAGTCCCTTTGCACGCATTGCAACACCCTTACCGCACCAGCCATAGCCTGCCACAACAACATTCTTTCCGGCAACTATAAGATTTGTAGTTCTGTTTATTCCGTCCCATACCGACTGACCTGTTCCGTAACGGTTATCGAAAAGGTATTTACAACGTGCGTTATTTACAAGCATCATCGGGAATTTTAATTTACCCTCACGGTTCATGGCAATAAGTCTGATTATTCCCGTAGTCGTTTCCTCACAGCCGCCTATAACGTACTGAATATAGTCGGGGTATTCGTTGTGTATAAGATTTACAAGGTCTCCGCCGTCATCTATTATAATGTTCGGCTTTGCTTCTATTACCTGTCTTAAGCAATGCTCATATTCCTCCGCCGTACAGTCGTGCCATGCATATACATTAAGTCCGTCATGCGCAAGAGACGCCGCAACATCATCCTGTGTTGAAAGAGGATTACTGCCCGTAATATACATCTCGGCACCGCCTGCCGCAAGCACCTTACAAAGATACGCAGTCTTTGCCTCAAGATGAATAGACAGCGCAACACGAAGTCCGCGAAACGGCTGTTCACGCTCAAAATCCTCACGTATACTGTTTAAAAGGCTCATGTTTGCCTTCACCCATTCAATTTTTCTCTGTCCGTCTTCCCAAAGGGAAATATCTTTTACCTCGCTCATTATTATAACCTTTCCTTTCTGTGCCGCTATGCACAACTTAAAGTCTTTAAAATTTTTTTCAGATTAATTATTTGTATTTTCTTCTTTGGTTTGCCGCTTCATACATCATAAGTGCCGCCGCAACTGCCGCGTTTAACGACTCCGCCTGTCCGTAAATCGGGATTTTTATTCCCGTACAATACTTTTTGTTTTCTTCACTGATTCCGTTTGCCTCGTTTCCTACCGCAATAACCACGCCGCCACTGTATGACACCTCACGGTAGTCTTTCGTAAAATCATCCAATATACCGCCATAAATTTTAAAACCGTCAAATTCTGACATACTCATATTTTCATAAATATTCATCCTGAAAAACGAGCCCATACACGCGCGAATTGTTTTCGGATTATAGCAGTCAACGCAGTCTGATGACAGAATAACACCGTCAAACCCTGCTCCGTCCGCAGTACGGATAATAGTTCCGAGATTTCCCGGGTCACGTATATTGTCGCAATAAACATACGCCCCGTCATTTCTTAGTTTGGGAAGCTTTTCTTTCATGTTAACTACCGCAAGTGCCCCCTGAGGCGAAGCGGTTTCGCTTATCTTTTCAAATATAAACTCAGGAACCACATATACATTCCCTGCAAGCTCTGACGGGAGCTTTTCTATGCACTCTTTCGTCACAACAAGCATATCCGTATCGAGGGAGCGGAGTGCCTCCTCTGCCGAACGCAGTCCCTCTGTAATATATTGTCTGTTTTTCATTCGGTTTTTACGCTGAGAAAGTGATTTTATATATTTTATTTTTGCATTAGATGCAGAATTTATATAAAAAGTCATTTTACAGTTATCAGCTCCTTTCACAAAACATGAAACTTTTGCAATCAGTACCCTGCCATTACCTCTATGTATTTTCTCAGAATACTGTATCCGTAATATAAATCAGGACACCATTTTCCGCCAAGCTCCTCAATATACTTAACAGTCCCTGCCCATGAAATTGTTTTAACTACGCGATAACGTCCGTGCGTTTCGCCCACAGGCTCTGTACCAAGATAGGCAGTCATATGATTGAAATGAGCTCTCACGCCATCGTCAGGCGTTGCAAATGTTTCGTGATCCTCACGCTTATCGCCGGACGCCGAAGCTGTTTTTATTCCGGCCCAGTTGTTCATGTCAGGCGTAACGTTGCCGCCGTATTTTCCGAAGCCCGTTTCCTTTGCCGCCTGTGCGTATAAAACCTCAGGTCTTATACCTGTCAGCTCCCCGTATTTCCAATATGTGGGGGCTATATCAATAAAACGCTGATGTGCACCCTTTGCCTTTGCCCATGCCTGTGCGGATTCTACGCTTATCTGCGGTTCGCCGGTAAGCGGCGTTTCTGTCTTTTCTATGCCAAGCTCCAATGTAATGTTTCCTTTTGCCGCCTCTAAAACTCTGTATATAAGCGCCGCCGCTTCGGCTCTTGTAAGATTATCCTTAGGCCGGAGCTTTCCTGCCTCGCCCATCATATATCCTCGTTCAACAGCTACAATAAGAAGTGACTTATAATCCTTATCAACATCATCCGCATCCGAAAAGTTGTCGTCTATTATGGTGGAATTTAAAACCCAGCCCTTTGTTTTACCCGATGCAAGTACAAGACTTGCCGTAAACTCTTCACGTGTAACATCTTCATCGGGATAAAACTCATCCTTTTTCAGTATGCAGTTTTGAAATTTCCTTACATAATCATACGACCAATGTGTCTCAGGAACAGCTTTAACCTGCATACTGTCGTGGTTTTCAACATTAAACGACAAACCAAGCATTTTAGCCATTTGCGATTTTGTAAGATGACCGCCAAGGTTCATATCACCGTCGCCCATCCCCTGCATTATTTTATTTTCAACGCAATATCCGACTGCTTCCTCCGCCCACTCATATGCCGAAAAAACACAAGGTGAAACAGTAATAAGAATTAGTGCAGTAATTAAAGACAGTTTCTTAAAATTCATGTTAAAATCCTTTCATTTTTATATTTTCATCACGGTAATACAACCGTACCGATATTCTTTATAATTGCATCTGATACAGCCTTTGCGGCTTTTGTCTGAAAATCATCGGTACACATAAGCTTAAGCTCCTCTTCGTTTGAGATAAATCCCAGCTCTACCAGCACAGATGGCATTACGGTTTGTTTTATTACAACAAAATTAGCCGTTTTAACACCTCTGTCCTTTGTACCGAGGTTCGCAATGAGATTTGTCTGTATATCCTTTGCAAGCTGACTGCTTTTTAATACATAATCCTCATCATCATTTGTTGTACAGTAAAAAGTCTCCGTACCGCTCGGTTCGGGCTTTTCACTTGAATTTATATGTATGCTCACAAACATTGCGGCATTCAGTGAGTTTGCAAGGTCAGCACGCTCATCCAGTGTAGGATATGTGTCGCCTTCCCTTGTCATTACCACCGAAATGCCGGCTTTTTCAAGATTTTGCTTTATTTTCTTTGAAACGCTGAGTGTGAGATTTTTTTCATATATTATCTGTTCTTCTTCCGTGTCCGGATTTATTTTTCCGTTTGCACCGCCGTCCTGAAGCCCGTGCCCGGCATCTATAACAACAATTTTCTGTGTGTTAACAGCGTCCGAACCGGCATTTGCTGCGGTATCCTTATCGGTGGTACCTGTGTTTGTATTGGTATTGGTATTGGTATTGGTATTGGTACCGCTACTCGTTCCGGCGGTCAAAATGTTTGGCTTTTCAAAATACGTATCAAGAACATTCTTTGAGGAAATATCAATTTCCTTATCTGTTTTTGCTGTCAGTATGCTTACAAGCATACTGTTATCCTGTGTTGTTATTATTTTATAAGAATAAATGCTCGTAAGGTCTATAACCATTCTTGAACGGTTGCTTTCATATCCGAATCGTATTTCGGATATTTTGTCACTGTCCGCAATACTGCTTGATTCGAGATTATTTGCTACCCCATGTATGTCAATAACAAGCCGAAGCGGATTCTTCATTATCTGATGCTCAATATTTTTCAGCTGACAGTTTGCAGTCAGCTTGATATAATACTGATTTTCAGAAATAGAAGAATACATTGCAGAAATTATCTTCGCCTCCTCCGGAGTGCTTATAGCTATGTTTCTTGTTTCGTTGTCATATAAAACATTCATTCCGAGCGTTTCGGAAAGAAAGCGTACGGGAACCATGGTTTTTGCCGATTCGCCTACTTTATTTATAAGCTTAGGCGTAAGATTATCGGGGATTGTGGTGGATTTGTTGTTTACATATGCAGTTTTACTGTTTATGGTAATTGAAATCTTTGTATCGCCATGTGATATATCTATCTGTTTTTTATTGCCGTCATATAAAACAACAGCGTCCATCGCCTCAAAAACCTCACGCACCGGCACCAAAGCACGGTCATTAAAGATTATCGGCATAAGCGGCATACTGATAGACTCACCATTTACCGTTACAGTCATCGGCTCGCCGGTATATTCAACTGTCTTGTTATCATACTGAATTTTCATCCCCGCGGCATTTGCGCCAAGGGACAAGAACACAGATATAAAGATAATCATCGCTGTAATGGCTTTTTTCATGGTTAACACCCCTTCTTAAGAAATACGCTTAATTTTCAAACGGTATTCCAAAATGTTCATAGGCTTCCTTAGTTGCAATTCTGCCTCGCGGAGTGCGGTTTATAAAACCAAGCTGAAGAAGGTACGGTTCATAAACGTCTTCAATGGTGTTAGGTTCTTCTCCGATAGTAGCGGCTATTGTTTCAAGCCCTACCGGACCGCCTCCGAAATGAGTAATCATTGCACGTATAAGCCTGCTGTCAGTCATGTCAAGCCCTTTATCATCTACCTCCATGCGGGAAAGTGCGTCTCCCGCCACCTCTCTCGTGATAGTGCCGTCATATTTAACCTGAGCAAAATCACGCACCCTTTTTAAAAACCGGTTTGCTATACGCGGAGTTCCTCTCGAACGTGAAGCAATCTCCGCCGCCCCGTCGTCGGAAATATCAACCCCGAGAATTTTCGCCGACCGTGTTACTATTGTTTTCAGATCTTTTTCCGAATAAAGCTCCAAACGGCTTATTACACCGAATCTGTCACGAAGCGGCGCAGTAAGAAGTCCTATTCTTGTTGTTGCGCCTATCAGCGTAAACTTCGGTAAGTCAAGGCGTATCGAACGTGCCGACGGGCCTTTTCCTATTATAATGTCAAGAGCATAATCCTCCATTGCCGGATACAGTATTTCCTCAACCGTACGGCTCATGCGATGAATTTCATCTATGAACAGAATATCATGCTCCGATAAATTTGTAAGTATCGCGGCTAAATCTCCGGCTTTTTCTATTGCCGGGCCGCTTGTTATACGAATATTCACGCCCATCTCATTTGCTATAATGCCGGCAAGTGTAGTTTTTCCGAGTCCCGGCGGTCCGTGAAGCAGTACATGGTCTAATGATTCACGTCGCTCGAGCGCTGCGGCAATATACACAGAAAGGTTTTCCTTTGCCTTGTCCTGACCGATATATTCATTCAAATGTTTAGGACGAAGTCCTGTTTCTATATCATTGTCCTCATCTATAAACGAGGTAGTGACAAAGCGTTCTTCTTCATCAAACATCATACTACTCCTTTAAAACAGATTTTTCAAAGCAAATTTTATAAGCTCCTCCGTACCGAGCGAAAGGTCTGCCTTTGCAAGTGCCGATACGGCCTCTTTCTCGGTGTAGCCGAGAACAATAAGTGCATTTACAGCCTCATTAAGCCTGTCCTTATCAACAGGCTCTGGACATATGTCTTCAGGTATGTCAAGGTCTTCTGTCTTTAGCTTATCACGAAGCTCTAAAACTATACGATTTGCGATTTTCGCACCTATCCCCTGAGCCTTCTGAATAGTCTTTGCATCGTTTGTTATAACAGCAGCAGCAATCTTTGCCGGAGCTCCGAGTGAGAGTATTGAGAGTGCGGCTTTGGGGCCAACGCCTGAAACGCCTATTAAATGGATAAACATATTCTTCTCCTCAAGAGTGGAGAATCCGTATAAATCCATTATATCCTCACGAAGATACAAATACGTATAAACAGTTGTCTCGGCATCGTTTTTTAAAAGATTATACGTTGTGTCCGATACTGCTATTTTATAGCCGACACCGCCTGTTTCGACAACTACAAACCCGTCACTCTTATGAGTTATTTTTCCCTTTATATAAAAATACAAATAATCACATTCTTTCAACTTAATTTATCTTTTTCAGTCTTGCAAAGACCGCCATAAGTATTTTTTTCTCACCGCTGTCGAATAATATTTCGAGCTTGTGGTCGTTTCCGAATTTCTGCGAGGACAACACAGTGCCGTCACCGAATTTATGATGATTCACACGGTCGCCTTTTTCAAATACGGACGACGGCGGTAAAGATTCTTTCTCTTTCGCCTTCATATTTTGCCTTATATAAGTTGAGATAACAGAGCTTCTGTCCATCTCACGCATCACCTGCCGCACAAATTTCGGAGGCGTTGGCTTTGATATGCACGCAGGCGGAATTTCGCTTACAAACATGGATTCTACGGAATATGTAGTTTTTCCGAATACCATACGTCTTTCAGCGCTTGTTATAAACAGCTTTTCCTTTGCACGGGTTACCGCAACATAGCAAAGCCGGCGTTCTTCTTCAATATCTTCAGGATCATCCATTGATTTGATACTCGGAAAAAGCCCTTCTTCAAGCCCCGGCAAAAACACAACCGGAAATTCAAGTCCTTTAGCACTGTGCATTGTCATAAGCACAACGGAGTCCGCTGTTTCGTCATAGTTGTCAACATCCGAAATAAGCATAGTATGCTCTAAAAACTCATCAAGCGTGCCGTCAAAGCCGTCATGCTGACAAAATTCCGTTACAACGCTTATAAGCTCTTCTGCGTTCGCTCTCTTATTCGTCTTATCACGCTCATCCTCTTCCGAGAGCATTGTCATATATCCGGACGAATTAACCACCGATTTAACAAGCTCTACAAGACCTTGTTCATCGTTTATACTCCGCATCTTCTCTATAAATCCGGCAAAACCTTTAAGCTTTAAACAGGCTTTTGAAATCTCCGGATAGATGTCTGCATTTTGTACAACATCAAAAAAGCTTATATTGTTTTCGTCTGCTATACTTTGTATTTTATCTATGCTTGTCTGACCGATGCCGCGTTTAGGTACGTTTATAATACGCTTTACCGCCACATCATCAGCCGGGTTGTAAATCGTACGCAGATACGCCATTATATCCTTTATTTCCTTGCGGTCATAGAACCTGAGTCCGGCAAGCACACGATACGGAATACCCGAGTGCAGGAGTTTTTCTTCTATAATACGTGACTGAGCGTTTGTTCTGTATAAAACCGCACAGTCTGAATATTTGCGTCCCGCTTCCGAAAGCTTTTGTATTGTGTTTGCTATAAATATGCCTTCTTCGTGGTCCGTATCAAACCGACGTACATCAATTTTCTCGCCCATACCCTTGTCAGTCCAGAGGTTTTTCCCTTTTCTGCCTTTATTGTTTGCAATTATTGCATTTGCGGCAGTCAGTATATTCTGGGTGGAACGGTAGTTTTGCTCCAGCCGGATAGTTTTTGCATCCGTAAATTCTTTTTCAAAATCAAGAATATTGTTTATGTTTGCGCCTCTGAATTTATATATACTCTGGTCGTCATCACCAACCACGCATAAATTTCTGTGCTCACGTGCAAGAAGTGAAATCAGCATATACTGCGCATTGTTCGTATCCTGATACTCGTCTACAAGTATATACCGGAACCGGAGCGCATAATCAGAGCGTATATCAGGGTTTTCACTTAAAACCTTAACCGTATTTATTATAATATCGTCAAAATCAAGTGCATTGTTTTTCTTAAGCTTCGACTGATACAGCTCATATATCTGCCCTGCAATTCTCATACGAAAATCATTCCGGCATCTTTCATTAAATATTTCCGGCGTGATAAGCTCATCCTTCGCCCGGCTGATAATATTTAAAAAGTCCTTGGGAGACCACCTCTCAGTGTCAATATTACATTCCTTCATGCACTCGCGCATTATAGCCGTACTGTCAGCAGAATCATATATTATGAAGTTTTTTTCATAGCCTATCGAGTCTATACAAGTACGAAGTATTCTTACGCATATGGAGTGAAATGTTCCAATCCACATCGCTTCGGCTGTTTCGCCGACCTTTGCGCTAATACGCTCCTTCATTTCGTTTGCCGCCTTTTTTGTAAAGGTAATGGCAAGTATTCTGTAAGGGCTCTCATGAAGCTCGTTTAAGATATATGCTATACGATTTACCAATACGGTAGTTTTTCCGCTGCCGGCACCGGCAAGAATCAGCACAGGGCCGTTTGTAGCCTGCACTGCTTCAAGCTGCCGGTCGTTTAAATTTTTAAGATATTCCATTTATTTTCAGTTCCTTTAATACTCCAAAACTGCCATGGTATGACATTCAAATTTATCAACAGTAAATGTTACAACGCCGTTTTCCTGTTTAAATTGAAGCTCCCTGCACTCCGGTGCAAGATATACCTTTTTCACAGGCTTGTCCGTCTTTATCGACACCTCAGTGCCAAAAACAGGGACTATATCTTCTATTATGTATATTCCATTTCCTCTCGGCGTAGGCACAGCATAAAGAAGATGCGCTACCAGTCTGTTCTCTTCTTTCTGTTCCATAAGTGTTGTAATACCCTGAGCCGGAAGCGTTGTGCGAAGAGTTTTGTTTTCGCCAAGAAGCAAATCAAGTGCATAGCACACAGTACGTTTTGCAATCAGGCAACCAAGCTCCGCATATTCGTTAAATATGTTCCATGCAATATATATTCCGTCATTGCCTTCACTCATTCCGCAACCGTCATATTCACCGCTCGACGGAGAATGTCTGTGTGAACAGAAGTGTTCCTTTGTTCTGTTAAAATACGAAGCAACCTTTACCGCAAGCTCTTTGCCTGTTGTAAGCTCTACCTTCTGAGACCCGCTGTATATAACATAATCCGTAGAGCCGACATCCGTATACTCAAAACACGGACGAAGATAATCGGGTTTTAACTCACTTTCGCTTATGTATTTCACGCCGAAATCAAACTCAAAATCCGACTTTTCTTCATTCAACATGGAAGTACCGCTCGCAAGAAGCTTTCCTCCGCCTCTTACAAACTCTCTTATTTTATCGGTAAGCTCCGGTATCGGCGCAATATTATCTGCAAGTATAAGCACCTTATATTTTGAAAGGTCGCTTTGTGTGTCAACTATATCAAACAGGTAATGCCCCTCTAAAAGCATACGAACAGCTCCCGTAGCGGCTTTCCCCTCTCTTGAGGCATCGTCGCCCATGTTCATAAGATTATTAACGGCCTCATTTGACATAAGTGCAATGTCTGCCACAGATGTTACCTTATCAAGCCACGGCTCTTTTTCTTCAACCTCTTTATATGCCTCACCTATAAGCTCATAAGTCACCATATCGCATTCACCGGACGGTGCAAGCTGGTCGCCTATCGAGCATTTCGCTCCGTTTGCAATGCTCAGCGCCGCCTCATATCTTAATGCGTTTTTATGTTTAAATCCTCCGAACTCGCCCCACGAAGTATGAAACTTTCCTGTCATTCCGAGGTATTCCATGCCAAGTCCCTGCACATATCTTGCCGACATCGGGAAATGGTCATAGCCCCAGCCGCCCGTGGGTAAGCTTTCAAGCTCAAGATGCGAATTTGCAAACGCAAGGTCATATCTGCCATGACGTATATGTCCGCCGTTATGGAAAACAGGCAGTCCCGGTTTTACGCTGTCTATCGTTTCACGAACACGGGTGTAGTAATTTTTATAAACCAATTCGCCATGACGTACAACATCTTCTTCCTTTGAAGGATCAAGTCCCATTTCATACATTGTCCTCTGACATGTCGGACAGAAACAGCGTCTTACCCCTACTATATCAAGGAATATTCCGTCTGCATCATATCTTTCGCACACCTCTTTTATCTGTGCAAGAAGATAGTCAAGATACGGCGTGTTCATGCAAAGCTGATGATATCCTGCGTTTGTGAGTGCGGATTGTACCTGCTGACTGTGATTTTCATCCATCGTCTGCCAATCGGGACGGCGCACGGCAATTTTTTCATCAAAACCGGCAGAAATATACACCGGCGTTTTTACACCTATTTCATGAGCCGCCTCTATCTGAGCAGCTAAAAGGTCGTAGTCAAGAGTCGGATGCATTTCGTTTGCATCGGACGGATGATATGCCCAGCCGTGATGGCATTTTGAAAATACTGTTATAGAATTTACATGGCCTGCTTTTAAAGCCGCCTGAAATTGTTTTTTATCAAACTTCTTTCCCACAAACGGCACTTTTTCGCTCGTATGGAAATCGAGATGTACTTGTCTGAAATTCATATTTTTATGTTCCTTTCTCTGTTTCGGTAAAATGTATACTATCCGATAATATCATTATACTCCAACAGGACAGGTTTGTCAATGTTTTTTTAAAATTGTAAAAAATATTTAAAATCATATCCTGCCTTAAACCGGATTTAAAAACCACCCCCCGGAACTTCAAAACAAACCTTGAGAGTAAAATTATAGTTTATCTTGCGATAAACTATAATAGCGATATGTCAGCCTGTGGCTGAC
>JAZTZP010000027.1:0-2243 GCA_045637525.1 Clostridia bacterium | reverse complement strand
AGGCGAAGCAAAGCGCAAGTATCAGATGGAGTTTAAGAAAGACGTTGAAAAGATGAGACGTTTCCACACAACGATGACAACATACATCGCAACACTCGGTAACATCTCAAGAAAGTATCAGACAACAGAAGCAAGAAACGTAAGCATTATTCACTAATATAAAAAGAAAGGTTTTAAATTTAAGGAGGAAATAAAAATGAACGGAATTATAAAGGTAAGCGCACCAAAATTACAGGCAACAGCAGGAACACTTCAAAACTATGCGGCACAGCTTTCAAGACTCGCTGAGGAGCTTTCAAACAAAGCACAGCAGTTAGCATCATGGGAAGGCGACGCAAGCAATGCATATGTAAGAAAGATATACGCAGAAAGACAAGACGTAATTGACTGTATGATAATGGTAAGAAAAAGAGCACAGGAGCTCATAACAATGGCTCAGAACTACACAGTAGCAGAACGTCAGAACACAGCAGATGCATCAGCACTTAAAGTTGACGTTGTTCATCCGTAACACAAATGGAAGCACCTCATAATGGGGTGCTTTTTCAAATATCGGAAAAATGGACATTTTTTGAGGAAATGTAAAATAATCGCCTCCGGAGAATTACTATCCGGAGGCCCGTTTTTTATATTACATATTAATACAGTTTTCATCCAGCAGAAATTGTTCAATGCCTACATAGAATATGCCATCCTCATCATGCCACGGAATGATGCTGTCTTTTACAACAACTATTTTCTTGAACGAATCGGCAACTCTTTTTAATGAATTTATCTCCTGCTGTCTCTTTTCTTCATCTGCAACAGAGAGTGCCGACTGGATATAATAGCGGTTGCTTCCGTTATTTACAACAAAATCTATTTCGAGCTGAGAACGAATATTTTTGCCCTTGTCATTTTTATGGTTATATTCTACCACACCGACATCAACATTAAACTCGCGTGCGATAAGCTCGTTATATATGATATTTTCCATAATATGATTTTCTTCCATCTGCCTGAAATTAAGTCGTGCATTGCGAAGTCCGACATCAGTGTAATAATATTTAAGTGGGGTTTCCATATATTTTTTGCCCTTAATATCATATCTTTCGGCTTTGCTCACAATATAGGCTTCAGCAAAGTAATCAATATATTTTGATATGGTAGAAGAGCTGATATTTATATTCTTTACACTTTTAAAGGTCTTGGATAATTTGCTTGGATTGGTCAGAGACCCTATTGCAGACGAGAGGATGTTTAATAAATCTTCAAGAATATCTTTATCGTTATTTATTTTATTTCTCTCGATAACATCGGTGATATAGGTTTTTGTAAACAAGCTTTTTAAATATTTGCTTTTTTCCTCGGAAGTGTTTTTTGATAATACAAAAGGCATACCTCCATAGGTAAAATATTCTTGCCACGCCCTGTGTTTATCACCATCAAACGCATCATAAAACTCTTTGTAGGTCAAAGGATTAACCCTGACTTCGTCTCCACGATCTTTAAATTCGGTTAATATATCGGTTGACAGCATTTTAGAGTTGCTGCCGGTAACATATAGGTCAACATTTTTAAGCTTCATAAGTCCAAGCAGAACGGGAACAAATCCTATTTTATCTTCAACACCATAAGTATACGGGTTTTGCATTTCCAAAACAAGCTGCACCTCGTCAATGAAAACATAAAACCTTTTGCTCTTATCAGAGGTTATTTCCCGAACATATTTATCAAGCTCAAAGGGATTTTTGTATTTTGCATTAATTATTTCATCGAGAGCAATTTCAATAATGCAATCATCTGTGACTCCTACAGAGTTTAAATACTCGTGATACAATTCAAAAAGCAAAAAGGATTTGCCGCATCTTCTTATACCTGTTATAACCTTAATTAGTCCGTTATCCTTTTTTGAAATAAGCTTATCAAGATATTTTTTTCTTTCTATAATCATAAGACTCTCTCCAATCTGCGCGAAAAATTATTGCGGATATACGCATTTTTATTCCCTTATTGCAATTAGTATATCACAAAAATATAAAAAAGTCAATGTTTACATGAAAAATTATTGCGGATATACGCAATAATTTTTTGCGTTATTTCAAAAAACATTTTGTAAAATATTTTTTTGCTGTTTGTCGTAAAAAATGTGTCGTTTGTCAGTATTTTCACAAAAGTTAGAAATTTTATGTTAGAATGAACTTGTAATTGAGGTTGACCTCATAAAACAAAAAACAAAAACAAAAAAAACAAAAATAAAATTA
>JAZTZP010000026.1:0-2289 GCA_045637525.1 Clostridia bacterium | reverse complement strand
CTGACCAAGCGGATTTCCTATGGCAATCGCTGTATCGCCCACTCTTAAATCAGAGCTTTTGCCCATAACTGCATAAGGAAGCTCGGAGGCATCTATCTTTACTACTGCAACATCGGTTGCAGCATCTGCGCCCACAACCCTTGCCTTGTAGGTTTCGCTTGTGTTGAGAATTACATTAACCTCGTTTGCATTTTCTATAACGTGGTTGTTTGTTACTATATAACCGTCTCTGCTTATTATTACACCCGAGCCGCTTCCCTGCTGTTCGGATGAGCCGAAACCGTAGTAGCCGTAATATGATGTGGACTTTGTAACTATACCCACAACTGCAGGACCTACCTTGTCCACTATTTCGGGTGTGGTAAGAGCCTTATTGCCGTCAGAATCGGCAGTAGCCTGTGCTACAACCTTGGCACCGGGGGTATCGCCCTTTGTCTCAGATGCTTCATTTTTGTCCGATACCGAAGCTATCTTCTCTTTTATATCGGGAAAGGCTCTGGTAAGGTACACGCTGGCTCCGGCAGAAACACCTATACTTAAAACCACAGCTGCAACAAGCGCAGTTATGCTAACCTTTTTTCCGGCTTTCTTGTGCTTTACTGTAGTATTGTAAAAGCTGTCGCTATCGCCGTTTGCGGTGTAATCCTCATAGTGTGTTCCCGATGTGTTGTAATCATATGTTTGCGCACTTTCATTTTGGGTTTCATAGGAATAACTCTGCTCTTCACCTGTGTCTGCATGGGAATTTTCCTCGGAGGATGAGTTAAAATTTTGCTGAGATTCTGAGGAATATGAGCTTTTTAAATCATTTTCAAAATCGTCTTTAAACCATTTGTATTCATTCATACCTAAAACTCCTTTCGGAATATTACAACTATAGGATACCACAGTTTTTTTAACAAACTATGAATAAAGTGTAAAAAGATAAATTTTTTATTCTGCAAGAGGAAGCATGAATGTAAATACCGTGTTCTCGCCCTTGGAACTTGTTACCCATATTTGTTCTTTGTGCATATCCATTATACGCTTTGCGATGTACAGTCCAAGTCCCATGCCCGTTCTGTCCTCACCGCGTGATTTGTCGCTCTTGTAAAATCTGTCCCATATATATTTAAGTTCATTTTCGTCTATTCCCTGTCCCGAGTTTTCTACAGAAATATGAACTTTGGATTTTATTATACTTACGTCAATGGCAAGTCTTCCTCCCTCGGGGGTAAACTTTACTGCATTATTTATAAGATTTATAAGCACCTGGCTTATGCTGTCCTTATCGGCATATACAAGCACTCTGTCCTCGGGAATATTTATAGACACATCTATATTCTTTGGCGTTATCATCATCTCGAATTTAAGAAGCGTCTGACGCACAAGCTCATTTATATCGAATCTTATTCTCTGCGGCTTTATTTCGCCGTTTTCCATCTTTGTAACCTGTACAAGATTTGTAATAAGTCTTGAAAGCCGCTTGCTTTCCGAAAGCACTACCTCAAGATATTCCCTGTGGTTTTCTTCGGGTATTGTGCCGTCCATTATACCGCCCACAAAGCCCGATATTGTGGTAAGAGGTGTCCTAAGTTCGTGCGTTACATCGGATATGAAGCCTTTTCTTAATTTTTCAAGATTATCAAGAGAGGATGCCATGTCATTTATGTTTTTTGCAAGCTCTCCGAGTTCATTGTTTGAGTAATAATCAACGCGTTTTTTAAAGTTGCCCTTGGAAAACTCCTTAACCGCCGCACTTATTCTTCGCACGGGACTTGTAACCTTGATTGACAAAAATCCGAACATAATGGCAGATAAAAGCATAACGAGTATAATAACATACAAAATCCTGTTTGCCACAAAGCCGTACACGCTCTTTATCTCGGGTATTCTCTGATTAAACATAACACCGCCGAAAATTTCGCCGTTTTCATCAAGCGGTGATGCAACGGTAAGGTAATTATCGCCAAACTGGTCCTTGTATACATTCATGGAAATGAAGTTTTTGCCCTGTTTAACAGAGGATGAAACATTTTTTGAAACCATGACAAATTCATCCTTGGCTGCCTTTTGCCCCGAGGATATTATTATCATGCCGTTGTTGTCGAACACGGCAACTGCCGTCTCTGTAGTACCGCTTACAAAATCTATAGCCTCCTGAAATCTCACATCGTTTTCAAAATTCTGATTTGTAAGGTAATAGTGGCTTATGGTTTCTACATAGGCTACATTTTTGAGCAAAATATCCGCCTTTTGCGTTATGGCGAAATTCTCTATATATGATGTAAAATAAAAAATTACACTCAC
>JAZTZP010000025.1:0-3031 GCA_045637525.1 Clostridia bacterium | reverse complement strand
AGAACCGTCTACAAGTAAATCTGCCAGCCCGTCAAGAGAAGACATAACATCATAAAATCGGGTTGAATCATTATTTGCAGTATTCCATGCAATTTTTTCATTAAATGCAAGTTTCATTACATCCTTGCCCTTTTCCTCATCGAACACCTCGCTCTTTATCATTCCTGTCGCAGTTATGCCACTGTTTAAACTAGCATTGTTTGTAAAAGTCAGTGCATTGTCTGCAATAACCGATACTAAACCTTCTGGATCTGTTACATCGTAGTTTTCCGAAAATCCCGTAGTCGTATTTGCAGATACTGCTGCTATACACGACATAATCATTGATGAAACAACCACCATTGCTAAAAATCTTTTTGTTTTCATTTTTACATTCTCCTTTTCATAATATGTTTTTCCTGAATCAGTTGTTTGTTCGTCTCAACCGTCAGGATTTTATATATTAACTCTTTTCGACAACATCCGAAAAGCTTTAATAACAAAATTTTACTATCGGCTACAAATATCATTATTTAATCATTTATCAACAATCTCAAAGCTGTCAACAATCGTACCATCTATCTGCTTTGTAACAACAGATATTCTATCACTATTTACATTAAATATAGAATATGTCGGCTGTGTTTTCTCAGTAGCTTTTAGAAAGGCCAGATAACTTGGTATTGCTGTCACCTCATCATAGCGTTTAGGTCCTGCCACACCTAAAATTGCACTAATCATTCCTATCCCCTTCGTTACAGATGCAGGATTTGATGTTTCTACAGCTTGCTTACCTCTCATCGGATATGTTCTTGCCACCATATGGTCATGTCCGCTCAGCACAAGGTCAACACCGTATTTATCAATCACTTCAGTTAATTCATCACGGGTGTCATACCTCTCTTCCTTTGCAGGATACATTCCTATATGTACCATAACTATCTTCCATTTCTTATCAGATGCACCTTTAAGGTCTTCTTCAAGCCATTTAGCCTGTTCTGTCATTATCTTTGTATTATCACTTTCGCTCCAGTCTGTTCCTGAATTAAGAACCGCAAAATGTGCATTGCCATAATCAAAGGAATATACTGACCCTTCAAAATTGTTAATAACACCTTTTGTACATGCATGAGAAACATCATCTGCTGTTAAATCACTCAACGCACCTGCTCCATTTTTCGGATTATTAAACTGCAATGAAAAATGCTTGCCTGCCGTCTCAGCATCGCCTCTTGTTTCATGGTTACCTACAACTGCCATGTGAGGAATACCTTCTGCATATCCTTTTGTTGCTAAAAAATAGCTATCCCACTGACTCTGAAGAGTTCCATCATTCACCATATCACCTAAATTAATCATAAACGCAGCATCAGAGTCATCCTCAAAAGCTTTATCAAGTGTTGTCTTATAGTATTCAAATCCTCCACTCCACGCATTACTTTGTGGATCTGTTACTCCGATAAAAGAAAATTCAGTTAAACCCTCAGGCTCTGTTGTAAATGTATAAAAATCACTCCATACATCATCCTGTATATCACCTATTTTATACACATAGCTTTCACCTGGTTTAAGATTTTGTATATCCGCCTTATAATAAAGTCTACCGTCATATTCAGTGTACACAGCATCTTCAATTACGCTCTCGCCATACCATTCCTCATCCGTTTTTGCATACCGAATTGCCATGTCTGTATGTTCTTCTGCCGCAGCCCACGCAAAACCTCTTCCTCCGTCATCATAGAACGTTGTTACAAGATTTAATGCAGACGTATCTGATAATTCCCCACTTGCCTTCCAATTTGCATCAAATATAGAATATGGACTGCATACAGGTTTTAATGTAGCAAGATTTTCCCATACAAAAACTTTAATTCCATCTACATCCGAAATATTTTCAGGAGTTATGAAGTTTATCTGTTTTTCATCTTCCTCTAATGGAAAAGCTGTTATAATGTCTGAGGCTTCAATTTTTATAAGTTTTCCATTCTCATCATAAAATCCCACCAGACAAACCGCTGTTTTTTCTTCATCTGATGTATTATTGCATTTTAATTTGACTGTAATCGGACTTGATTTAGTTAATTCATCAGGAATTTTAATATTTTCCACACATTCAGAATCAAAAATACCACTTATTGAAATTCCAGCTTCCGGTGGTGTAAATAAATACACAAACGGTTTAAATCCACCATAATTCACAGTAAGGACATACTCTTCATTCTTTAATACCCTATCCCATGTGATAGTATTAATATTAAGCATTGCTTCATCTTTTGTTATTGTCACATCAACCGTTTCACTTACTGATTTTAATGTTGCAGTTATATCATTTTCGGCTCTCAATATCAGCTTAACACCCCATACATTTCCCCTTGGAGTTTTTGTAAACTCACCCTCTCTTGCATCTGAATAAATAAACTTCTTATCCGTTATTTCGTTTCCTGCATCTTCCACTTTTGCTATTCCCGGATATACTTTTATATTATCTAAAAGTATTGACAAACCATTTAGAGAAGTTCCGCCTGCACCAACAATTGGTTCTGTATTGAAAAATATTGTATCAAGATTTTCGGGTGAAGTAGTTGCACCTGCAATTGAACCATAATATTTACCGTTAACATATCCTTTAACCTCTCCTGTTACATTGTTAACTTCAAGCACTGCTCTGTTCCATTCACGGTTGTTTGGTGCTGCCTGATAAAGGTTAGCATTGCCTGCATAACTATACCAATCACTGGCATTATAGTTTGGTCTGGTTCTGAGCTGAATTGACTCACTATTGCCAAGAATCATTGCTGCATAAGTCTTGCTCCAATATGCTGCACCCGCTGTATCATTCAAGAAGAAACCAACATGATTCTTTGAACTTCCGCTAAGTTTATAATCAAAGCAGATTGTATTTACAGTCTCATCTGTCATATACTTACTAAATCCTGAAAGACCTGCTCTTACATTTGTTTCTGCAGTTTTTGCATCAAATGTGAGTTTCCTTACCGCACCTTTAACCGGATCTAAAACATACCCGTCTGTCATATTAGCAAATCCCGTATTT
>JAZTZP010000024.1:0-22882 GCA_045637525.1 Clostridia bacterium | reverse complement strand
AAAAAATGCAAAGCATTTTTTCAATATTTAATCAAACAAAAGCAAAGCTTTTGTACCTTAACGTTCGCCTTTGGCGAACATATCGCGTTGACTTCAGTCAACATATCGCTTGCCGGCAGGCAAATATCGCGTCAGCCACAGGCTGACATATCGCTATTATAGTTTAGCACCGCTAAACTATAATTTATATTTTTGTTAACACTCTGTTTACTCATTCAAAAACCATAAAAATTTAACCGAATGGTATTGCAAAATCATACGGAATATGTTATAATACCTTTGGATTTTTATTTAAATCTCTTTGTGAGCGTAATTTAAAAATATATTCCGAGTCTTTTGGTGGTAAGCTTTATCACTATCAGAATTGAGCCAAACGGGAACATACATTTTTTGACTACCACATAAATCGCATACCTGCACAGTTTTTTACATCAGTCAATAAAATATGCATCCCAAACCGACTCCATAAATAATACACATCATTTGGAGTAAAATCACAATGATGTGTCTAATACTTTTAATCTATTAAAACGGAAGGACAAGAAAAGAAAAGAAAAGAAAATGAAATTTTTGAAAGCAACAATGATTTTATCAATGTTATTATTAACATTGATTCCGTTATCAGCAAATGCGGCAACGAGCGGAACTTACGGAGATAATTTAACTTGGACTTTTGACAATAGCGACACGCTTACCATAAGCGGCTAGGTGATATGCCGGATAATTACAATGAATATCCGTGGCACTCTTTAAAAGATGATATAAAAACCGTAATCATCGAAAACGGTGTTACAAGTATAGCAAAACCGGTAGCTGACAGCCGCAGACATTTTGAATTAAATCGCAGATTTTGTGCAAAAACTGCTCTGTCACCATTTTGCAGAAATTCTGAATACAAAAATATATAAGGAGACTCAAAAAAATGAAAACGAGAATTTTAAAATTTTTTATTACTATTTCAATATTAATGATGCTTATTCCGGCATCCGCAAATGCCGGAATTATAAGCAACGGAAGCTGTGGTGAAAATATTACATGGACTCTTGACGATGAAGGGCATCTTGCATTACAGGGCAGCGGAGCAATGTATGATTACACCGAATCCACACGTCCATGGACTGCGGTAGTAACCCACATCAAAAGCCTTGAAATCAGCAATGGCATTACAAGTATAGGTGACTGGACATTTACACAAACTTACATAACGGACGTAACAATTCCCAACGGTGTTACAAGTATAGGTAAAACCGCATTTGCATATTGTCCCAATTTAAAAACCGTAACAATGCCTGATACCGTAACCACAATTAAAGAAAGTGCATTTAATCGTTGTACATCACTTTCAGAAATAACGATGAGTAAAAATCTTAAAACAGTCGGTCGTGCCGCTTTTGAGGGATGTGAAAATTTAGATAAAATACATATATACAATATAGCGTCGTGGTGTAATATTACGTTTGAAGAATTAACCACTTCAAGCCCGCTATACTATGGAAATTTATATATAAATAACGAGCCTGTAACCAGTCTTGTTATACCAAACACAGTAACAAAGCTCAATAACTATGCATTTTCAGGCTCTGATACAATAACGGAAGTAACAATCCCGACAAGCGTTAAAACCTTCGGCTTACTTACTTTTTCAAACTGTCCCAACCTGAAAAAAGTAAATCTGCCATCCAACCTTACAAGTATTCCGGACAATATGTTTGCAAACTGCAGTAATTTAACGGAAATTGAAATCCCAAAAACTGTTACTTCAATAGGTGCTTCCGCATTTTATGGGTGTGGATTTGAAAATCTGACAATCCCGGATAATATAAAAACCATTAATACAAATGCTTTCTATTACTGTAAATCACTTAAAAATTTAACGATAGGCAGCGGTGTTACAAGTATCGGAACGGCAGCTTTTTATGGTTGCGATGCTTTAGAAAATATATACTGGAAGGCTACGAGTGTTGCCGACACAAATAATAACTCCAACGGTGTTTTCGGAGCCGCCAACAGAGCTTATAACAACCTCACCATCACCTTTGCTGACGGAGTTAAAAAGATACCGGCTTATATGTTTTACAAATGCACCGGGCTTGAAAATGCAGTAATTTCCGACAGCGTTACAAGCATTGGTACTTATGCATTTTACGGTTGTAAAAACATGAAAGAATTTACCATAGGAAAAGGTGTTACAAGCATAGGTAATGCCGCATTCTCCGGTTGTACGGCAGTCGACAAAATACACTGGAACGCTGTAAAAGTTACAGACTTTGCATCCGGCAACAATATTTTTTCAAACTGCGGAAATGATAATAAAATTTTAGAAGTTGTGTTCGGCGAAAATGTAACACACGTTCCGGCATATGCATTTAATCCTAACGGATCTAACTTTACTTCACTTAACAATATAACTATGGAAAAAGGAATAACCTCAATAGGAAAATATGCATTTGGCACCTGCAATAATTTAAAAACTGTGTATTATATAGGAACATCCGCAGATTACGCAAAAATGACAATCAGCACAGGCAATAATTACTTAACTTCTACTAAAGTAAAGACATTCTACACACAAAATGTAAATGTTGGATTTGATGTAAATGTAAACACGGGAGTTTCAGGTTCAACAACCATAGCCGGCGGAAAGACTATTACCATATCGTCTGAAATTCCGAAACGTACCGGATACACATTTCTCGGCTGGGCAACAACAGCAGACGCAAAAACTCCTCAATATCAACCGGGTAATACAATACAAGTTCCCAAAGATACCGAAGATTTCATATTATATGCAGTATGGAATAAAACAAGCTATACCACCACTCAAAAGACTTCAACAGGCTTTTCGGTAACCCCGGCAGGAATTTCCAAGTCAAACAGTATTATTCTTATCTGCTTTAATAACGGAAACTTTGTCAAAGCTTATGAAAAGAAATATACCGGCAGCAGTCCTGTTTCGTTTGACGTAGATATAGAATATGATGACGTAAAAGTAATAGTATGGGGAAATACAGCTTCCATGATACCGGTCAGCGAAGCGGAAGATGTTTCTTTATAATCAGATACAAATTACACACAGATTTTTAGTTTTCTGAAAATCTGACGCCAGACTGCCGAAAACTCAATAATCAAACTAAATCGTGTGTTTTGCAAAGTATGTGTTTTTGAAGATATATGCTGAGTCTTTCGGTGGTAAGCTATATCACTATCAGTGCAAAGCGTGATGAAATGAACTCATCCCCATTGAGCAGACAGCTCAATGGGGATGAGTTCACTTTGACTTTAAGAGTTTTCATCCTGAGGTCGTTTTTTTATTTATCTTAAATCTCGTCAAATACACGGATGTAATCCACTTCAAATGTGTCAGTTGCACATTCATCCCAGTTTTCTTCTCTTTCTACAGGTCTTCTGTAGCCGAGACATTCGGTTGAAATAAGAATAAACTGTTCTGTTTCCGATACAGGACCATCTACGCTCCAGCGTTCCTCGCCGTCTACATAGAATTTGTATCCTTCTTTAGTCCATAATAAACCGAAAACGTGGTAACCGTCTTCTGTATCCACAGCATCGTATCTGCCCGAACAGGTGCTTACAAGGTCTTCACCTGCCCCATTCCAGTGGATATTATGCTCTATCTTGTTCGGCTCGAAGCTTTCCATTATATCAATCTCAACACCTGATACTGCCGGATTTAATGTGCTTCCCTGAAGAGGTGACTGAAGCCAGAATGCAGACCACCAGCCCGGGTTTTTCTGAAGCTTACAACGGCATTCGTAATATCCGAACTTGTGCATAAACTTAGGTGTTGAAAGCTTTGCAATAGGCCATGTGAAATAACCGAAGGTATTCTTTTTCGCCGGTCTGTCCATATAGTTTTCGCCTGTTTGCAATTGACTGGAAGTAAATTGTCCGTCCTTTTCAATTACCTTGAATACAAGATTGCTGTTACCGTCTAAATAAGCGGCTTCATCTGTCCATGCTGTATGACGTTCGCCCATCATATGCAGACGGAAACTCCACTTTGATTCGTCGATGGTATCACCATCAAACTCATCATTCCATATCATTTTCCATTCTTTTCCATCAGGAAGTAAGCTTGCCTCATGTCCCTCTACTTCATACTTGTTCATTTTATTTTTCCTCCTTATAATTTTCTGCCACTTTTTTAATGCTCCATTCGTTTTTTTCAAGTAATTCTTCTGCGGTCTTTTCATCACAACCGCAGATTTCTGTTACTATGTTAATCATTCGTCTGGTAAGCTTTATATTAGACGGCTTTAAATTTATCATCATGTTTTCATATACATAGCCCATTTTAACCATTGAGCCTGTTGTAAGTATATTAAGAACCATTTTATGTGCTGTACCGGCTTTAAGTCTTGTAGAGCCTGTAATAACCTCCGCACCTGTATCGGTGAAGATTGAAATATCGCTTTCCTGCTCTATTTTACAACCCTTGTTACTGCTCAACGATATAGTTACAGCACCGAGACTCCGGGCTTTTTTCAACGCTCCGACAACATATGCCGCACCGCCTGCAACCGAAATTCCGACAACTACATCTCCTGCTTTGATTCCGTGGCTTTCGATGTCCTTTATGCCGCTTTCCTCGCTGTCCTCTGCACCCTCGGCAGCACGCACCATACACTTTTCACCGCCTGCAATTATGCCGTTTACCATTCCGGAATCAACTCCGAATGTAGGCGGACACTCTGCCGAATCAAGAACTCCGAGTCTGCCTGATGTGCCTGCACCTGTAAAAAACAGTCTGCCTCCGTTTTTGAATGAGTTTACAATGGCTTCCATTGCCACTTCTATGCTTTTTGAGGCATTTTCGACCGCCCTTACGGCGTTGTAATTTTCTTCGCACATTACCGAAACTATTTCTGCCGCACTCATTTTATCTATGTGCGTTGTTTTTGGGTTTCTCATTTCTGTTCTAAGCATCTTTACCCTCCCTGATATAAAAAATTTTCATTTATTTTTAATGCATCCTGAAATCCAATTCATATGGTAACGGATATCTTTTATAAATTTCATTATCTTCGATTTCTGAAATTCCATCACTTGCAAGTTTCTTTCTGTGAATCTGAAGCCAGATATGAGAAATCGAAAACTCACCTTCTTTAATATCAGACATGATAAAGTTATCTGTAAGAATATCAAGTGCTTTTTCGTATTTATCCGTCTCAGAAAGAGCAAGTGCATACATCATTTTCAGTCTGCCGTTTGCTTTAAGCGTATCGGGAATATCATTCTCATAAACTTCAATCCATTTTTCATAAGCTTTAACGGCAATAAGCGATTCGGCATAATTAACCCAAAGTGGCTGGTAATCGTTTATCATGGCAATTGCTTTTTCCATATATTCAACCGCTTTTTGTAAATTGCCGTATTCATTTTTTTCTATTTGTGCAAGATTGCGGTAGCTCCATGCATTGGGGTCGAGTTCAACGGATTTTGCAAATGCTTTGTATGCACCGTCAATATCACCGCGTGTTGCGAATAATGTAACACCCAACTGATTGAATTTGTACCAGCTGTCATTCGCTTTGTTTAATTTATCAATCCAAGTCTCGCCCCTGACATAGCTTTTTACCGGTAAATTCTTATCCGGTACGTCTATCTCGCCTGTTTTATAAAGCTTTACCCATTCTTTACATTCTTCATTTATTGAACTTTCCGGAAAACATACGTGATTGCTTACAGGGACTTTACGTGTCATATTTTCAATCGCTCCCCAGCCGCTGCCCGTATATTTAAGGATTCCTGCGCCTTCAGCTTCAAATTCCGCATTTTCAACAATTGTCTGCTGTTCTTTTATATGGCTCTTTACTTCATCAATAACACCATTCCAGTCTTTGCCGTGTAAAATTTCACAATTGCCCCGGAATGCTCCGTAGCCCTCGGTCCAGCTGATTGTTGATTTTGCTTTCATAGGGAAATGTTCAAGCTGAGTTTTCAGTATTCCTGCCTGAATTTCAATATACTTCTTTCCGCAGTCTGAGAGCCATTCATTCCAATGTTTTCCGCCTTCGCCTTCGCCCCAGGCAAAAACCTTTCTGCCGGTAAGCTCCGGGGTAGACATATGAATAAGACCATAACCCGTTTCATCAACCGCTGTTATCCATTTTTTTTCATTTTCGGGTATTTTATAGAAGAAATCTCTCGAACGCTCAAGATTTGTTGTATATGTTACATCAATGCCGTCATTGACGGGAATGTCTGCATTTCCGAGAAAATACGAGCCTTCTTCATAAGCACACCGGAATGATTGTTTGCATGGTGAAATAACTCTTGTTCCTGGAGTTTCGTCTACTGCAATGTTTGACCACCAATACATATACACTTCATCATCGGAAGTATTTTCAATTTCGGGATGCACAAGCAGAACATTTTTTTCAAGCTTTACAGTTATGGAATAAACAATGCCTCTTATTCTTTCATATTCATACATTCTGAGCATCGGATTTCCATGCTTATCTTTAAGCTCTTCTGCAAAAACAGGAGAACATGTCCACATATTATGTCCTTTTATGCCGACGTTCCATTCAACACCACCGCTGAACCACGCATTGCGAAGAGCGAGGTTGCCCGGCTGAAATACATCATTGGCATAAAGAAGCTCTCTCTCTGCTTTTTTATCATACAACGACCAGAGTCTTCCGCCCAGTGATGTCACAAATGTTGCCTTTAAATATTCATTTTCTAAAATTACAGCATCAAACTCTAAGTCAGTTCTTGCTCTGTCATACTGATTTTGCACCTGATAAGGAAGAAGTGTGTGAATCATTCCTTTTCCGATGTATTTTTTTTCTTCATCTGTCAACTCCGGTGAAATTGAAAGAGAAGCTCTTATATAATCGTCATTTTTTATATCCGGCAGACAGCTTGTCACGCCTAAATTTGAACCTTTGATTTTAAACTTTTCAAATGATATTGCAGATGACTTGTCAACAGGTGTTGTTTTTGAGTTTTGCATTTCTGTTTTAAGCATTTTTATCCTCCTGAAAATTTTTGTAATTTTCTTTTAATCTGTTCAAGAAAGTATCATCAGCATCAGCGAAAAGGCGACAGCAGTTTACGCCGGCACCTATAATCTGAGGTGCATCGACAAGCACAGTATCAAAACTGCCGCTTATTTTGCTTAACAGAGATTTTCTGAAGACTTCGTTTTTCTGAACAACTCCGCCTGAAAAAATGACCTTGTCTGCACACGGGAACTGTGCGGAGGCTTTGTTTATAAAAAACGCAAGACTATCTGTATTTTTTTCTATTATTTTTCCTGCTTCTGCGTCGCCTGAATTGTATGCCTCAAAGGCAGCAGTGGAAAATGAAGCGATAAAATCCTTTCCGGATGAATATATGGTATCAATATTATCCCATATATTTCCGCCAAGACGTTTCTCAACAACATCGGAAAGCGGCGTTCTTTTTGTTATGCCGTCATTTTGTGAGAGTGCTGTGCGTAAAACATCACGTCCTATCGAATAACCGCTTCCGCCTTCTTCCAAAAGATACCCCCAGCCGCCGAGACGACTGAGCTCATCACCGCATTTTGCATATACAACAGAGCCTGTACCGCAGATTGCCGCAATACAGTTTTCACATCTGCCCGTACTGTAAATTACATTTAAGATATCAGACTGGACGTCAAATTTTATATTTTTATAGTTGTTCTTCAAAAATTTAAGTATCTTTTTTCTGTTATCGCCCGAAGCTGCACCGGCAATTCCTGCATAAATACCGGTTATATTCATGTTTGTTTCAAACATATGGTCGATTCCGCTTTTAAGTACTTCAAATGTTTTTTCTATACCGCAGGAGTTGGGGTTACTGCCTGAAAGAACCAGTCTGCTTAATATTTCAGCCTGTTCGGTAAACATGATAAATTCGGTTTTTGTTCCGCCGCCGTCTATTGCGACCAGAACTTTTTTATCAGTGTTTTCCGTTAATCCCAGAAGTCTGTCGATTGATATTTCAAATATTTCTGCCATTGCACAAAGCTTTTCTATATCCGGTACCGACAGCCCCAACTCCCATTTTGATATATTCTGGGAAGTCATATACAACTTTCCCGCAAGCTGTGTCTGTGTCATACCGCGTATTTTTCTGAATTTTTTTATGTTGTAGGCAAGTTTTTCTGTATTGTACATTATTTTCATCTTCTTTTATTTATATTTTATCAGAATTTTATATTTCTTTATTGTATTTTACCACAAAACAGTTGTTCTGTCAAACAATTTATTTTATACTTAATCAGTGATGCAACTCACAGTTGTATTTTACTGAAAGCAAAATACTTCACCATTACAGTGTGCACATTTCATCACTCACTCACAAATCGCATATCTATGCCATTTTTACACCATCTCGCAAAACGTGATGAAACAGGCACGTCCCCAACTATGTTGTATGGGAAAATACAGCTTCCATGATACCGGTAAGCGAAGCGGAGGATGTTTCTTTATAATCAAATACAAAAGGAGCGGAAAATCCGGCTCCTTTTGTATTTGATTACATATCGGGGACATCCGTCCCCGAATGATTTTACTTACCTCTCTATACTTGAACGATATCCTTCCCGATGTGTTTTATGCGAAACAACCACCGGCAAATCACTGATAAATCTTACCGCAAAAGCCGCATTTTCAGGTATTCCCCTCGCTTTAAGCGACATCCAGTTAAAGTACAGTGCATCACCGTCTGCATCATTTGAATCTATGACACAAATACGACGCACACTCATTGCCGGAATCTGCGCTTTGATATAGCGGATGGTTCTTGATGAGTCTTCAAAGAAAATATCAATCGAAATATTTGCCGCAATTTGTGTTGTGTTAAGAACGGTAAAGCAAAAATCCTCTTTGCATGAAGTGTCCAGATCGGTATAAATCCATGTATATGCACCGCAATTTTCACGCCCTGCCAGATATTTTCGCTCAAGCTCCTTTTTTGCATATGCCGGTGCATTATACGGAAGCGTAATCGTACGCTGTACTTCACCCGTAATCAGTTCATCAATCCCAGACTTACTCATAATATGAGCAGTACCCTTTCTGAATGTGCAAAAGGCTGTATATGCGTTATAATCCGAAACAGCAATAAAGCAAACGCTCGGTTTTATGTATTCATAGCCCTCAATTTCCCCCTCGGCAGTACCAACCTGAAATCCGTGATGCGGAATTTGCAAAATATCCGATTTGAGATATTCTCCGTATCTCTCCGGAATTTTTGCAATTGAAAAAGAAGCATCAGCCGTCCATAAAATAACCTGTCCCCCAAGCTCCATACGCACAACAACAGAAGATGCATTAACATCGCTTGAACAGTGTATTGTGTTATCCATGCTCGAAAGAATTTCGCATTTTGCATCACCAATCTGATATATCTGCCCCGTATGAGGAGTATAAACATCTGCATTTGTTCGTGCAATTCTCTCTTTAAATTTCGGTATATTTGTATGCGGTGAGCTGTCCTCAAAACGCCAATCCTTATTCGCAAGAGCAGGATAATGCTCAAAATCATCATGTTCAGGGAAATTGAACATGAATTTCTCAATCACTACATCATCCCCATACTTATCTATAAACGGCATACAGCAATGAAAATGATCGCTGTGCGGATGTGTCATAATCCATGCGGCAATTACAGGCTTTGAATACGGAGAACCCGCCTTAAGACACTCATACAGCCTGTCACAATCCGGCTCAAATTCTCTGCCACCATCAAAAAGTATAAATCTTCCGTCACTCAGGCGAACAGCAAACGACATTCCAAAATCCTCAAGGTGAATTTGTGTTATCTGCGCCGTAACACTTGCCTCCATCATATTATCACTATATGAAAAATAAAGACAATTTGTTTCTTTAACTACAGTAAGCTCTCCTGTATTTTCAAAATAATTCAAAAATATGCCTGTATTATCCTTTGAATAAGCCGCATACAAATGTGTGTCATTGGTATATTCTTCTTTTTTTACAAATCCTTCATTTGCAAACATCTCGCAGTACGAAGCAAAGGTTTGTTTTTCAGCCTCTGAAATTATTGTAACGTGTGAATTGGCATTCTCCTGATTTGCCGCGAAATTTGTTTCTCCGAATGCCGGAATTTTAATGTTCATAATCAACCCCTCCTATGTATTAAATCCTCTGTCACTGTTAAAAAAATCTATAATATAACAGTAAATACTTTATACAACCATAATTATACCGCTCAAAATCATGCCAACATATATTATTTGTCTGAGCTTTTGTGCATCCAGCTTATTGAAAACAAATTTACCTGCCAGATTTCCGCCAATACAGCCGATGAAGCCAATAACGGCGTATAAAAGTATCTCTGGCGTAATAATTCCGTTAAAAACTCTGACCAATGTTGAGTAAATTCCGGTTATACCGAAATAAAACTGCGTTGATGCAAAATATACAGCATTATTATCGAGCGCATTCATAAGATACAAAACTATCGGTGGCCCGCCGGTAGAAAACAAACCGGTGAGTATTCCGCTAACACCGCCTGCCAATAAACCATTTTTAGCAGAAGGCTTTATTTTTATACGTTGATTGAAGAAAAGAAAATATACACTCAAACAAATAAGAACTATTCCAAGAAGCTTTTTAAAGAACTCACTTGAAATTGAAACCGAAAAATGAACAGCAATCGGAATCAGAATTAAACTGCCCACAACTAAGGGAATTATTTTTTTATAAGGAATATTTTTCCTGTATATAACTGCATTATAAGTAGACATACTGAAAGAAATTAATGTTGATATTGCCGCCGCCGCAGTATGCGGATGTACAATATACGGGAAGAAAAGCATAACAAAAATACCAAAACCAAATCCACTTACCCGCTGTATAAAACCACCTGCCGCAGCTACCAATAAAATTATAATAAAAATTTCTGTTTCCAAAAAAACGTCCTCCATTTTCATTATTTATTTCAAACTAATACATATTAATTTTCCAACTTTTTTCACTTGTATATTATACCATACATCAGATTATATTGTCAATTCCTCTATTCTTCTTTTTCTTAGTACAATTCAACCATTAACAAAAGTATAAAAGGAGCGAAAATTCCAGCTCCTTTTATACTTATTCAGTCGGCTGTCACATGAATATTTTTTGACTACGAAACAAGCACCTCTACCACTTTTATATCATCATGCCAGCTCACTTCAGCAAAAAATACTTCCGATATAACACGAACGGGAACATATGTACTATCATTAAAAATAACAGGTTCAACGTCTGAAACAAAAAGTTCACCGTCAAAATACATATCTTTATTATTTATCTGCAAAGACACCGTTCTGCCATCTTTAACAGCTGTAACCGTTTCCGTCATCTCATCCCATGTAACTTCCGCTCCGAGTTTTTCAAAAATTGCCCGCATCGGAACAAGGACACGATCATTTTTCATAATCGGATTGTTGATACTGCTATCCCATTTGTTTCTGGACACAACCTGCTCTCCATTTACAAAGACTAATATTTCAGGCCATATCTTTTCCGAACCGTGAGCGGGCGAATTTAATACTAACGGTTCACCTGCAACAGTATGTATATGTCCGTCATAAAAAATTTTCTTGCCGTTTTTATATTCATAAAACTCCGTTGTGTACTTAACCGCTTTATTTTCTTCTCTAAGATAATTGACCTGTTCTCCATCAGAACCCCTGCCATAAAAACAAATGTCCGTTATTAATTGGCTCTCTTCACCGTCATGCCATATTCTATACTCATGACATCCGGTCATTCCATCCCATCTTTCATAGTAGAAACCTTTTTTATAAACCGTTCTGTCCGGCATGCTTTCCTCACCATCATATGGAATTGCCTCTATCGGCAAATCAGACACACCAAAATTAGGTTCACGAATCACTTCAACAAGGTAATATTTGTCATCATATATAGATTCACGTCTCGCTTCCTTGCTTCCGTCAATTTCTCCCATAAAATATGTATCTCGAAGTCTCCCTCTGTGAGGTAAATAACGTGTTTCTTTATATACAACACCATCCGGCTTTCCGTCAGAAAAATATCCAAGGTACTTTATTCGTATAACATCATACTTAAACTCTGCAACTCCAATACCATGGGGTAAATTTTGCTCATTGACCTGACCCCGGTACTTCGCAGTACCGCTCTTAAAAAACGTAACCTCTCCATCATATTCCATTTCTACAACGTTATCCGTATTGTTCAACTCTTCTTCAAGCTCATGCTGAAAAATAGTAATCGAAACTGTTTTATAATATGAATTCCAGTCAAATTCCCCTAAACTTGCAAGGTTATCTATCATAATCAACACTTTTCCATCGGCATAAAAGCAATCAATCTGCTTTCCTTCAAGATAAACATTTATGTCAGTATCTATAATCCTTGCCTGATTTTTTTCCGATATGCTCTTTTCCCATAATTCTCTTGAATAAGTCGGTGATGCATATCTGATACGCTCTATGTTAATACTGCGTGCCTCTTCGTTATAGTCAACATTAAACCCATAATTAACTAATTCTTCTGCATCTATATATGTATAATCGTCTATTGTATATATATCTATCGGCATATAATCAATAAATGCCCTATACTCCGAACGCTGTGCATATTCACTCGCATTTGCACACACTCCCATAAATATTATACAAAAAATCACTATAACCATAGCCGAAAAAAACCTTTTTTTCATAATATACTTAGAGATATTCATACTTTTATCCATTTTTATGACCATTTCTTTCCGCTACGCTCAAAGGCACAAAAAGTTATGAAAATTTCCTATAGCGTAGCATTTAAATATTTGATATAATTGTCTTGAAGAGAATCCTGCACAGCTGGGGACGCCTGTATCGTTAAACGTCCCCAACTATGTTACCTTTCAACTATGTTACCTTTTTTAAGGATGTTTGTCTACATGCCTTTTAAAAAAGTAAATACTACATATACATAACAAGAAATTACACAAATCATAGTATATATAAACAAGTGAATAACCATTCTATACCATTTTACTTTTCTACGATACTTGATTAAATAAATACCTAAATTTATTACTACAGAAATTATAATTAATGGTAAGAAATATGATTTTATTCGTGTAATACTTAATATATACTTTGCAATGTCCATACCGTATTCACCGTATAACACACCTATTGCAGTATTAAAAAATATAATTAAAATATTCCATATCATACGCCCAAACACCCCACTTTTAATGTTACATCATCTAATCCATTCTGTTTCACAGTAATAGTTCCTGCTCCCATATCCCATTCAACATCGACTGTCCAATCTTCTTTATTTATATATCTAGTTATACCATAGAACTCATATACTTTCGTAGCATCCGTTATCGTGATGATTGGGAACGGTGATGATTGGGGACGTCAGACTGTTGAAAAAATAAGATTTCTTAATTTAAAAACGCAGAAACATCAGTTTTAAGCCATTCTTTGTTTTGTCATTGATTGAAATTTTGAATTATTCGACAGTCTGACGTCCCCAACTATCTTCCGATTATTCGACAGTCTGACGTCCCCAACTATGCATCACAACCCATCTGTATCTTTCCACACCCAAACATCAATCAATTTTGAATTTTCATCAAATCCCCAAAAAACAGTCACAGAAGTCACAAAAATATTTCTGTAATCGCCAGCAAATACTTTAATTGACCGTGATCCAACAGTTGTTCTGGGTTCTGGTGGCGGTGGCTGTTTTAAGAACCCATTAGGATTTATGTGTCCAGACCATTCCCATTTTTTATTGCTCTCAATTACATGAATGACATCTTCCATGCTCGTACCAATAGGTGTAAGTTTTAATATGTTTTCTGTTATTTGTTCCCGTGACTTACGCAAAGGATTTAATAATGCGATTACAACGGTTACCAAAATAGTTACCGCTAAAACAGCCAAACCATATGTCATAATTTTTTTCCTCATATTCCTTTCCTCCTATGGTCTGAAGCGCCATGCTTCGAGTGGTTGTTCCCAACCAGGGAGATTTCTTGGTGGTTTTGCAGGATAAACACCCGCTGCATTTAGTATTCCGCGTGCAAATGAATTTGAATTATGCTCACCTGCACTATTTTTTCCAGGGAATAGGGTATAGTCCAAAGTATTATTTCTTCTATAATATTCCTCGTATGCAAACAATGTAGCAATCATTGTATCACCAGTTGCACCCGAATCTATCATTTCATTTTTATTATTTAACTTAATATCTTTTTTACGATTGATCCCGCTAACTAAATTACCATCTACACTTCCAGCACCTATCGTTGCATACTGCACCATTCCGCCCCATAGTGATTCATTGGCTGTAAAATTACCAGTACCATAATATGCACTGTTGGAATCGACCATTATAATTACGCTTGCATGATTAGCTGGGCTAACAACTGTATGCGCTCCAATATAAACCAACGAACCTTGCCCCCGGGTATAGTCAAAATCATCTGTATAACCATTAGCATAAGCACCTTGACGAGCTACAACGGCTCTATACCTAGCATTATTCTCGGCGTATATATCGCCTTTAGCATTATTCCAATCTTCGGTAGCACCATCAATTTCTTTTTTGAAATCTCTCGCTTTGCTTGACCAAAATCCTCCCAGTGCATCATACGTCGCTTAGCCTGTCGCACGGTTGGGGACGTCAGACTGTCGAATAATTAAGCATATTCGGCAGTCTGACGTGCCCAACTATGTTAGCAAACAAACACAGTTAGTCCGACACCCCACTCTTCAACTGAGTTAGTCTCTTTATCAGTTCTTTATCAACAGGAAGCAAATTATGATATATCGGATTTTCCTCTCCACTAAATACAGTAAGTCTATTCACTCTCCCTTCATCATAATCAAGCCGTATCATATCTCCCTCAACAGTAAAATGATATGTGTATGTGGACGTAGCAGTTCCTGCACTCAGGCTTGTATAATTACCATTCTTATCAAACTCCATCACTTCATCAATTGTAGCATTCTTTTTGAGCAAATTTTCAAAATCTTTTAAATATAAACGCTTACCAACAACCCACACCCATGGATATGCATCCGCTTCTATCGAATTATATAAAATAAATTCATAATCATTTTCACCGCATTTATAAATAAAATATACTCTGCCATTTGTCTCCTCTGAGTATCTTACGCACTCACAAGGTCTTTTACTTAAAATATCCGTTGAAAATTTTCTCAAAGTAGTTATATATTTAATTCCATTCCCCGTACTAATCTTTGTTATCAATTCATCTGCAGGGGTATCATTATTAGCATACTTTAAAATTCTACTCTTTTCATCTTCAGACATAATATTTTCCTCTCGCATAAGTCTCTGTTCGATTTGTTTATTTATGTTGTGAACCGGAGACGTAGGCGTGGGTTCATGAACATACTCATTAATCTCAACATCATTATTGTCAAGCTGTACTCTAAAAGTACAGCTTGACAATATTATTAAACTTAATAAACATATCAAAACACAAAAAAACTTACCTAAATAATGCATTTCTAAATTCTCCTTAATTATCAATTGGTGATAGCCATATACACGATCTCACTATCATAATAATTTGTTCCATTAAAATTAGCGGACACGGTTGGGGACGTGCCTGTTTTTGCACATTTTTTTATTCTCCTATTATGCTTTTTTCGCTCTTGCAATAAAGCGTGATAAAACAGGCACGTCAGACTGTCGAATAATTGCTGTTTTCGAGAATTTTGCTTCCGACAAACATCAGTTTAATGCGATTTGTTCGATTTGATTATACCCAAATTTTGAGTTTTTCGACAGTCTGACGTCCCCAACTATGTTCCCCTTATACCATTCATATTGAATTACGCTACCCCTTGCATCTGTTGTACTCAAAGTTCTTCCCGACAAGTCATATGTATTTGATACTACATTACTCATCGGATCAGTTACTGTTAATACATTGCCCAAAGCATCATAAGTATATGTCGTTACTCCGCCTTTTTCGTTTGTCTCAGTAAGCACTCTGTCTTCAAAATCATATGTATAGCTTCTGCTGTACGTCTTGCCGTCACTTGCATTACTTTCGCTTTTACACGTGAATATTTATCATATACAGTTGTAGTTGTTAAACTTGGATTCCCGGTCGGGCTTGTAACCTTTGTAACTGTTTTTGAAGATGAATCAGAAGAATATGCATAGTTCTCTATATAAAGCATTCCCCCTGTTAATGTGCAAAAACAGGCACGTCCCCAACTATGTACGTCCCCACTCAACTATCTCATGATACCAATAACTTTCAACCATGTAACTACAAGCCAAAATATACGTTCAACAACAACTATGATATAATCATACAGCACATAACTTGTGACTTGAATATGTCCACTTTTTCTTTGATAATTTGTCTTCAAAACATATATATTAGTTAATTCCTTTATTTTTTGATAATGGGTCAAATTATCCCCATCAATCTCGCTATATAACACTAAAAACTCATCTTTTGACATATATATTTCATTTGGACTTAATCCTTGAAACAGTTCACTTGGTGCAGTAAAAAAATACGTTATGCCTTCTATATCACAATCAAATTTGCGATTAATTATATATGTCCATATTTCCATAAGTGTTTCTATTTCGGTATAAGATTTATGACTACCAAATAGAACCGGTCTAACATTTATGAATATAGATTTACCTTTAGAATTATCTCTGTTATAATGCATATCATATATACTATTTCCTTCTCCGAAAAGTATTTCACTGTCTTCCTTTGTTAACCCGTATAAGGCTAAAATAGCATCAATGTCTTTATCCAACATTTCGGTACTAACATCTGAATTAATTGGAGCTAATCCAACAAGATAAATTCTTTTCTCTATCACTAATCTTAAAGCAACAATACAGACTATAACAATTAGCAATATTAAAATTCTTTTTACTGTTATAAAAGTATACCTCATTATCACTCAACCGCCCTATCCCAAAACTTGTTTAGTACATTTGCTGCTTTATCGGCACTATTAAAATACGTAACGTGATGACCAGGGACGTGCCTATTATTGCACATTTAAACAAATCGCATATCTATGCCATTTTTACACCTTCTCGCAAAACGTGATGAAACAGGCACGTCCCCAACCATCCCAATTCTCATAAAAATACCTCATATAGATTGTACCATATTTAGACAAAAAGTTCAATAGGTTTCATAGAAAAGACAAAAAAGAGTAACAATTTATAATTTGACAGAACACAAAAAACGCATTGCGAAAATTCAAGGCAATGCGTTTTTTTGTATCATTTTATTTAAGTTCAAGCTGACCGAGGCTTGCTGCTTTTAAGTATGCGTTTATAAAGCCGGTGATGTCGCCATCCATTACTGCTCCTATGTTTCCCATTTCGAAGCCCGTTCTATGGTCTTTTACCAAATTATACGGATGGAAAACGTATGAACGAATCTGGCTTCCCCATGCTATTTCTTTCTGAACGCCCTTAATGTCCTCAATCTTTTCTTTTTGCTGCTGTTCAGCAATTTCTGCAAGCTTTGATTTTAACATTCTCATTGCATATTCTCTGTTCTGATGCTGAGAACGCTGTGTCTGACACGACACAACAACACCCGTCGGAATATGTGTTATTCTTATAGCCGAGTCGGTCTTGTTAATGTGCTGACCGCCGGCTCCGCTTGCACGGTAAGTATCTACCTTCAAATCCTCTGTGCGGATATTTATCTCTATATCGTCATCAATTTCCGGCATAACCTCTATTGATGCAAAAGACGTATGACGTCTTCCCGATGCGTCAAACGGGGATATTCTTACCAGTCTGTGTACGCCCTTTTCCGAACGAAGATAACCATATGCATTAAGTCCGCTTATATTAACGGTAGCACTCTTCATTCCGGCATCATCTCCGGGCAAAGAATCCATCATATCAAATGTATAGCCGTTTTTCTGAGCCCACATCTGATACATTCTTATAAGCATTTCGCACCAGTCCTGAGCCTCTGTTCCGCCGGCTCCGGCATGGAATGTCATAATCGCATTGTTCTTGTCGTAATGACCGGATAAAAGTGTTTCCAAAGTCATTTTCTCAAGCTTTTCTTCTATATCCTCAACGCTCGACTTTATTTCGCCGAGCATTGATTCGTCATTTTCCTCGTTTGCCATATCTATAAGAACAAGTGTATCTTCCCATGAGCTTGCAAGATTTTCATAGCTCTCAACCTTATCCTTTAACTGTTTTATCTGCTGAAGAACTTTGCTTCCCGACTCCATATCGTCCCAGAAACCGTCTTCTCCTGTTTTCGCTTCAAGCTCTTCTACCTTTTTCATTGCCCCGGCAATGTCAAAGTGAATCCCTCAATTCGCTAATGTTTTTTTCAAGACCGGAAAGTCTTAATTTATACTCATCGTATTCCAACATCATTCTCACATCCTTTAATTTATTTCAGACAATTATTTATGCATTTTTTCCGCAGCAGTGCTTAAATTTCTTACCGCTGCCGCATGGACAAGGATCATTTCTGCCCGGAGTCTTATCAGCTTTTTTCGGCTGTTTTGCTAAAGAACCGTCACCGCCTGTATCCATTGGCTTTGCAACCTGTTCACGTTCAATCTTTATTCTCGGCATTGCAAACAGCAAATATTTTACCGTATCACGCTTTATTGCCTCAAGCATAGCGTCATACATCTCGCTTCCGACTGTTCTGTACTCAACTACCGGGTCATGCTGACCATATGCACGAAGTCCTATCTCACGCTTCACATGATCCATTTCATCAAGATGATCCATCCATAAGGTATCAACAACCTTAAGCATTATAACACGCTCAAGCTCACGCATATTTTCTCCGAAAAGTTCTTCTTGCTCCGCATATCTCTTATGGGCAATATCAAGCAGTCTTCCCTTAACCTTCTCACGTGTTATTGAGTCTATTTCGTCAGCGCCTATATTAAATTCGCCTGCCGCTCTTAAGTTATTATTTGCAAATTCTTTTATTGCATTAATATTCCATTCTTCGGGAACTTCGGTAATTCCGATATAATCGTCAAGCGCAGTGTCTATAACAGACTCAAGCATACCCATAATGGTAGTTCTTAAGTCCTCACCGTCAAGCACCATACGTCTCTGAGCATAAATAATCTTACGCTGTTCGTTCATTACCTCGTCGTACTGAAGAACGTGTTTACGTGTATCAAAGTTACGGCTTTCCAAGTTCTTCTGAGCATTTCCGATAGACTTTGTAAGCATTGCAGCCTCTATCGGCTCATCCTCTTCAATACCGAGAGCAGAAACGAAAGCCTTCACCTTATCCGAACCGAATATACGCATAAGGTCATCCTCTAATGACAAATAGAACTTAGACGCACCCGGGTCTCCCTGACGACCGGCACGGCCACGGAGCTGGTTATCTATACGTCTTGATTCGTGTCTTTCGGTACCGATTATAAATAATCCGCCCGCTTCCTTAACCGCTTCACGTTCCGGCTCGATTTCCTTCTTGAATTTCTCGTAATATTCGCTGTATTTTGCTCTTGCTTCGATTATTTCCGGATCATCTGTATCAGCAAAACCGGTAGCCTCAACCAGAAGCTCATCGCTCATGCCCTGTTTTACAAGCTCATGCTTTGCCATATACTCCGCATTACCGCCGAGCATTATGTCCGTACCACGACCTGCCATGTTTGTTGCGATTGTAACAGCGCCTTTTTTACCTGCCTGTGCAACAATTTCAGCTTCCTTCTGATGGAATTTCGCATTTAAAACCTCATGCTTTATTCCCTCACGCTTTAAAAGTGCCGATAAAATTTCCGATTTTTTAACGTCAACAGTACCAACAAGAACAGGCTGTCCCTTTTCATGACATTCCTTTATCTGACGGATTACTGCCATAAACTTTCCGCGTTCTGTCTTATAAACGCTGTCATCGAGATCCTGTCTCTGTACCGGCTTATTTGTCGGAACAGCAACACAGTCAAGCTTGTATATGTGCTGAAATTCTTCTTCCTCAGTTAAAGCCGTACCTGTCATACCCGAGAGCTTATTATATAATCTGAAGAAGTTCTGGAACGTTATTGTAGCAAGAGTTTTGCTCTCGTTTTCAATCTTAACGCCTTCTTTAGCCTCAATAGCCTGATGAAGACCTTCAGAGAAACGTCTTCCCGGCATAATACGGCCCGTAAACTCGTCAACTATCTGAACTTTACCGTCTATTACAACATACTGCTGATCACGATGCATGCAACCGTTTGCCTGCAACGCCTGATTTATATGATGCTGGAGTTGCATATTTTCAGGATCTGAAAGATTGTCCACTCCAAAGCCCTGCTCTGCCTTTTTAACACCGCGTTCTGTAAGCGTTGCCGTTTTTGCCTTTTCGTCAACGATATAATCAGCATCAACATCAGTGTCAAGCTCCTTATCGTCATGCTCTGTTAAAACGAGCTTCTTAAGACGCTTTGCAAACATATCCGCAACCTTATAAAGGTCGTTTGCCTCTTTACCCATACCCGAGATAATAAGCGGAGTTCTTGCCTCGTCTATCAAAATTGAGTCAACCTCATCGACAACCGCATAGTTATGACCTCTCTGAACCATAGCTTCCTTTTCAACAACCATGTTGTCTCTTAAGTAATCAAATCCGAGCTCGTTATTTGTTCCGTAGGTAATATCAGCATTATACGCAGCACGTCTCTCTTTCGGATCAAGGTCATGTATTATAAGACCGACCGTCAGGCCTAAAAATCTGTATACCTTACCCATCCATTCGCTGTCACGCTTTGCAAGATAATCGTTTACCGTAACGATATGTACTCCCTTGCCGGTAAGTGCATTCAGATACGCCGGTAACGTAGACACAAGTGTTTTACCTTCACCTGTTTTCATCTCGGCTATTCTTCCCTGATGAAGAATTATTCCGCCTATAACCTGTACCTCAAAATGCTTCATTCCCAGCACTCTCCAGCTTGCCTCACGCATTGTGGCAAAAGCCTCAGGAAGTATGGAATCAAGCTCCTCACCGTCTGCTATTCTCTTTTTAAATTCATCTGTCTTAGCTTTTAACTGTGCATCTGTAAGCTTTGAATATTCATCATCAAGTGCCATTACCTGTGCCGCTATGGGACGCACCTTTTTCAGCTCTCTGTCCGAATAGGTTCCGAACAATTTCTCGAATAAACCCATGTTTAACCTCCATATATCACCGCTGTAAAACAGCGTTATTTTCTTAAATCAAATTATATTGATATTTATAGTCTTATACATTACAAATTTAAAACTTTGCGTTCAACCTTTATTATACCATAGTTTCGCAAAATTTACTACTGTTTTTTTGTTAATTTTTTCATTTTAGACTTTTTTGTTAAATCACGACAAATTAGCTTTTATAATTTGTGCATTATCACAACATTTTAATCAGTTTGCACCCTTCTGTATTCCTCCGGCGTTATTCCGACACCGCTCCGGAACACCGCACAGAAATAACTTACATCATTAAAACCCACCGCCTCCGATATTCTGCTAACACGCATATCCGTAGATACCAGCCGTTTTTTCGCTTCCTCTATACGCATATTCATCAGAAATCTCACAGGCGTGACACCGGTTTTACGTTTAAACACCCGACACAAATAGCTCCTCGAAACCTCCGCCACATCACACATATCGTCAAGGCTGATGTTTTCTTTATAATTTTTCTGCATATATCGTATAACCGGTGTAACTATTTTTGCACGCACATCCTCGCTTGTATCATCATCCACCGGTTTTTTTCTCTTCAGATTAAATGTTTCTGCAAGCAGTCTGTACATCAGCGCCGATGCTGTAAATTCGGTTTTTATTTTATATGCCTCATGCAGCTCCTCAGAAATTTTCATATATTCCATAAGTGCTTCCCCACTCATAGAAAATACCGCATAGCCCTCAATATTCATATATTTCATGAGTCCCGCAACGCCGTCACCGCCGAATGTAAAGAAATGAATGCTCCAGTTTGCATCGACAGGATAATATTCATGTGCGGCACGCGGCTCAAATATAAATACATCACCGGGCTCTATAACATGGCGTGCCCCTCCGCACAAAAATTCGCCCACGCCGTTTGTACACACCGCAAGCTGATATGCCGGATATCCCTGACTTCTTATTATATGATACTGCTGTTCTTTAAATCCCGTACGAAGAACATACAGCGGAAGTAAATTAGAATTATTATATAAAAATATGTTTTCCATGTTCTGCGCCCTGCCTTGTTCAATATATTTATATGCAATGCAAAAATCTTATTGTTTACATATCCGTTTTTGTATGATATAATTATATTGTAAGAAAATACCAACGTATTTTTTTACAAGCTCTCTCTTTAATAATTTATATAAACCATATGTCGCCTGCGGTTCGGGATTCCCCGTAATCGCCGGCCGATATATAGGCTTTTTTTATCTTTTAGGAAATTGCGTGCTTTTGCAATTTTCTAAATTACAAAAAAGTCTACTTATGAAAGTGAGCTGTGCGAACGACAGTCACGATAGTGACTTTTTTATTCTTTAAATAATTATATAACAAAATCCTGAAATTGTCAATAATAATTCCCCCATTACCGTCTGTTATTTAACAAAATATCAAAATATTTATATCAAATATCAAAATATTTAGCTTTACAACTGTTTGGTTTTATTATATAATAAAAATGTAAATTATAGTTTATCTGCGTGTTTGCAGTAGGATTTCGGTACGCTTTGCAAGCCTCCCTTGCCTAAAGGGAGGGGGACCGCTTGCGGTGGAGGGATTGTTTCTTAAATATGTTGATTTTCTTGAAAGACAATCCCTCAGTCGCTTTCAGCGACAGCTCCCTGAAGGTGAATTGACTTCGTCAAGAGAAGCCACCCTGG
>JAZTZP010000023.1:0-9527 GCA_045637525.1 Clostridia bacterium | reverse complement strand
TGTAAAAAATATTTAAAATCATATCCTGCCTTAAACCGGATTTAAAAACCACCCCCCGGAACTTCAAAACAAACCTTGAGAGTAAAATTATAGTTTATCTTGCGATAAACTATAATAGCGATATGTCAGCCTGTGGCTGACCCGATATTTGCCTGCCGGCATGCGGTATGTTGACTGAAGTCAACGCGATATGTTCGCCAAAGCCGAACGTTAAGGTACAAAAGCATTGCTTTTGTTTGATTAAATATTGAAAAAATGCTTTGCATTTTTTTCTTCCATAACGTTTGCGAAGCAAACATATCGCGCCGACAGGCATATCGCGTGCGTTAGCACATATCGAAAATTCCGTTAGGAATTTATATCGCGTTTGGCGACTTATTTAAGTCGCTAAACTATAATTTACCCAACTCGCGACATTACAATATAATTTTTTTGTACTATTTTACAATTTTCGCAAAATGGTATTGCAAAAATTATAATTTGATGATATAATTATAATGTATCATTCTGTAAAGAATGAAAAGATGACACAGAAACGCAGTTTCTGTATGTTTATCAGAATACGAAAGGAGCAGTATTTTATAATGAAGTATTCAAGTGAAGTAGAAAAAATGTGTCCGCTTGCTAAGGGCGCATATCACGGACCTGCACCTATCCCACAGGAAGGACAATGGACGCAGGCAAAGGAAATTAAAGATATTTCAGGTTTAACTCACGGTATAGGCTGGTGTGCACCTCAGCAGGGTACATGTAAGCTTACACTTAACGTAAAGGAAGGCGTTATCCAGGAAGCTCTTGTTGAGACAGTCGGATGTTCAGGTATGACTCACTCAGCAGCTATGGCGTCTGAAATCCTTATCGGCAAGACAATTCTTGAAGCAATGAACACAGACCTCGTTTGTGACGCTATCAACACAGCTATGAGAGAATTGTTCCTCCAGATTATCTACGGACGTACACAAACAGCGTTCTCAGAGGACGGTCTCCCGATCGGTGCCGGTCTTGAGGACTTAGGAAAGGGCTTAAGAAGCCAGGTTGGTACTACATATGCAACTCTTGCAAAAGGACCTCGTTACCTTGAGCTCGCAGAGGGTTATATTACAAAGCTTGCTGTTGATGATAATGATCAGATAATCGGCTATAAGTTCGTTCACCTCGGCAAAATGATGGAAATGATCGGAAAAGGCATGGACGCAAACGAAGCACTTGAAAAGGCAAGCGGCCAGTACGGACGTGTTGATGATGCTGCAAAGCTTATCGACCCGAGACATGAATAAGAGGAGGGTTTTAAAATGGCTTTATTCGAGAGTTATGAAAGAAGAATAGATCAGATTAATGCCGAACTCGCAAAGCATGGCATTTCTTCAATAGAAGAAGCAAAGCAAATATGCGACGATAAGGGCATTGACGTATACAATTTAGTAAAAGGCATTCAGCCGATCTGCTTTGAAAACGCTTGCTGGGCTTACATTGTAGGTGCCGCAATCGCTATAAAGGACGGCTGCACAAAGGCTGCTGACGCGGCTGAAAAAATCGGTCTTGGCTTACAGTCATTCTGTATTCCGGGCTCAGTTGCAGATGACAGAAAAGTTGGTATCGGCCACGGAAATCTCGGCGCAATGCTCCTTCGTGAAGAAACAAAGTGTTTCGCATTCTTGGCAGGTCACGAGTCATTCGCTGCCGCTGAAGGTGCTATCGGTCTTGCAAAGAGTGCCAACAAGGCAAGAAAAGAGCCTTTAAGAGTTATTCTTAACGGCCTCGGCAAGGATGCCGCTCAGATTATTTCAAGAATTAACGGATTCACATATTGCAGAACAAAGTTCGATTACTATACAGGTAAAGTTGAAGTAGTTGAAAAGATTGCTTATTCAGATGGTGAAAGATCAAAGGTTAACTGCTACGGCTGCGACGATGTTCGTGAAGGTGTTGCTATAATGCATCTTGAAGGCGTTGACGTATCAATCACAGGTAACTCAACAAACCCGACAAGATTCCAGCATCCTGTTGCAGGTACATACAAGAAAGAATGTATCGAGCAGGGTAAGAAATACTTCTCAGTTGCATCAGGCGGCGGTACAGGACGTACACTTCACCCGGATAACATGGCTGCAGGTCCTGCTTCTTACGGCATGACAGATACAATGGGAAGAATGCATTCAGACGCACAATTCGCAGGTTCTTCATCAGTTCCGGCTCACGTTGAAATGATGGGCTTGATCGGTGCAGGTAACAACCCAATGGTTGGTATGACTGTTGCAGTTGCAGTTGCTATTGAAGAAGCAAGCAAATAAGCCACTTTTGAGGTTTTAGACATCTGAAATTATAAAAATTACAGTTAGACACGTCATTTTTAGCAAAATCGCTATGACGTGTCTAACTTTTTTTATACCAAAAGCGAGGGATTTCAGATGAAAAAAATGCAAATGAACATTGAAAATGATATAACATTTTCTCAAGGTTGTGACGAGTATATTTTGGATTGCAAGGCAAGGAATTTGAGAAACGGAACACTCCGACATTATAATGATTCCACAAAGCAAATTATGAAATATATCGGTGAGGATATTTTGATAAAGGATATTGACAAAGACGTGATAGACGATTTTATTATCCAAATGCGTGAAAATCCGCAGTTGAATGATATGTCATTATACACATACGCAAGGGATTTTAAAACATTGATGTATTTCTTTATGCGGAAAGAGTACATACCATATTTCAAAATCCAAATTCCAAAAGCAGACAAGCAACCGATTGAAACGTATAACGATAACGAGTTGCGTGTACTTTTAAGAAAACCGAATTTAAAACATTGCGGTTTTACCGAATACAAGGTATGGGTTATGACTAATTTTTTGCTGTCAACAGGTTTAAGACAGCACAGTTTAATAAATATCAAAATAAAAGATGTGGACTTTGACACGGACGTTGTTTATGTGAATGTAACCAAAAGCCGCAAGCCGCTTATTATTCCGCTCAATGAGGACATAAAAAGGATATTGCAAGAGTATTTGAAATATCGCAAAGGCGGAGCGGAAGATTTTCTGTTTTGTAATGTGTACGGCAAGCAATTAGTACGGTCAACGGTTTATCATTCCTTTTATGATTACAACAAGAAGCGGGGCATTGAAAAAACAGGTATGCACAGATACCGCCACACGTTTGCAAAGAAATGGGTTTTGATGGGCGGCAATGTTGTGACACTTCAAAAGATTTTGGGACATTCAAGCCTTGATATAACACAAAATTATCTCAATCTTCTTGTTTCTGATTTAAAAAAGGACGTAGAGGAATTTAATATTTTAAGGGAATTTAAAAGGGTTGGAATTAAAATGTAATTTCTCACGTGACGAAAATTCACGGCTCTGAACGGCAAATTTTAATCCAATAGCGGACAAGAAAAAAGGCGGGAGAAAATGGCTCTCCCGCTCTTATTATAGAGTTTTCAATATTTCTTTTGTTTGCACACGGCACACGTCAAATAGATGGTAGTCTGTTTCTTTTGGAATTTGCGTGTTTAAGGCGGGTTTGTATTGTCTGATATACTCACCCTCTTTTGTGCCGATTTCGTCTTTTACGGCATTGTAGCCGTGACCTGTTGCATAATATAAAACATCAAAGTTTATTGTATGCCCTTTGCGTTGTGCCTCGGCTAATATTCGATATTTTAACTCTGATTGACTTTTAATACCTACATAATGCTATGCAACACGTCTTAACATATTATGGCTCTTACCGATATAAACAATATCATCATCTATTTTAATGCAGTAAATTCCCGCAAATTCGTATTTATCCGCAAGACCTTTACGTTTCAGAAAGTTTATCATATTATCAACATAGTTCGGCATTAGAATATAAACTCCTTTTTTCTTTCCGCTTTTGGTACAGGGATTTTTATTATCTTCTCTTTTGGTATATAGATGTTTTCCGCTCCGTTTAATACACTATTATTTGTCCCATTATTATTTATTTGAATTTCGTTATTATTTATTTCTATATCCTTTGTCGGTACATTTGGAGCGGCTCGGTCAACACAGGACACGTCAAGCGGACATTCCTCAAAATTCAATACGTCAACCGTCTTTTGAGTTGTGATAGATGCTTGATTGCTTGCGTGGCTCGTCTGTGGTGTTTCAAAAAAATTATAGACGTTTCCGCTCCCTTGAACAAGATAACCTTTATCAATTAACTTAATAAATTGGTCTTGATAAGTGGAGCGGGGCATTCCTGTTGCCTGTCTTACGGCGGCGGGTGATAATGCAAGATTAAATCCGTCCGCATTTGCCGCAAGGTACATATAAAGCATTAGTGCGTGTGCACCTAAATCACGGGCAGCGGCTTGCCAATTTTCGTTTTTTATACCGAGAAAGTCGGACTTTGCCGCCTCTCGGTGTATGTTTATAACCCTCTAATTGGGATATGTAACTATATTTGGCATTATAAAAACTCCTTTCTTTATTTTCCTAATTTATCAATTTTATTTGCCAATTCATCAATAGCAGTTGTATCTGCTGATATGTTGATTTTTATTCTTGACATAACATCATCTGTAATTTCTTTTTTTAATTGCTCCCACTTTTGGCGGTCATATAATTCATTCATCATTAAATCACGTTGTAATTGGTACGCAAGATTATATTCTTTTCTGTTCTATAAATCATAAATCAATGAACGAAAAACATCATTATACATTGCGGATATACCTCCTTTTTCTCATATTTTCAGAAAGTTTTCATCTTTAACTTTCTATAAATATTATACCATATTTTTTTGAAAAAATCAAAGTAAGACCGTATCACGTTTAGCCTCTGTACGATGTACGGCGGGGTATATTTCGGGAGATTAGAAAAGTCGTACCCCATAGACGAAAATGCGTGGCTCAAACTCTTTTGGAGCGGCTTTTGAATTTCACCGTCACCGTCAGATTTTGACAGATTTCTTATTGATTTTCACAAATTCGGGTAGATTTTATAAAAATCAGTATTGAATATTGCAAAATCCCCTAAAATCAATGCTGATTTCTGTTGATTTCGATGAAATTCAAGAAAATCAGAGAAATTTTGCTAAAACTCTTGACAATATATATATATATATATAATTGTATGTGGGATTTTTGCAATTTGCACAAAATCTACACTTTTTTTATTTTTAGGAGGAAAAACAAATGAGAATTATCATCGACACAGAAAAGGAAAGAATTATTGTACCCGACAGCTTTTTTAATCAGATTGACAAAATGAATAAGGTGTTGGAAGAAAACGGAGCGGCAGACAAAAAGATTGATTATGTTCAGTACATAAAGGACGCATACGAAAAAGCAATTAAAAATGCTCCTATTCGTAAAGCAGATATTAAGAGATAATGGCTACTAAAGGAACAAGAGTAACACAGAAAGAAAAAGAAAAAATGTGGCAGTTATACCAACAGCTTGGCTCATTTAAAAAGGTTGCAAAAAAATTGCGGCGGTGTCCCGATACTGTTTCAAGATATGTTCGGGAATATGAAGCGGCTGTTGGAGCGGCAAGTTACATTTTAAATCAGATGTAGAAAGGAATGATTATATGGCTCTTATAGTATGTCCTGAATGTGGCAAAAACTTTTCAGATAGAGCAACAGCTTGTCCTGAATGTGGTTGTCCCACATCAGAAATAATCGGTAAAAATAGCGAAACAAATTCGGGGCAAGAGTTAATCGCGTATAATGCTTTTGATGATGGCAGATATGATGAAGCATATCAATTACTTGCACAACTTTATTCACAAAATGCAAACAATGAAAAGGTTGTAACTAAATTAGCTTTAGCAACAGCGGCAAAAGAATACTTTACTAACGGAATACCAAATTCCACAAAAGATTTATTTGTAAAAGGTATTTCTTTAATAAAAGGTAATTCCGACTCACAGGAAACTTTTATGGCGGGATTACTTTCGGTTGTAAAGGATTCAAAAAATGTAGTAGACAATATGAAAGCATTTGTAATTAACGAGGTTTCTACTGCTATTGGAAGCACATCAGCAACACGCTCGGCAGGTGCTATGGTTGCAGATACATTGTTTTCTCCTATCGTTTCGGCAAATCGTAATCTTTACGAAGATAGACGCACACTAGAAAACAATGCAAAGATTTTAAATAGTGCAATTGCAAACAAACAGAAAGTAACCACAACATTAGATGAATTTTGTTCTTTTGTTTTAAAATCTGTTGCCGATTCGTTTGATAATCCTATTGATAGCAATAGTGAATTATATTCATTATTATCAAATTTTGTAATCAAAGCGGATGATTCAAAAGTTTACGAAAGTTTATCTAATAGCGGAGCGGCTCAAAGCAATGTTTTTGGTTTGTGCTTTGGCGAAGAAAAAACATTGCTCAACTTTACAGATAATACAACTATGTATTTTATAAACGACAAAGTTCGTGTGACGGGTTTTGCTCCTCCCAAAGGACAACTTATACTAACAAATTACAAGGTGCAATATATTGCTAAAAAAGAAAAATATTCTTTTACAAGGTCTTTGGAAGATTTGCTTCGTATAGAGGTTGGTGGTCCTGGTGGTTGGATGACACATATTTGTTTAGTATTTCCAAACAATCATAAAATTACAATCACACCAAATCCCGCAGGAACACAAGCGGCTTATGTTGCAACATTAAGAGAACAATTGAAATTATCAAGCAGATAAACAGATACACGGAGCGACAGACAATGACCGCTCCGTTTTTCTTTGTGTTCGTAAAGGTACACCTTTATAAACACATAAAAAGCACGTGCTTTCTTTGTTTGTAAAAGTTTAAAATGAATTTGCGAATATATTCGTAAAATACTTGACATTTACGAATGCTTGTGATATAATATAAATATAATCACAAAGGAGGTTTACAAACAATGGAAAGAGATTTGCAAACAAAAAAGTGTGCTGTTGCTTTCATTGATATACTTGGAACAAGTGAGGCAATTAAAAATGATGAAAACAATACCAATCTAAATACAATGAATTACATATTGCAAACCGCTTTCGAAATGTGTTACGAGTGTTCTGATAAACCTGATAATATACAAGTAAAAGCCTTTTCGGATAATATAGTGTTTAGTATTGAGATTCCCGAGGAATTGTCTGAATTGGAACAAATGAAGAAAGTTCACGATTTGATTGAAATATGTGCATATTTTCAAATTGCAGCATTTGGTATGGGAGTAACATTGCGAGGCGGAATTACAATCGGAGATTATTTCTGTAATGATATTTTTGTATGGGGAAAGGCATTATTAAGAGCATATACACTTGAAAATAAAGTGGCTATATATCCTCGAGTAGTTTTTGATAAAAATGTAATTGATTTATTACCTGACTGTGATACTGACGGGAATAAACATCATTTGAAAATAGGTGATGATGGAATAGCATTTTTAGATTACTTATCTTTCTTTACTTTGCCAACACGAAATGAATATATTAAAAGATGTTTTGACGACATTGAAAGAATAATTAAATGTTTGAAGAGTGATGAAAGAGCGATTCAAAAAATAAGGTGGCTTGAGCACTATTTAAAAAATGGATTGGTGGAGGATGCTAATAATGATAAGTAGAATATACTATTATGCGAGAGTGTCAAGTAAGGAACAAAACCTTGACAGGCAGATTGAGGCTTTTAAGGCTCTTGGAGCAGATGAGCGGGACATTATCACAGACAAGGAAAGCGGCAAGGACTTGAACAGAACAGGATACACCGCATTAAAAAATGCAATGCTCCGCAAGGGTGATACGCTTATTATTAAATCCCTTGACCGTTTATCAAGAAACAAAACAGACATTAAAAATGAGTTGCAATTCTTTAAGGACAACGGCATACGTTTGAAAGTCATTGACTTACCTACAACAATGATGGACTTACCGCAAGGACAAGAATGGGTTTTTGAAATGGTAAATAATATCTTGATTGAGGTACTCGGCACGATTGCAGAACAGGAAAGAAAAACAATAAAAGCAAGACAGGCGGAAGGCATTGAGGCGGCAAAGAAAAACGGCAAGAAATTAGGACGTCCCGCACTTAGCTATCCCGACAATTGGAAAAAGGTGTATGCGGATTGGAAAGACGGAAAAATCACCGCAAAAGTGGCAATGGAATTGACCGACACCAAAAGAACAAGTTTTTATAAACTTGTGCAAATGACGGAAAGTAATTGACAGAAAAATAAAATAGTGATATAATAACAATACGTTAAAGATTTTGCATAATGACGTGCATTGTTTTTAACCTTGAAACGTGATTAAAACGCAACGGATAAGGCTCTCACGTGCCAAAAGGCACGTGGCACGTTGAAATGATGGGCTTAATCGGCGCAGGTAACAACCCGATGGTTGGTATGACTGTTGCAGTTGCAGTTGCTATTGAAGAGGCAATGAAATAAGTAAGGGTTTCAAGGCTATTGACATCTGAAATTTATTAAAAATTCAGTTAGACACATCATTTGGGGATTTTCACCTATGATGTGTCTAACTTTTAATAAAAAAAATTTAAAGATTTGCTTAACAGCGGAGTTATTACGCAAGAAGAATTTGATACAAAGAAAAAACAGTTACTTGGTTTATAATTCATACACGGAGCGGCACAAAAAATGAATTATAATACAATTATCAAAATATTGTAATGCAAAAAAATCACTAAATAAGGTGCAATTTGCGATATCCGATGAAGAACCAAGAAAATTAAAAAGTCATACTTTTTTCGAGTAAAATATTATTGAAAAGTTAGAAAGGAGAATTATAAATTATGGTTATTGGAGGGATTATAGGTAGCATCATAGGTAGTATTATTTTGGGCTGTGCTACAAATATCATAATACATAACAAAGGATATGATGAGAATTGGTTTTGGTGGGGATTTTTCTTTGGAATCATTGCATTGATTGTAGCAGCAGCAAAACCCGAAAATCAATATGATGTATATACTGAAATGGAACTATCAAAGAGAGCGGAAGAAGATAATAAAAAACGTCTTCTGCAAAATGGCGGTTGGGATTGTGTATGCGGACGAACAAATGCTAATTATACGGGTACTTGTACGTGTGGACGAACAAAATCCGAAAGTCAAAACGAAAAAAAGAAATCAGAAGAAGCTAAAAAACTTATTCAATCCTCAGATTCTAAAGAGCACAATTTAGATGATTTGAAAAAGTTAAAAGAATTATTAGATATGGGTGCAATTACGCAAGAAGAATTTGATCAAAAGAAAAAGCAATTACTTGAATTATAGTTTAAAAAGTTTTTTAGAGCGGGACATCGTTTTCCGCTCTTTTCATTTTGGTGTGATAGTTGTGTTGGGGACGTCAGACTGTCGAATAATTAAACGTATTCGGCAGTCTGACGTCCCCAACTATCACGTGAATTTAAATTTTCAATAACTATAAAAAGCAATTAGCAATCGGTTTACATAAGCCTCCCTTGCCTAACACCCCAGGGTGGCTTCTCTTGACGAAGTCAATTCACCTTCAGGGAGGGGGACCGCTTGCGGTGGAGGGATAT
>JAZTZP010000022.1:0-14551 GCA_045637525.1 Clostridia bacterium | reverse complement strand
ATTGAAAAAATGCTTTGCATTTTTTCTTCCATAACGTTTGCGAAGCAAACATATCGCGCCGACAGGCATATCGCGTGCGTTAGCACATATCGAAAATTCCGTTAGGAATTTATATCGCGTTTAGCGACTTATTTAAGTCGCTAAGCTATAATTTATATTTTTGTTAACGTAAAGACATAGAAAAATCAATATCCCTCCACCGCAAGCGGTCCCCCTCCCTTTAGGCAAGCAATGCTGTCAACTTAAGAAATTTAAATTTGAAATCGCTTGCGATTTCTACCAAAACCTGTCGCTATGCGACAGATTTCACCCACGCGTAGCGTGGATTTCACTCACACAAAATGTGTGAATTTCACATTTTGCCGCAGGTAAAATATTTCACTGCAATACTGTAAACGTTAAGTTGACAGTATTGCTTTAGGCAAGGGAGGCTTGCAAAGCGGCATCGGAATTCTACTACTTTATCACCGCTAAACTATAATTTATCTTTTTCCAGGGAATAAACAAAGTCATATCTTTTGCATAGGTTTGATATGACTTCTTTTTCGCTGTCCGGGGTGTCGTCGTGACTTAATATGTATATTTCACGGTCGGGGTGGTGGAGAATGGCGGTGTATACTGCTTCTTCTGTGTTTGGGATTTTATGTGCATCTATAAACACGCAATGAGTGAATTTTCTGTTGTCGATTATTTCAAAAATACGTATAATCGCACTGTAAAATCCATAAAAGAAAAATACAATCGCAAGAGCTTTGAGAACGTATAAAAACATACAAAAAACACCTCTTTTCAGTTAATTATTTTATAATATAGTATGAATTTAGGGTAAAAAGAGTTACAAGAAGGTTGATTTGCTTGACAAAGTATTATTTTTCGGTTAAAATATAATAGTAGAAAAGAATTTGCAGGGAGGATTTTATTATGGGTTTAACACTTACGGAAAAGATACTTAATGCTCACATTGTAGACGGTGAGCCGGTAAAAGGTACTGAAGTAGGATTAAGAATAGATCAGACGCTTACTCAGGATGCTACCGGTACTATGGCATACCTTGAATTTGAGGCTATGGGTGTACCGAGAGTAAAGACGGAGCGTTCTGTTGCATATATAGATCATAACACACTTCAGAGCGGTTTTGAGAACGCTGATGACCACAGATTTATCGGAAGCGTTTGTAAAAAACACGGAATATATTTTTCACGTCCCGGTAATGGAATTTGTCATCAGGTACATCTCGAAAGATTCGGTATGCCGGGCAAAACATTAATCGGTTCAGACAGCCATACACCAACAGGCGGCGGAATAGGCATGATAGCGATTGGTGCCGGCGGTATGGACGTTGCTGTTGCGATGGGTGGCGGAGCTTATTACATTACATATCCTAAGGTTGTAAAAGTAGAGCTTACGGGAAAGCTCAGTCCTTGGGTTGCGGCAAAAGACGTTATTCTTGAGGTTTTAAGAAAGTTAAGCGTTAAAGGCGGAGTTGGTAAGGTAATAGAATATTGCGGAGAGGGAGTTAAAACTCTTTCAGTTCCGGAGCGTGCTACGATAACAAACATGGGCGCTGAGCTCGGAGCGACAACATCTGTATTCCCGTCTGATGAAATAACAAGAGAATTTTTAAAGGCACAGGGCAGAGAAGAAGCATATACACCGCTTGCACCGGACGCTGATGCTGTTTATGATGAGGTTGTTGAAATTAACCTTTCAGAGCTTGTACCGCTTGCGGCTTGCCCTCATTCTCCGGATAATGTAAAGACGGTTGAGGAAATAGGAAAGCTTAAGGTAGACCAGGTATGTATCGGTTCATGTACAAACTCGTCACTTCTTGATATGTTAAAAGTTGCACATATATTAAAGGGTAAGACAGTTCATCCTGATGTATCACTTTCAATTGCACCGGGATCTAAGCAGGTGCTTAACATGCTTGCTAAAAACGGCGCATTATCAATAATGATAGACGCAGGTGCAAGAATACTGGAAAGTGCATGCGGACCTTGTATCGGAATGGGACAGGCGCCTAACTCAAAGGGAATATCGCTCCGTACATTCAACAGAAACTTTGAAGGCCGTTCGGGAACGAAGGACGGACAGATATATCTCGTATCACCGGAGCTTGCGGCAGCATCTGCACTGACCGGTTACCTCACAGACCCGAGAACACTCGGAGATATGCCGGAGTTTAAGCTTCCTGAGGTGTTTGAGATTAATGATAATATGGTAGTTCCGCCTGTTGACGAGGCTGAGATGGATTCAGTTGAGGTGCTTCGCGGTCCTAACATCAAGCCGTTCCCTGTATCTGAGCCGCTTACAAAGGATATAAAGGCAGCTTGTAGCTTAAAGGTCGGCGATAATATAACAACAGACCATATAATGCCCGCCGGAGCAAAGATTTTACCGCTCAGATCAAATATACCTGAGATTTCAAAGTATTGCTTTGCGGTATGCGATGAGGCGTTCCCGTCAAGGGCTTTGGAAATGGGAAGCAGTATCATAATCGGTGGCTCAAACTACGGTCAGGGTTCTTCAAGAGAGCACGCAGCTTTAGCACCGCTTTATTTAGGCGTTAAGGCAGTTATAACAAAGTCGTTTGCAAGAATACATATGGCTAATCTTGTAAATGCGGGAATTGTTCCTATGACATTTGAAAACGAGAGCGATTACGACAAGATAGATATGTCGGATGAGCTTCTGATAGAAAACGCGGCTGAGCAGATAAAGAGCGGCAGGGTCAGCGTTAAGAACATAACGAAGAATTTTGAGTTTAATGCCGTTGTAAGCCTGTCTGAAAGACAAAAGGATATGATTTATGCCGGCGGACTTTTGAACTATACAAGAACTTCATCTAAATAACAAACACAGGGCATGGTGAAAAATATCATCATGCCCTTTTTATATAAACAGCCGTGCCCGAAAATAAGCCGCAGTATGTTACACCAGCACAGGCTGAATTTGTGTGCCGGAAAGTGCGGCTTCGGCGGCAGGAATAAGCATTGAAAAATCAGCCACAAGTGAGTTTGGCTTCCCTGAAAAATCGTCCTGACGATACGGCACAAAATAATAATGCTTTATATTTTGAAGAGTTCCTATATTCTTAGCCGCATTCGCAAGCCCGTCATTTGTAGACACCGCAACAAGCACCGGTCGCTGATTTCTCAGATGTGCTTTTGCGGCAAGCGTTACCGAGGTATCGGCAATGCCGGCGGCAAGTTTTGCAAGTGTATTGCCGGTACAGGGCATTATTATAAGCACGTCGAGGAGCTGACGTGGACCTATGGGCTCAGCGGCAGCTATTGTATGGATAATATCTTTACCACATATTTCTTTAAATCTGCTTTGCATATCGATGCTTGTGCCGAAACGTGTGTCGGTTGAAAATGATGTTTCACTCATAATCGGAAATATTTCGCAGCCTGTTTCTTTAAGCTTTTCGAGCTCTGCAAATACAGATTTGAATGTACAGAAGGAGCCTGTCATTGCAAAGCCTATCTTTTTATTTTTCAGCATGAAAATCACTTCCTTTCATTTAAAATATTTTCTATTGTCCGCTTTATAATAATACCTGAAGTAACAGGCGCAACCTTACCCGGAAGACTGAGTGCCCAGATTACACGCTTTGATAATAGCTGTGCATTTTCAAAATCTACGCCGCCGGGCTTTGAGGCTAAGTCTATTATTAATGAATCGGGATTTACCGCTTCGAGGACGGGGCCTGTGAAAATAAGCGCCGGGACTGTGTTGAATATTATATCAAACTCCGATACATAATCTATTATATCTGCTATATCAAGTGTTTTTAGTCCCATACATCCAGCATCCGCTGCCTGCTTTTTGTTTCTTAAAGAAATATACACATCTGCACCCATAGTTTTTAATATATACGCAAGACATTTTGAAATATTGCCGTAGCCTGTTATGAGGATTTTGCTCCCATGGATTGTATAAGGCGTTTCGCTTATTGCAATTTCTATAGCCCCCTCAGCGGTCGGAACTGCGTTGTAGACCGAAAATTCCGGGCGTTCTAAATAATCAAAATATGTAATACCCATAGAGTTTAATTCTGATTTAACACAGTTCGGGAACTTTCCCCCGAAGATAAGAGAGTTTTTAGGAAATCTTTTTACAGTTCGTGAGATTGAAATAGCTTCATCTTCAAAGGGTGCATTAAGTTTATCGGCTGTTCCGACAGGTACGGGGAGAATGATAATGTCGGCACAAAAAGCATGTTCATCATTTGCCGCACCAAGACCTGTTAATCCGTAAGTAAAAACGCCAAAGCCTTCTTTTTCGAATTCCTTTGCGATTGTAAGCTGACGTAAATCACCGCCTATGACGCCGATTGTTTTCATGATAATGACCTCCAAAAAATTTATTTATGTAGTATAGTATTCGGCGGACTCAGATATGTTACATAACTTTTTAGTTAAAAAGGATTATTCCGTTATTTTGATATGATCTGAGTTTGCCAACTGCGAACGAAAAAGCACTGTCCTGTACTGAATTACACAAAATCACGAATTAAATTCATAATTTTTGAATACAATAATTATAATTTTAACTTATTTAGCTTGACAAAACAAGTTAAATAAGTTAAAATATATATAGATTTGCAGTTGGAGAGTTTGACATGGTGGTTTATAATCCTGCCTTATCAACTTGTGAAATCTTTGAGGTTAAACATAGCAAGGAGATTCATCCGAAACAATATCAGCATTTAACTGATCCCGATAAAATAGAAAAAACTCATTCCGGTATGGCGATATTACAAGGAGATGTGTCATTTACAGAGGCGAAAGTAAAATCATTGATGAAATTCAATATCTGAATGTCGAAGAGTATCTTTGCTCCCTTGGCGCAAAATAAACTATTAAAAAAATGACGGTATTCGCAAAGAGTGCCGTCATTTTTGTCAGATTTAACACATTTTCCTCGCATAATGTAAATATGCGACAACGAAATTTTATTAAAACTTAATTATAAATTGATCTGTTACATCAATGCCATTTCTTAACACAATGGCTTTTTTTAACTTACCGTCTTTTACAGTGGCTTCTACAGTTACTCCACCCTTGGCAGCTAACTTAAATGACACATCTATACTGTGTGGAAATGCGGGTAAAATACTGAAAACATTCCCGTCACTTTGCAGCAACAATTCATTTACTGCAACAACAAAAATCCCTGCGGCTGTTGCAAACCATGGTCTTCTGCAATCGATAGGCTCGTTTATTTCAAACATTTCATCGAAAACGCCGACAGAATTATAGGCTTGTTTTAGTGATTTGTATGCTTTATCTGTATTCTTTGCTCTTGCATATGCTACTGCCTTCCAACATGCATACCAAGGAGACATACCGTTTCCTACCGGATACATATTACCATATGCAGCACCATTTACTTCAAAATCTTCCCACGCCATCAACATTTTTTCGTCTTTATCTTCCAGTACATTAAACGGGAATTTTCCGGCAAAAACGGCTATGCTTTTTTGATTACATTTAAGGTGAGGAACATACATATTATCTTCGATTGGCAAGCTTTCATAGAGCTTACTTGCTATATACTCACATTCCTTTGCATATTCTTCATCGACATCTAAAATTCTTGCTGCCTTTGAACAACATTGTAAAAGTCTGATGGCTCCACAAGCGGTCATAAACGGATTTTGAACCGCAGAACCCAATCTTTCCAAATCAGTACATTTTCCGATATAAAGACTGTCTCCGTCTTTATACACCATCTTTTTTGTTATGAATTTTGAACAAGCGCGAATCATTTTATAACAATCTATCAAAAATTCCTTATCCTGTGTATACTCAAAAAATTCGAAGGCACCAAGACCAACAAGGGGAATGTGAAAAATATGATCCAGCCAATTTCCATCCGGTGAAAGTTCAAACCTATCTATTTCGCCGGTTCTCCAATGAAACTGCGCCATATCTTCAGTTGCGGCATTCCTATGGCAGTCGCTTGCTCTGCTTATGGCCTTCTCAAGACAGTTGTTCAATCTGTATGTAGGCACACGCTTCGCCAGTTGCAATCTATTCGCGCCTAAAAGACCAAGATACGATGTGTATTCATCAAAAGCAAAAAAACTTCCATCCCAACAGCCATTGTTAAATCCTACAGATATAGAATAATTGGTAGTGTTGCATTTAACGCCGTAAAGTGCTGTTTTATATATGCTGTTTAGTTTTTCATCAGATGTTTCAACGTATCCCAAATCATAAAATTCTTTGTAATGTTGCTCACACTCCGCAATAAGCCCGGAAAATCCCGACATATCAATTCTCTGTTTGTAGATTTTCAAAACATTAGAAAAATCAACACCATTTAAATCATCTTCAAGATAATAGAAGAATGAAACCGTTTCCCCATCATCTGCATCAAATGAAATACGAACTCCGTTTTCTATAGAAGTCGCATTAAAATCTTTGTCAACAAAAATATGTATTTCTCCGCAAAGAACATCCATACCATACATTTTGAAACCTATACAGCACACATCTTCTTTCATTTTAGTATATAAAACACTCATATATTCGCTGATGTCTTTGTCATATCCGGAAAGCGTCACGTCATAAGAAAACCTCTTTTTGCCGCTGGTATTTTTAAATACCTTTTGAAGAGCATAGATATTAAGCTCAGGATGAATAAATCCTTTGGAATGGATTTCCGTTCCATCTTCATAAAGACAATCGCTTTCAAAAATACCTCTTTCAACTTCAAGGGATTGAGACCAGTCTTCAAGAGGACTTCCCTCGTAAAATGTGAATTTCCCAAACGGAAACAGACGTGCTTGCAAGGTGTTGCATAATGCAGTTCTTCTGGCAGAACGGACAACCATACCATCAAAGGCAGTCACTCCCTTGTTCCGGTATTCAATGGAACTGTAACCAAGCATTCCTTCTGAATCAGGAGCAAAAGATATTTTACCATTAGAAAGTAAAGGTGGGAAATAATATTTTTTGTTTTCTGAATTATGATATATCATTATATATAACCTCCATTATTCTTTGAGTAGTGTCAAGTTTGACACACCTTTTTTAAGTTATAAACAAATTTATTATACAACTTTGTGATATGTAAGTCAAGTCACCAATAACGTAAATAGTTATCCAAATTACGCTTTTCTATTGACAACAATCCGATAATAGTATATAATTTGTTATATAAACTCAGAGAGGTGACAATAATGTCTTATTTTTTAAAGAAATTTATAAATCAAGAAAAGAATATATACATCACCGAATTCGGGCACAGTACGCATAAGCAATCAAAAACCGTAGGACCATGGTCAAGAGAAATTTACATTCTTCATTACATAGCAAAGGGTTTTTGTGATTTTTCAGGTTTCAAAGCAGAAGTGGGGCAGGCTTTTTTGATATCAAAGGGGCATCAGCATTCTTTTACCGTAAGTGATGATTATGAACATTACTGGATTGGCTTCAACGGCAATTCGGTTGAAGCGATGTTCGAAAAATTCGGACTTACAAGCACTATGCATCAGTTGTTCTTTGTAGAACACAAAAAATTTGCCGAATTACTCTTCGATTTCGTTTTCAAAGAATTAAAGTTTGAAGATGCGACAAACTGTGAATCAGTTGTTCTTTCCCTGTTTAATTCAATGATTCCGTTGTTAAAAAAAGAAATTCAATCCGAAACAAATTACGGAACAAACTATGCCGAAAAGGTACGTTTGTTTATTGAAACCAATTACATATACCCAATAAAGATGTCGGAAATTGCAAAAGACATATATATATCTGAAAAATATATGTATCGTCTGTTTGTGAGAAGCTACGGTATTTCTCCGCAAAAATTTCTTCTTCAGACTCGTATGAACGCTGCAAAAAAATTACTACTACAACGCAAATTTTTGGTGAAAGAAGTTGCGTTATCAGTCGGATATACTTCTATCCCCTCTTTTTCTAAAGCTTTTTCAAACTATTTTGGAACTAATCCCGCTTCTTTTTTAAAAAATTCCAATAACAAAAATGCTCACTTATATCAAATATAAGCGAGCATTTTCTTATCTTTTAGGAAATTGCGTGGTTTTGCAATTTTCTAAATTACAAAAAAGTCTACTTATGGAAGTGAGCTGTGCGAACGACAGTCACGATAGTGACTTTTTTATTTTCCCACCAGCATATCCTCTTTAGTATAGGTTCTTTCAAAGTTTGTATTCCTTAAAGCCTCCTAAATATCAGGTATCGGTGCTTCTGCAAATGTTGATTTGCTTGACCAAAGCCGCAGATGGATGTTACCGTCATAAGTTATATCACACAAATTGCATACCTATGCTGTTTTTTACCACTTGCAAAAAAAGTGATAAACAGGCATATCATACTGACGAAAAACTCGAAATTTGAGTGATTACAAATACTGTGTGTTCCGGAACATCTTCAGCTCTGGCATATTTATGAATATTTCCAATATGATGAATTGCACCGCCTAAAGCATAAATCAGTGCCGTGCTTCCGCAAACTGTATACTCTCTGTCTGTCATCGGCTTTATATCTGCAAGCTTTACTCTGTCGTGCAATACTCAGACACATTATCGAATAATACCGTTGATACGTAACATTCGCCGTCTTGATTTTTCTGTTTCTCAATCATCGCATTAAATCCGCCGATTGTATCAAGCTCTAAACCTGACATTGATCCGCTTCTGTCGAGAATGAACACTAATTCTGTAACACCGTTTTTGATATTTTTTTCCATTCTTAAGTACCTCCAAAAAAAATAATGTGATTGTGTAGGTTTTTTTACCTTACAATCACATTATACTCTATTTTAATATTAAAATGGTCGCTTGACGGGAGACTTTTAATTTGTAACGGCATATATTTACCTCACAATCTGTACATACTGAATTTCTGATTTATACACTTTATATTATATTCCGACAGATGTGTTTTGTCAAGCTTTCTGAAAAAAGTATTAAAAAAGTGTTGACATACGTATTAATACGTGGTATAATATATACATACTATAGCTAAGGAGTTAATTGACTATGCCAATGACACCAAAAGAAATGGTGCGTTTGTTAAATCAATATGGATATATTGAAATTTCACAAAACGGTTCACATAAGAAATTATATAATAAAGATTTGAATAAAACTGTTATAGTGCCATATCATAATAAAGAATTAAAAAAAGGGCTTGAACAAACTATATTAAAACAAGCCGGCATAAAATAGAGGAGGAATTATGATGAATAAACATTTTTATCCTGCAATTTTTCACGAAGAGGATGGTGGATTTTGGGTAGAATTTCCCGGATTGCCCGGATGTGTTACACAGGGAAATACATTTGAAGAAGCATATGAAATGGCAACTGAGGCTTTAGGATTATATTTAGAAACAGAGGAAGGGTTCAGTTATCCTGAAAGTTTAAAAATAAATAAGAATGAAATTGATGAAAACAGTTGTGTAGTTATGATAGAATTTGATGAGATTGAATATTTAAAGAAAATGAATAATCAGTCCGTGAAAAAAACTTTAACTATTCCCAAATGGCTTGATATTCTGGCTGTCAGAAACAATGTGAATTTTTCTCAGACCTTGCAAAATGCTTTGATAGAAAATATTGTAAACAAATAAGCTTTATCCGCATTCAGATTTTTGAGTGCGGATTTTTCAATCAAAAATTTTTCGGAATTTTAATAAAACTATTGATTTCTTAAAATTTTTTTGGTATAATTATGCAGGGAGGAGTGAACAGGATTTATGAAAAATATATTTAATGAAAAGATACAGCTTATTTTATCGATGCTTATATTCGGAACAATAGGTGTTTTTGTACGGTACATACCGCTTCCGTCGAGTGTTGTGGCTTTTGCACGCGGGATTGTCGGAATGATTTTTTTGATTTTATTTATGCTTGTCCGGAAAAGAAAACCGGATTTTGAGGCGGTTAAGAAAAATATTTTGTTTCTGATTTTATCGGGTGCGGCGCTTGGAATTAACTGGGTATTGCTTTTTGAGGCGTATAGGTATACTACCGTTGCAACGGCTACTTTATGTTATTACCTTGCACCGGTGTTTATAATTATAGTTTCGCCGATTTTTATGCGTGAGAGGATTACTGCTGTAAAGGCAATATGTGTGGCGGTGGCGCTTAGCGGAATGGTATGCGTATCGGGAGTTTTAGATGTCGGACTGCCGGAGATTTCAGAGATGACGGGAATTTTGTTCGGAATATGCGCTGCGGTATTTTATGCAACTGTTGTTTTGATTAATAAAAAGATAAGCGGTATAGGGGCGTATGATAAGACTGTTATACAGCTTGGAGTTTCGGCGGTTGTGGTTTTCGTTTACATATTGTTTACCGAAAATATATCAGAGCTTGTGTTTACGCCGAAAATTACGGCACTGTTAATTTTAGTCGGAGTAGTACATACCGGAATTGCATATATGCTGTATTTCGGGGCTTTGGGCGGACTTAAGGCACAGACTGCGGCGATTTTCAGCTATATAGACCCGGTTGCGGCGATAGTATTATCGTGGCTTATATTAGATGAGACTATGTCGATGTTTAATATAATCGGAGCGGTGATGATTTTAGGAAGTGCGCTCATGAGTGAGATTTGCGATAAAAAACAGCAGTAATTTTGATTTCCCCGACAAACTATAACTTATGAATTGTTTAAAGAAAATATTGATTTTTCATTTGATGTATGTTATAATCAAATAAATACCGAAAAGGGGTGATTTTATATGAGTAAGATATGTTGTAAGCATTGTGATACGCAAACAAGCCATTCAAAGGATCATTATTATATCCGAAGCGGTGATGAGGATTGTTTTTTGCTTATGTTTTTTAAAACGTCTTTTATATACAAAAAAGACGGACGTATTCTTACCGGTGAAAAGTTTCATTATATTATAAATCCCCCGTTTGATGTAGCTGAGCATGGAAGCTTAAAAGAGGGGTTTATTAATGACTGGATTTTTTTTAAGGGCGAAGAGGCTCAGGGGATTATTGAAGATTTTAATCTGCCTCTTAATACGCCTTTTTACATAAGCGATCACAGTATTATATTTCCGTACATAAATAAGATTTCAACAGAGCTTGTTTTAAAGCATACTGCATATGAAAGTAAAATTTCCGCAATTATTACGGATATGCTCATAAATCTCGGCAGGCAATATGAATTATCACTTAAAAGCATGCATCCGGCTTTTTCGGTTATAGACAGCATCCGGAATTATATGTTTAGTCATATTGAAGATAAAATTACATTAAAAGATCTTGCAAGACGTTCAAATTATTCTGAAAGTCGGTTTTGTACCTTATATAATATGTTTTATTCAAGCTCGCCTATTGATGATTTATTAAACGCCAGGATTGAGAAAGCAATTTCACTTTTAGAATATAATCATATATCGGTTACACAAACGGCACGGATGTGCGGTTTTTCATCTATTCATTATTTTTCCAATAAGTTTAAAGAAAAAACCGGCGTTTCTCCGTCTGAGTATCTGAAGAAAAGCGACAAAAAACTGCGGGAATGACTGCAGTTTTTTGTCGCTGAGCTCCGGTTTGAGGGCTTTGTTTTTTTGTGTGATTTTTCAGAATTCTATTACTGCGGCTGTGTGAATATGAACGATGCCGAGGTTAAATTCTGCATAGCCGTTTTTATAGCTGAATTCAAGATTTTCATTTTTCGGCATTTTTACTATTTTCTTTATATTATCTGCTCTGACTTTTACTTTTATCGGGCCGATTTTGGGTACTTCGTTATATCCTCTTACATTTTCAAGTCCGCTCTGACCTGCTGTATTTACTACATTTATAAGCAGTTTACCGTCTTTTTTCATTATACTGAGCTCTGCAAAGCTGCTTCCGCTTATTTCGGCAACGGGTTTGAAATCAGTTGCATTCAGTACGTTTCGCATAAAGTCTTTTATGGCGGTTGTTACGTTGTTTTTATATGTATCTGCAAAGTTTATGCACATAAAAACAATACTGCCTTTACCGATATTTGTCCGGATGGCAACAGGGAATTTTTCGTCTGTAAAGTAATTGCTGTTATAGCCGAAGCCTGAAACGTCAAATTCACCGTTAAATGACGAAAAGTCGGTTTGGGCTGCCGCTAATGCATTATTTCCTTCTATGAATATCAGCTTTTTATTTATTTCGGATTTTGTAATGCCGGCAAAGTGTGTAAAGTATTCTGCTGAGCCGAGGTCTACAAGGAGTCTTCCGCCGTTTTCGACATATTTTTCAAAAAGCTTTACGCTTTCGGCTGAAAGGTTTTTCGCCACCGGTAATACAATTACGGGATAATCATTAAGATTGCCCGGCTCACTTTCAAAAATAACCTCGGTTGAAAAACCGCAGTTGAGCATACAGTTATTCCACGAACACAGTGCAGTATAACAATCCAGAGTATCTGAGTAAAGGTTTGCATCCTCACGACCGTTTCGCTCGAACGGATATATAATGCCGACCTGATGAACAAACTCCGATTTATGGCAGAATTCACGTTCCCGACAGAATGTCGCAACCTTTTCCCATAACGGAACTGCCCACGGCTGAATTGTTCCGCCGCCTCCGTACATGATATTGAAAAACTCAAATCCGCCGCCGATCGAAATAACAACGGCCGCTTCCTGACAGTATTGTTCATATTCTTTAGTACTTCTGTTGGAGGTTGTAAAGCTTCCGGGAATGGCGTTTTGTCCCCATGCCATGAGATCCCATGGAATACTTCTTGCTGCAAGGCATCTTGCAGCGTGACGTGCGGTTTCAACGGAATTTGTTGAAGCGTAGTCTCCCGAAAGAAAATCCGGTTTAACGCTTGCTTTTTCCGGCATGAATGCGGAGTACATCCAATTGCTTGTTATCTCAAAGTCGGGTTTTATTTTTTTGATTTCTTCTATGTAGTGAGCGACATAGCGAAGGAAGCCTTGTCGGCAGAATTCCCTGTACTCTTCATAATTTTCATCCGCTGATTTGGGCGGTTCTTTTTTATGCTCTTCACGATAAGCTTTTACGGCATATTCGCTGTAATCTACATATGTTGCCCAGCATTCGCCATCTACCCAGGCACCGTTAAGGTCATAATCTATGGCAAGCTCTTTTAGCTGCGGAATTAAAAGCTCATCCGCGTACGGGCTGAATACCGACATATGAGAGTCGCTTATATTTCCGTTTTCGTCTTTTACAGCCCAATCGGGGTGAAGAGCTGCTGCTTTTTGGTCAAACAGTCCCGAATGATGACCAAAAAGCGCAATGTCTCTTTCTTTTGTTAAGTCTCGCCACATTTTAAGGACATCTTTTAAAATTACATCTGCCTGAGTTCCGGCTTTTGTAGGGTATGAGGAAAGACCGGGATGACCTTTTGTATCACATTGTACGTAATCGGGTTTTACTCTGTCGAGAAAATCTGCAATAACCTCCGGTCTGCAGTCCTCACCTACTGTTTGCCCCGGCATTGCATGAAAATCAAAATGCACTCCGAAAAATGAATTTACTCTTTTTTTCATGGTGGTTAGTCCTTTCTTAAATGATTTTTTGTAAATTGAAGAAGATGCTTTGCTTCACTGTCGATAAAGCTTTCTGAAACATCGTCGTGCAGATTTCTCCATACATAGATGTCACGTCCGACCTCGCCGCCCATCTTTATAAACGGTTCGCTTACAATTCTGCCCTGATAATCAATGTCCTTTAAAGCTCCGAATATTTCGTCCCAGTCAAGGTGTCCTCTTCCGGGAGCGGTTCTGTTGTTTTCGCCTGTGTGGAAGCCTACAAGCTTATTGCCCGTATATCTTATTGCTTCACCTATGTTATTTTCTTCTATGTTCATATGATATGTGTCGAGCAGAACGCCGACGTTTTTGCTACCGACTGCGTCAACGTAGCTTACAGCTTCTTTTGCTGTATTGATTATAACGCCCTCAAAGCGGTTTACCGCCTCTATTCCGTATGTTATGCCGTAGTCTTCGGCTTTTTTACTCAATATTTTCATAGCGTTTATACTGTTTTCCAAAAGCTTTTCCTTTTCAAATTCATAGCCCGGAACACCCCAGCCGGCATAACTGACTCCCGATATGATTTTTCCGTCCATTTTATGCACCTGATCCATAATCTTGCCGAGATATTTGATTCCGCCGTTTCTTGTGCTTTCATCATATGATGATATATCATACTTTTTGTCAAGACCGAGGCTGTATGTGAGTTCAATTCCGTATTCATCGGCACAGCTTTTAATTTCTTTAAGCTTTGCATCCGAAAACTCAATCAACGGCTGTGCCTGAAATTCAAGAACGTCAAAGCCTATTTCTGCCGCTTTTTTTATGTATTTGAAATAATCAACTGTCCAGCTGTTTTCCCAAAAATTAATGAAGATTCCTATTTTATTCATTTCTTTATTCACCTTTCTTTCTTAAATTACCTATTAAATTATAGTTTATAGGCTGTTCGCCTCTAAACTATAATAGTGAAATATTTTGCTTTCAGCAAAATGTGAAATTCACACTTCGTGTGAGTGAAATCCATGCAAAGCATGGGTGAAATCTGTCGCTATGCGACAGGTTTC
>JAZTZP010000021.1:0-37265 GCA_045637525.1 Clostridia bacterium | reverse complement strand
GGAGGGATATTAATTTTTCTATGTTTTTACTATATATCCCTCCGTCACAGCTTACGCTGTGCCACCTCCCTTTAGGCAAGGGAGGCTTTAGCAAAGCGTATCGAACGCAGACTGTAAACACACCGCTAAACTATAATTTATATTAATATTTCGATAAAAATAAATAATATTTCCTCTATCAATTTTCTTAATTTTGCTGTAAAATATATTCATACATACATTTTACCACATTAATAAAAACAAATCAATAGTTTTGGAGGATTATTTTATGAAAATTACATGGCTTGGACAAGCAGGACTTATGTTTGAGGCAGACGGCACTACTATAATTGCCGACCCGTATCTTTCTGACAGCGTAGTAAAGGTAAACCCGGCAAATTACAGAAGGGTACCGGTTGAAGAGCGTTTCTTAAAAATTCAGCCCGATGTTTTCCTCTGTACACACAACCACTTAGACCACAACGACCCGGAAACAGTTCCCTTTTATATGAACTGTGAAAAACCGGTTCTCGTACTTTCACCGAAAAGCGTATGGGATGAGCTCAGAAAATTCGGCGGAAACAATAATTATGTTATGTTTAACAGAGGTACTGTCTGGACATACAAAGATTTCAAATTCACAGCCGTAAAAGCGGAGCATTCAGACGATTATGCAATAGGAATAATCATCGAATACAAAAATAAAACTTATTACATAACAGGAGACACGCTGTATAATAAGGAACTCTTTTGCGACCTTCCGAAAAATATAGATGTTCTGTTTCTCCCGGTAAACGGAGTAGGAAACAACATGAACATAACAGACGCTGAAATTTTTGCAAAAGAAACGAATGCAAAAACAGTAGTCCCCGTACACTGGGGAATGTTTGATGAACTTTACCCCGATAATATGAAAGGTGATAATATTGTAATCCCTGAAATTTATAAAGAAATTGTTCTTTAATCAGAAAAAAGAAACCGTTAAGGGTGTCCTTAATAAAACAACAAAGAAACGGCATAGATTTCCTGTGCCGTTTCTTTGTTGTTAAGTAATGATAATAGCAATATTTCAACAAATTAATTTGAAAAAGTATTGACAATAGCAAAAAAATGTGATATTATGATTATGCCAAGCTAACTTAATAAATGAAATTTTAGGAGTATTTTTTTGTTTTATAGGAATATTATACTCTTTTTTTGACAAGCTATTTTGAGTTTGATAAAAATGTAGACTCCATTAAATGGCTTGTGGAATATTCCTACTTCTATTTAAGTTAGTTTGGCGACTATCGGAGTTTGCGTTTTTTATGCGTCTACTCCGGTAGGCGCATTTTTTGATTTGCAAAAAGTTTAAAAGGAGGGGCGTTGATTTTGTTTTTTAAATTAGAAAATGCAATAAAATATTTTACGAAAGGATTTTTTAAAATGAAAAAATTATTAACTGTTTTATTTGCACTGTGCATTGCCGTATCAATTACAGCGTGCAGCATTAACAACGATTTGCCTCAAAAAGAGTCAAACACCGGCAACGCATCATCCGATGTTGCTTCACAAGAAGCAGAAGATAAGGATTTCGGTTTAAATGACACTGCAACATTTAAGAATTTAAAAGTGACAGCAACAAAATTGGAAGAATCCAAAGGAAAGGATTATTTCAACGCAGAAAACGGAAAAGTTTTTGTTGGCGTAAATTTTGAAATTGAGAATATATCTGAAGAACCGCAGAACATAAGCAGTCTTTTACTGTTTGACGCATACGCAGATGATATAAAATGCGAATATTCTTTTACGGCCAATGTTGTATTCGGTGATGGTACACTTGATGGCGAAATATCACCGGGCAAAAAACTCGTTGGATGGTATGCTGTAGAAGTTCCGCAAGAATGGAAACAGCTTGAACTTGAGGTCAAATCAGACTGGCTTTCAGACAGCAAAGCAAAATTTATTTTTGCCAAATAAACATATCATGGTAAATTGAAAGGAGTTTATTTATGAGAAGTAAAATATTATTTATTGCAACCACTCTTGCAACACTATACACTATCTATTTAATTACATATTTCGGTGGTGGAACACTTAATACTGATAATGCAGAAGTTGTTGGTGCTGCAATAGCAACAGCATTAGTAACACCTCATATGATTATGTTTTTAATCGGAGCAATATTTGGTTGGATTGGTTTCCTTGCTAAAAAGAGCTGGGCTGCATTAGTAGCTGCTATTTTGTATTCAGCAGGAACACTGTTCTTCCTTTTGTATGCTATGTTTGGCGTACCGATTTTGGTATTTGGTTTCATTGGATACAGCAAACAAAAGAAACTTAATTCACAAAGCAATTAAACAATTCACATTGAACAGCAAAAAAGGAACAGGCACGTCAAAGATAAATGCACGAACTCCGCTCACCCTTGACAAACCTGTTCTTTTTTGGTTATTTATCATTTCCGACTAAGCCTATACATGCCATAAGTATAAAAACCGGTATCATAAAATAATTATATCTGTCCTGAATTTCAATAATCGCAAAGGTTAAAAAATAACCTATCGTAATAATCATCAAAAACACTTCCCCCGGGCTGATTTTGAAAAAACGCTTTAAAGCCCCGTATAATATCAATATAAATACAGCAAGCATCGCAATATTGGTAATCTCCCGATATAATTTTTTCCCGTGTGTGCCGTCTTTTGGCGCACACCATAAATAACTGTATGTTCCGTACTGCCGGGACAGTTTTTCCATCATAAAACCCGCCAGTCCCGGCAGCACAGCACGTTCTTTTATATATTGTTCAAGCAGTTTTTCGTTATTCACTTCTTTCATATCGGCTTCATTCCACTGCCCGCCGCTTTCCCTGTTAAGTCCTGTCGCAATCTTATATTTAAGATTACCGGTCATAACAGATTTTCCGGCAATCCCGGAGCTTGTAATAACAAAACTCACCCCCGCAACAATGCCTAACGAAATAACTACCGGCACAAATACATTTATAATAAAACCGGTAATCTCTTTTTTTCCGACAGATTTACATCTTATAACCCTGTAAATCTCAAAACATACATAAGCCACCGCCATAACCTGCATTTCCGGTCGCATTAAATGCGAAACAGCAACGCATATGCCGGCAAGTAAAAGATTTATATATCGTTTTTTTGCCGGCCTGCAAACTATAAAATATAATGCCGAAAGAAAAAAGAAAGTTGCAATATGCTGATTTGATAATACGCCTGTAAAAAGCACCGAAACCGGCAAAAAAGCGTATAAAAACCCTGCAACAAGTCCGCATCCGGCATCATACAAGCCTTTCCCGACAAAGCACAGCACAAAACAGCTTGCCGCACCGAAAAACGCCGATGCAACCTGAATACCGAAAACACCGCCGCCGAAAACTTTCAGTATAAAATACTCAAACAATATAAAAGGAATATGCATCGGCCATTCATAATAATAAAAAGGTGCCGTCTCTTTTAAATATGAAGGAATATCTGAAAAACTTACCCCACACATATCGTATGCAATATCAAACGTTTTCCCAAAATCACTCACCGGCTCTGTGTTCCACAAAAAAAGCATCACGAGCCTTAATAAAAACGCTGTTAAAAATGCTCCCCATGCAGCCACCGGAAAATACCTTCCCTGCATGATAGCAAGTCTTTTCATACTACGGCATAAAAAAACAATCCCGGCCGCAATCACAGCCGAGATACATAAAACAATCATCTTATCCCCGACACATTGCCGGAGATTTAAGTTCCCATATACCGCCGTGCATACACAAATAATATACAATACGCCTGTTACAGTACGCATTGCACTATCCATATATTTTTTTATCATAAACCACTCCTGTCTGCCTGTTCGGCAGTATAACCCTTATAAAATCTTTTTCAGGAAAGCTTTTGTCCTTTCCGTCTTCGGATTTTCAAATATATCAGCCGGTGTTCCTTCCTCAATGACTTTCCCCTCGTCCATAAAGAGAACACGGTTGGCAACCTCTTTGGCAAATCCCATTTCATGAGTAACAACGATCATCGTCATTCCGTCAGCCGCGAGTGTTTTCATAACCTCCAAAACCTCGCCGACCATTTCCGGATCAAGAGCCGATGTAGGCTCATCAAAAAGCATAACCTCAGGCTTCATACACAAAGCCCTCACGATGGCAATTCTTTGCTTCTGTCCACCCGAAAGCTGTGACGGATAAGCATTAGCACGATCCGCAAGCCCCACCTTTTTAAGAAGCTTTACAGCCTGTTCTTCAGCCTCTTCCTTACTCATTTTAAGGAGCTTCATAGGCGCTATAGTCATATTTTTAAGTATTGTCATATGCGGAAAAAGGTTAAAATGCTGAAAAACCATTCCTACTTTTCTTCTGTATAAATTCACGTTAGCCTTTGAATCGGTAACATCTTTTCCGGCAAAATAAATGCTTCCGCCCGTTGGAGTCTCAAGCAGATTAAGCGAACGGAGATAGGTAGACTTACCCGAACCCGAAGGCCCGATTACAACAACAACCTCACCGCGCTGTATTTTGGTATCTACATTATCAAGAGCATGTATAACACCCTTAAAAGTCTTTGTAAGACCTTTAGTTTCAATAATAACATTATCAGTGGTCACTGTTTCTCAGCCTCCTCTCAAGTCTCTTTACCCCTGCCGAAAGAATTATTACAAGCACAAGATATATAAACGCCGCCGCCATAAGTGGAAAAAACGCTTCATATGTACGACTTCGTATCTGATTTGCCGCATACGTAATATCAGCAAGTCCGATATATGCCGATACAGAAGTCTCTTTTAAAAGAACTATAAACTCATTCGCCAGTGCCGGCAAAGTATTTTTGAATGCCTGAGGAATTATAATAAATACCATAGTGGAAACATACCCAAATCCAAGACTTCTGCCGGCCTCAAACTGTCCCCGGTCAATAGACATAATTCCCGAACGGATTATTTCTGCAACGTATGCCGCAGAATTAAACCCAAACGCTAAAATAGCGACCAAAACCTTGTTATTTGACGATGCAAATATTATATAATACATAATCATTATCTGTATTAATACAGGTGTACCGCGAATGACCGTAAGATACAACCGGCAAATCAGATCAACAGCTTTTAAAACAATATATCCGAGGGTAATTTTTCTCGGTCTCTCGATAATATCAGCACTTGAACGTATTATAGCTATCACAAATCCAAGTATTATTCCGATTAAAACCGCAAAAAAAGTTACTACCAGGGTATTTTGCAAGCCTTCTAAAATAAGCTTCCATCTGTTTTCGTCTATAAAATTCTGCTGAAATTTTTCTATAAACGTATTCACTCTTTTTCCTCCCGTCTGAAAAAACGGGACTGCTTAACATTAAGGAATCACTAAACTCTCCTTAATGCGGCAGTCCCGCAAAGCTCTGTTCCGCCTGTTTAATTATTTGCGAACAATGATAACCTGTGTAGCTGTTGTATATGGTTCGGTAAAGTCAATATTCTTTAATCTGTCTTCTGTAACTGTCATACCGGCAACACCAACATCAGCCTTACCGCTCTGAACAGCAGTAATGATTGAATCAAATTCCATATCGCTTATCTCAAGCTCCATACCGAGCTCATCACATACAGCCTGCATCATATCAGCGTCAATTCCGACAATCTTGCCATCCTCAATAAACTCATACGGCTCAAAAGCTGCATTTGTAGCCATGATAAGCTTGCCCTTTGAACGGTCAACGCCTTCCGGTGACTCATAAGGAGTCTTACCCTTTGTATCATCGCCGATGTAGTTCTTAACGATATTATCAAGAGTTCCGTCTTCTTTAAGCTTTGCAAGAGCTTCGTTTATGTTTTGGGTAAGCTCTTTGTTTTCCTTTGCAACGCAGATTGCATATTCCTCAACCTCAAAAGGCTCTTCTAAGATTTTAAGGTCATCATTTTTCTCAACAAAAGCCTTAGCCGGCTCTGAGTCGATGATAACGCAGTCAATCTTTCCGCTCTTAAGAGCAATAATAGCGTCTGCACCTTTAGGATAACGCTCAATTACAGAGCCCTCTTCCTCATAATCAGAAGCATAAATATCTCCTGTTGTTCCCTGCTGAACGCCGATTTTTGCTCCCGGTAAATCATCCGCAGAAGCAATTACCTTTGTCTCAGTCTTTGTCTCAGCCTCATTAACAGCTGTATTGTCTGCTGACTTCTTCTCACCGCAAGCAGTAAATGCAGCAACAGATGCACATGCAAGCACCAAAGCTAAAATCTTTTTTAATTTCATAATCTTTTCCCTCCAAAATATGTTATTATACTATAATAATAACACATTCATCTCAATTTTTCAAGCTTTATTTCATAATTATACATTTATTATAAATAATTACTCATTTTAAGAGTATTTTTTAAGCATTTATTAGGCATAAAAACAACGACATCTCTCATATACGTTTGAATTTTCATAAATACTATACATATTATACCATTATATAGCTCTATTTTCAACAGAATTTGAAAATAATTTGAAAAATTTTTAAAAATGTATTGACAAGTCTATACAAAATAGGTTATAATAATATGTGTCGTGGTATCGACAATTATTTCCATTTAAGTCTGTTTCACAATTGACTTGTCGGAGGGAGGGATACAGAGTGTCTGAAGTTAGAGTTAAAGATAATGAATCATTAGATAGTGCGCTTCGCAGATTTAAGCGTCAGTGCGCAAAGTCAGGCGTTATGTCAGAAATCAGAAAGCGCGAGCATTATGAAAAGCCCAGTGTAAAGCGTAAGAAGAAGTCTGAGGCTGCAAGAAAAAGAAAGTTTAAGTAGGAAGTGAATTACCGTATGTCATTAAAAGACAAGCTTGCTCTTGATTTAAAGCAGGCAATGAAAGATAAGGATACGATCCGAAAGAATGTAGTACAGCTTATTCGTTCAGGCGTTTTGCAGATTGAAAAGGATAAGCAAATTACTCTCGATGACGAGGGCGTGCTTGAAGTAATTGCAAAGCAATTAAAACAGCGCAAGGATTCTATGTCCGACTATGAAAAAAGCGGACGTGAAGACCTCATCAATCAGTTAAACACGGAAATAGAGTTATTAATGGAATATTTACCCCGTCAACTCACAGCAGAGGAGCTTGAGGTTATAGTAAAAGACGCAATTGAAACAACAGGCGCGTCAAGTATTAAAGACATGGGTAAAATCATGGCGGCAGTAATGCCGCAAACAAAAGGCAGAGCAGACGGCAAAGCTATAAACGAAATAGCCCGTCGGTTACTTGGCTGATTTGTTAAAAAATGTACCGAACAGCGATCTGTAAAAAAACAGGTCGCTTTTTGTTTAGCGACTTAAATAAGTCGCTAAACGTGATATAAATTCCTAACGGAATTTTCGATATGTGCTAACGCACGCGATATGCCTGTCGGCGCGATATGTTTGCTTCGCAAACGTTATGGAAGAAAAAATGCAAAGCATTTTTTCAATATTTAATTAAACAAAAGCAGAGCTTTTGTACCTTAATGTTCGCCTTTGGCGAACATATCGCGTTGACTTCAGTCAACATATCGCTTGCCGACAGGCAAATATCACGTCAGCCACAGGCTGACATATCGCTATTATAGTTTATCGCAGATAAACTATAATTTATCATTCCACTCCGCCGTATACAAATCCGCTTTGGGCGTCTATTGTAACAGTCGTTCCTGATTTTAATATCTGTGTTGCACCGTTTGCACCGATTATTACCGGAATATCAAGTGCCATACCGAGAATTGCACCCTTGCTGTCTGCGCCTGTTTCTTCACAAACAATGCCGGAAGCATTTTTTATAAGTCCAACCATATCGCCCGTAACCGTTTTTGTTACAACTATATCTCCGTTTCTGAAATTCTTTGCTATATCCTGGGCGCTGTTTACAACACACACATTCGCCGTTACCGTATGGTCTGTTATCCCGGTTCCGCTTACCAGAACATGGCCTACAAGATGCACTTTCATTATATTTGTAGTTCCGCTTATTCCGATAGGCACTCCACCGGTTATTACAACAAGATCGCCCTTAGAAACAAGCCCTGATTCCTCAGCACATTGAACCGCATGCTCAAAAAGCTCATCTGTACTGGTGCACTTCTTACTCTTTACGGGAACAACTCCCCACGAAAGATTAAGACGTCTTAATGCCCTTTCATTCATAGTCGGAGCAATAATCGGGCAACAAGGACGAAATCTTGACAGCATACGTGCAGTATTTCCGCCGTAAGTAAGCGCAATCACAGCCACAGCCCCCAGATCGTGTGCAGTCGTGCAGGTCGCATGACTTATGGCATTTGTAACATCCATTCCTACCGTAAAATTCAGGTTTTTAAGCCTTTGTACATAGTTTATATCCTTCTCGGTACGCTCCGCAATACTTGCCATAGTTTTTACGGTATCTATCGGATATTTTCCTATTGCCGTCTCACCCGACAGCATTATAGCGCTTGTTCCGTCATATATTGCATTGGCAACATCGGTAACCTCCGCTCTTGTTGGCCTCGGATTTCTTATCATGGAATCAAGCATCTGAGTCGCAGTTATAACAACCTTTCCTGCCGAATACGTCTTTTTTATGAGCTGTTTTTGTATCACCGGCAAATCCTGCATTGCAATCTCAACACCCATATCTCCGCGGGCAACCATTATTCCGTCTGATACCCGAAGTATCTCGTCTATATTCTGAACTCCCTGTGCATTTTCTATTTTTGCAATAACATCAATATTTTTACCGCCGTTCTTTTCAAGAATCCTGCGAACACTCATAACATCCTCCGGTGTTCTTACAAAAGACGCCGCAATAAAATCCACTTCCTGTTCTACTCCGAATATTATATCCTCTTCATCCTTAAGGCTCATATACGGCATAGAAAGCGAAATGTTAGGCACATTAACGCCCTTTCTGTCAGAAACCACGCCACCGTTTCTCACTTCGCATACAATCTTACCATTCTTTACAGTCAAAGCCTCAAGCTCTATAAGCCCATCGTCTATAAGAAGTGTTGTTCCGGGCTTTATATCTTTCGGCAAATCCGCGTAAGTTATCGAAACGCCGTTTTCATCGCCTTCAACATCCTCAGTATACAGCGTAAATCGCTGACCTGCACTTAAATTTACTTTTCCTTCCTTAAAGGTCTTTATGCGAATTTCAGGACCTTTTGTATCAAGAAGGATCGCTATCGGCAAATCAAGCTCTGATCTGATTCTTTTTATGCGGTCCATTACTCTTTTCGCACTTTCATGAGTCCCGTGCGAAAAGTTTATCCTTGCAACCTCCATCCCGGCAAGCATCAGACCTCTTAAAACAACATCATCCTCCGTAGCCGGTCCCATAGTACATACAATTTTTGTTTTTCTCAAACTTAACCCTCCCTTAGTCAATAATAAGCTCAAAAACAGGAGGCCGTATAAAATACAACCCCCTTTCATTAATCAAACCGATAATTTCTTTGCAAGTTCAATAAGATCATTCGAAACAGTCTTTTTCATTGAAAGACCATCAAGAATATCAACATCAATAATCTTACTTTCCTTAACGCATACTATTCTGTTGCTCTTTCCTTCGAGAAGGAGTTCAACCGCCTTGTTTCCCATCTGGCTTGCTGTTACGCGGTCTCTTACAGACGGACTGCCGCCTCTTTGAACATGTCCGAGAATTGTAGCTCTTGTTTCGATGCCGGTACTATCTTCAATTTTCTTAGCCATCTCCACAACTCCGCCGATACCCTCAGCAACAATTACTATATTATGCTTTTTGCCTCTTGCCTTTCCTTCAAGGATAGGATTTAAAACATCCCTGTCAAATTCCCATTCACGTTCCGGTATAAGAACAATTTCAGCACCACACGCAATAGCTGCATTTATTGCAATATAACCTGCATCTCTTCCCATTACCTCAACAACCGAACAACGCTCATGACTGGTTGAAGTATCGCGAAGCTTATCAATTGACTCCACAACAGTATTAAGACAAGTATCATATCCTACCGTATATTCACTGCAGCTTATATCATTATCAATTGTACCCGGAATTGCAATTGTCGGAAGCCCCTCCTGGCACAAATCCTTAGCGCCTCTGAAAGAACCGTCTCCTCCTACTACAATAAGACCGTCAATTTCGTTCATCTTGGCAATTCTGACAGCCTTTCTTACTCCCTCTATTTCTTTAAATTCCTTGCAACGTGCCGTTTGAAGAATAGTTCCGCCTCTTTGAAGAGTTTCCGAAACGCTTCTTGCATCCATATCAATAAATTCGCCGTTTATAAGTCCGTTATAACCACGCGCTACTCCTACAACCTTAATTCCGTGGTAGCACGCAGTTCTTACTACCGCACGAATAGCTGCATTCATACCCGGAGCATCACCCCCGCTTGTAAGAACACCGATTTTCTTAATCTCATTACTCATATTTTTCACTTTCCTTCCATTGTTCAGACTGCGAATACGCAATAAAAATTCAATATTATCTTATCTCTTCTTCAATAATTATATCCTGAGCAACTGCTATTTCCGTATAAGGAACTAAAATCTCATAACACTGCTCTTCATCAACATTGTCGTTACTTATTGTTCTTGTACGCATAAGTATGGAATTTTCACGGAAAAGCCTGCGAATTGCATCCACAGCCGTTTTACTGCATGTAATAAATATTACTGTCCACACGATTTATCCATTCTCCTCACATCTGTTATCTCCATTTTTACGTCTATTATCATTTTACTTTATTTTGGAGTTTTTTTCAATAGATAATAAAACAAAATTATTGGAGTTAAACAAATGCTTTTTTATATAATTTTACCATAATTAACCTTAAAACTCATAAAACAGTTCTATTCACCTTTTAAAATAACGTTTTCATCCCCGAAAACCGTTTTAAGCTCAGCTACCGCATTATCGTTCACATTCATACTGTCCGGAGCCTTCATTCTTTCCTTGGTCTTCTCAAAAAATATGCATACCCCAATATCTCCTTTATTTACAGAAACCACATCCTTAAATTTCTGCATAAGAATGGCATCCTTTTCAGGAAATCTTATATACAGCGTATAGTTTTTGCTCACACTCTCCTCTAAAAAGCTTATAGAAGAGCAAGCGATTTTCGGAGCCTCATCCTCTCTGATATTAAGGCGACCTTTTACAACAACAACAGCACCTTCTTTTATAAACGGAGCCACTTCCGTATAGACCCTCGGAAAAGCAATAACCTCAACAGAACCATACAAGTCCTCCACCGCAAAAAAAGCCATCTGTGTGTTATTTTTCGTAGTTTTTGTCTTTTTAAAAGTTATTATACCGGCAATCATAATGTTGCTTCCGTCTTTTAAACCGTATGCAGAATTTACATATTCTCCGTTCTCATCAGTTTCCACACTGCTCTTTATATCACCGATATTATATTTACAAATCTTCTTTATTGCTTTCTCATATTCTTCTACGGGATGCCCCGAAAAATACATTCCGGCTGACTGTTTTTCCATATCAAGAATTGTTTTTTTATCAAATTCGGGAATATCCGGATATTCAACATCCGTTCCGACAGGTTCTTCATCAAACAAAGTCATCTGTCCGTCTATGTTATTTCTCATGTCAGCACTCGCGCCGTCCATAACAACCTCATACACCTGCATAAGCTGCGACCGTTTAACCCCAAAAGAATCAAAAGCACCGCACATAATAAGACCTTCCACCGCACGCTTGTTAATTTCCGTACCTGCCATACGTTCAACAAAATCCGAAAAGCTTTTAAACACGCCGTTTCTTTCTCTTTCCTCAACCACACGGCTAATAAGACCTTTTCCGACATTTTTCACCGCCGACAACCCGAAACGTATTCCGTTACCTTCTGCCGTAAACGAAGAATCACTCTTATTTATATCGGGCGGGAGCCTTTTTATTCCCATATCCATGCAGTTTACTACATACTGATTAATTTTATCCTGGTCATCTATTGTAGAAATAAGTGATGCCATAAATTCAACCGGATAATAAGTCTTAAGGTATGCCGTTCTGTAAGCTATGAAAGCATATGCCGCCGCATGACTTTTGTTAAATGCATAATTTGCAAAATCGTTTATTTCATCAAAAATCTGCTTTGCCGTTTCCTCATCTATGCCGCGCCGTATACAACCCTCAATAATTACGTTCCCGTCCTCATCATCAAGACCGTATATAAAATTGCGGCGTTCTTCTTCCATTTTATCCGCTTTTTTCTTGCTTATCACGCGCCTCATCGAATCCGCACGACCGAGCGAATACCCGGCAAGAACACGAACAATTTCCAAAACCTGCTCCTGATATACCATAAATCCGTATGTGACATTCAAAATATTTTCAAGCAACGGATGCTTATATTTTATATCAGCAGGGAACTTTTTATTATGAATATATTCATGGCGCTGATTCATAGGTCCCGGACGATATATGGATATTCCGGCAATAATATCTTCTAAAGAATCAGGCTGAAGCTCCTGCATAAAATTCTTCATACCGGCACTTTCAAGCTGAAAAACGCCGTCGGTGTTTCCGGAGGCAATAAGCTCAAAAACCTCTTTTTTTCCGTAATCTATTGTTTCAAGATCAATGCTTATACCACGAGTCTTTTCTATTATCTTAAGCGCATTTTTTAACACCGTAAGGTTTCTGAGCCCTAAAAAATCCATCTTAAGAAGTCCCAGCTCCTCAACAGTATCTTTTGTATATTGTGTTGTAACAACATCCTTATTCACCTGAAGCGGTATATAATTCACAATAGGCTCTTTTGTTATAACAACACCCGCCGCATGCGTTGAAGCATGGCGTGGCAAGCCCTCCAAGGCCCTTGCAGTGTCAATAAGGCGTTTTACCCGCGCATCCTCTTTGTACAGATTTTTTAAATCCTCGCTTATTTCCATTGCTTTATCTATCGTCATTTTAAGCTCATTCGGTATCAGCTTCGCAATAGAATCAACCTCACCATACGGCATATCAAGCGCCCTGCCGACATCACGTATTACAAGCCGGGCTTTGAGCGTTCCGAAGGTAATTATCTGCGAAACCTGCTCTGTTCCGTATTTTTCGACAACATAGTCTATTACCTTTTGTCTTCCCTCCGGCTCAAAATCAATATCAATATCCGGCATACTCACTCGCTCCGGATTTAAAAAGCGTTCAAATATCAGTCCGTACTTTATCGGGTCTATTCCCGTTATTCCGAGACAATACGATACAAGACTTCCCGCAGCGCTTCCACGCCCCGGACCAACTATTACATCATGAGTTTTTGCAAAGTTTATAAAATCCCATACAATCAGGAAATAATCCACAAACCCCATATTCTGTATGGTTTCGAGCTCATAATCAAGACGTTTTTTTATCTCGCCCGTATCAGAATATTTTTTTTCCATCCCTTCATAACAGAGCTTTTTAAGGTATGAAAACGCAGTCTCTCCCTCAGGAACCTCAAAAGAAGGCAAATGACGTGTATCAAAATCGAACTCCACATTACACATCCCGGCAATCTTAACCGTATTCTCCATAGCTCCTTCATAAGCACCGAAAAGAGCCTCCATTTCTTCAGGAGACTTCAAATAAAATTCTTCGGTTTCAAACCTCATCCTGTTTTCATCATCAACAGTCTTTTCAGTCTGTATACACATAAGCACATCCTGATATTTCGCATCTTCACGCAAAATATAATGCACATCGTTTGTCGCCACAAGTCCGACTCCGAGCTCTTTAGAGAGCATTTCAAGCTTCGGAAGTATTTTTTTCTGCAAATCAATGTCATGGTTCTGAATTTCGATAAAATAGTTTTCACGTCCAAACACAGAAATATACTTCTCTGCAATTTTTTTTGCCGTTTCATAGTCGTTTTCGGCAAGAGCCTTCGGAATCTCGCCGCCAAGACATGCCGATAAGACCACAAGCCCCTCGCTGTTGTCTTTTAAGCATTCAAAATCAACTCTCGGTTTATAATAAAAGCCTTCCGTAAATCCTGAAGATACAATTTTAGCAAGATTTTTATATCCTGTGTTATTCTTCGCCAAGAGAATAAGATGACTTGTTTTATTGTCTATATCATGCACCTTATCAAACCTGCTGCGCGGTGCTGCATACACCTCACAACCTATTACCGGATGTATACCGTTTGCCTTTGCTTCCTTATAAAAATCAATTACACCATACATAACTCCATGGTCGGTTATTGCAATAGATTTCATACCAAGCTCTTTTGTGCGTGCAATAAGCTTCTTTATCCCCGCCGCTCCGTCAAGCAGACTGTATTCCGTATGCGTATGAAGATGTACAAATTCTTTCATTATATTCACTTCCTTTAGATCAGGGAAAAATTATTCCTCAGCAATCTGTATTATCCTGTTAAGTCTGTGATTAACTCCCGATTTACCTATGGGCGGCGTAAGTCGTTCTCCGAGCTGTTTAAGGCTTTCATCAGGATACTTAATCCGAAGCTCTGCAATTTCATATAAAACAGCAGGTAATTTTTTCAATTCTCCGCGTTTTTTCAGTGTGTTTATCGCCTGCATCTGGCGAATTGCCGCCTTTGTAATCTTATTAACATTTGCAGTTTCAAAGTTAACAAGCCTGTTAATTCCGTTTCTGATTTCCTTTTCAATCTGTATGTTGTAAAGCTTTAAAACCGCCGCTCCTGCGCCGATTACTCCAAGTATTGTAGCAACGCTCTCATATTCTTTTGCATAAACAATGTAATGCCCCTTCCTCGACATTATGCGTGTCGTTGCTCCAAATGCTTCAAGCACATTTTTCAAAAGCTCCGCAAACTCAGAATATCTTGTATCGAACTCAATATGATAGCTCTTTGAAGGATCACTCACAGATCCGCCCGAAACAAAAGCACCCTTTACAAAAGCACTCATACAGCATTCATTCTTCATATATTCATCCATAAGCTTGCCACTGTCGGCATATGCCGCAACAGCCGCTGTTTCTATAAGCTTTTCGCGTCCTTCAAAAACACTTATTCTGTAACCGTGTATTTTCTCCATCACGCATTTTACATTAAATTTTTTGCTTAAATATTTTTCCATCGTTGCCGCTGCAACCGCATTTTCCGTATTAAATCTGATGCAATCCTGTCTTATCTCAGCACCAAACCCTATTATCCCCATCACAAACGGCGTCATGCAATTTTCGCACATTTGCTCCGATATACTGAGCTTGTCCTTTATATCTGACGAAAATGACATAATTAAATCCACAGCCTTTCTGCTCACCGCTAAAATCATGGGAAACTCTAATAATTCAGCGCGCGGAGAATGGCGAGCTGATTTTTCGTCAGTTTAAACAAAATTTTGCGTGCATAGTGTCCCTATGCGAAGAAATTTTGTGACGAATGACGGAATAATCAGCCGTCAATATTCGTACGAGGAATTTTAGAGGTTCCCTTATATATTATTAAAATCCACACATCATTACAGCTCTTGCAAGCCTGCTGAAATTATGACGAACATATTCCTCTTTCACCATCATCATACGTGCCTTCACAAGCTGTCTTCCCGAAAACCGGTGTTCGTCTACAACCACGGGATAAGCTCCCGATACAGCATACTTCTCAAGCAAATCGCCCGGTATTTCCTGACAGTTTGCAATCACGCAGTCTATCATCCCTTTATATGTATATCGTTCTATTGCTTCAAGATGTCCGTACGCCGTATAATCATCCGTTTCGCCCGGCTCAGTCATGATATTGCAAATATATATTTTCTTTGCCTCACTCTTTTTTATAGAGTCTGTAATTCCATCAACAAGAAAATTCGGAATTATACTCGTATAAAGACTCCCCGGCCCCATTATAATAACATCAGCACCAAGTATCGCTCTCACAGCACTCTCAGTCGCCTTTGGTCTTTCGGGACTTAAAAACACCTTTTCTATTCTCACACCGTCAGCTTTCGGCATTCCGATTGCCGACTCACCCACCAGTCTCTCGCCATTACTTAAAACAGCATTTAAAGTAATATCCTCAGCAGAAACAGGAACCACCCTGCCGTGAGTATTAAATATATCACAAGCCATGCTCACCGCACTCTCAAAATCATGACTACACATTCCGTCAAGTGCTGTTAAAATAAGATTTCCCATCGCATGCCCTGCAAGGCTTCCTTCTTCAAATCTGTAATTTAAAAATTCACCAAGCTGATAACCTTCGTCAGCAAGCGCACTAATACAGTTGCGTATATCACCCGGCGGAAGTATATTATATTCCTGTCGAAGCTTCCCGCTCGACCCGCCGTCATCCGCCACGCTGACAATTGCCGTTATATCCTGAGTACGGTATCTGAGCCCCTTTAAGAGAGTAGACAATCCCGTACCGCCGCCAATAACCGCAAATTTCGGTTTCCTGTTCAACACAGCCACCTCCTAATCTCTTTCAATATCTCTGTACACAGCATTTACGTTATATCCGCATTCTTTCAGATGCTCCGCAAGCTTGTTCGCCATAGTAACGCTTCTGTGCCTTCCTCCCGTACATCCTATTGCTATTGTTAAAGTTGATTTTCCTTCGTCTGTATAAAGAGGTACGAGAAAAGTTATCATATCATTAAGCTTTTTCATAAACTCCTTTGAGCTTTCAAAGTTCATAACATAATCCTGAACCTCTTTATCATTTCCTGTCTTTTTCTTCAGTTCGTCAACATAAAACGGATTAGGGAAGCATCTTACATCATACACCAGATCCGCATCAAGCGGCATACCGTACTTAAAACCGAACGCCATAACATTTATGAGCATATTATGCTCTGTCCCCTTCGGCCCAAACATCTCCTTTAGTTTTTTATACAAAGCGCTTATCGTACAGTTCGTTGTATCTATCACACAGTCTGCCGCATCATACATATCGCTCAGCATAATACGCTCCATTTTTATACTTTCTAAAAGCCCGCTGCTTGAAGAAACCGGATGCGAACGCCTTGTCTCTTTATAACGCTTTATTAAAGTTGCGTCATCAGCATCTAAAAATATAAGCTCACACCTGTATCCGCTTCCTCTTAAAATATCAATCTGCTCTATAAGCCCCGATATCAGGTCTCCTACACGCATATCTATGGCAAGTGCTATATTATTATTCTTCTGACTGTTAACCGATGCAAAAAGCTCTAAAAGCTTCGGGATAAGAATAGGCGGCATATTATCAATGCAAAAATACCCCATATCCTCAAAAAAACGCATTACCTGTGTTTTTCCGGACCCCGACATACCAGTTATAACATTTATATTCACAAAAAATCATCCCTTCAGCTCAGCCTTCAATAAGCCTTATTTCTTCTTCAAGCTCAACACCGTATTTATCATGTACCACACTCTTTATATGTTCAATAAGCCTCAGCACATCCGCAGCAGTCGCGCCTCCTTTATTTATTACAAAGCCCGCATGCTTTTCCGACACCTGTGCTCCGCCGACACTATACCCTTTCAGTCCCGAATCCTCAATAAGCTTACCGGCAAAATACCCCTCCGGTCTTTTAAATGTACTTCCGGCACTCGGAAACTCAAGCGGCTGTTTATCACTTCTCATTTTGTTATATTCCGCTATCTTCCTGCAAATCTCAGCCTCCGGTCCGTATTCAAGCTCAAATTCACATTCGGTTATTATGCAGTTTTTCCCGGTGAAAAAAGTATGTCTGTATCCGAGTTCAAGGTCTTTCGACTCTTTCTCACAAAGCTTCAGGTCTTCATCAATATATTTAACATTCACCAGTCTGTCGGAAAGCGAGCCGCCGTATGCACCTGCATTCATATAAACGCCGCCGCCCATACTTCCCGGTATTCCGGCAGCAAACTCAAGCCCGGAAAGCCCGGACTTTGCAAGCTGCGAACAGAATTTCGACATAAGCACGCCACTTCCGGCAACCGCTTTTTTACCGGTTATATCAATTTTCAAAAACTCCCCGCCGGTCTTTATCACAACTCCACTAATTCCGCTGTCACCGACAAGCATATTCGAGCCGTTGCCAACCACCGTAACCTTTTCATTTTCTTCACGGCAAAGCCTGAGAACGCTTATAAGCTCTTTTGTATCATTCACCGTTACAAAAGCCTCTGCCGGTCCGCCTATGCGAAAAGTGGTATGAGCGCTCATAGGCTCATCAAATAAAACATTATCCGCCGCTCTTAGCAGCTTTTCTTTAAAATCACAGTTCAAAGCGATACCTCCATCTGACACAATTTACATTTCCATCATCTTAAGATTTCTTTCCATTTCCTCCATAAGACGTCTGTTAAGTTCCACAGCCGCATTATATCCCATTCGTTTCTGACGGTTGTTCATAGCCGCAACCTCTACAATAACAGCTATGTTTCTTCCGAGCTTAACCGGAATTGTTATCGAAGGAATATTAATACCCATTATATTCGTAAATTCGTCTACCATACCTAAACGGTCGTATTGCTTTCCTTCAATCCACGGTTCTAAGTGTATAATCATATTAATATTTTCAGTATCCTTTACAGCACCCATACCAAAGATTTCTTTTACATCTATTATACCAATACCTCTTACCTCAACAAAATGGCGTATTATTGCCGGCGAAGAACCGACAAGTGTTTTTTCCGAAACCCGCTTAATTTCAACAGCGTCATCCGCAACAAGACGATGTCCTCTCTTTACAAGCTCTATCGCAGCCTCACTCTTTCCGACGCCGCTTTCACCCATTATAAGAACACCCTCACCATAAACTTCTACCAAAACTCCATGTCGTGTTTTTCTCTGAGCAAGCTGCACATTAAGATAACTGTTAAGTGCGCTTGTAAACTCCGTAGTTTCCATTTCAGTTCTTAAAATGGTAATATTATACTTTTCCGCAACATCGAACAGCTCGGCAAAAATCTGCATACCTCTTGTTACAACAATTGCCGGAAAGCCAAGATTAAACAAACGGTCTAAAATTTCAAATCTTGTTTCTGTCGTAAACTGTTCAAGATAAGTAAATTCGACCTTTCCTATAATCTGTATACGTGTAACGTCAAAGTAATCAAAAAAACCGGCAAGCTGTAAGCCCGGACGATTTATATCCGTACAGCATACTCTGACCTTTTCTATATCTGATGCTTCCCAGATCTTTTCAAGCTGAAATTCCTCAATAACATTTGTTAACGATATCGTAAATTCGCTGTGTGCCATTTTTATATTTTTCCTTTCCGTAAAGAGTCTTCATAATCATATAAATATCCCACTTAACTCTATTATACTACACAATTGCAAATTTTCCAATAGTTTTTTTGTAAATTTTATATATTTTTTTTGAAACAAACATGTTAAATCGATTTATTTGTATCATTTTAACCAAAATATAAAATTTTTTAAAAAATTTCTGAAAAAGGTATTGATTTTTTTCAAAATATATGGTAAAATGTTATTCGTGATTTGTATTTAACACATTGGAGGTGTATTTAACATGGCAAAATGCGAAATCTGCGGAAAGGGTGTTACCTTCGGTATCAAGGTCAGCCACTCGCACAGAAGATCAAACCGCACATGGAAGCCTAACGTAAGAAAAGTAAGAGCAATCGTAAACGGCTCTGTTAAGTCAGTTAATGTTTGCACTCGTTGTCTTCGTTCGGGAAAGGTTGTTCGTGCCGTTTGATGAGCTTCGAGCTTTACAGCTTGCCTGAAGGCCAACATAAGCCTGAAGGTCAAGCTGTTTTTTCGTTGCATTGTTACAGCATGTTAAAATAAATATTATATTTTTATTGAAATTCTTTACATATATTATAAAAACATATATAATGTATATATAGGAAATAACTGTAATTTTACGTATAGATTAAAAAAAAATACAAGAGAGGAGTGTTTTTGTGGAAAAGTTAGTTATCAACGGCGGCAAGCGACTTATGGGACAAGTACAAATAAGCGGAGCTAAAAACGCTGCTGTTGCAATACTTCCCGCTTGTCTTTTAGTAAACGGTGTGTGCAGGCTTGAAAACGTTCCTGATATAAGAGACACACGTTTATTCATCAAGATTTTACGCAGGCTTAATGCCGATATAACATATATAGATAATAATACAATGCTCATCGACTGCCGGAACGTTACCTCATTTGCTCCGGACCGCGAGCTTACAATGAAAATGAGAGGCTCTTCCTATCTTATGGGTGCCCTTCTCGGCAGATTCAGACATTTCAGCGTAGATCCTCCGGGCGGTTGCAATCTCGGTCAAAGACCAATCGACCAGCATATAAAGGGTTTTCGCGCATTAGGTGCAACCATAAACGATGAATATTGCCCGATAGTCGGCGAAGCAGAAAATCTTCACGGCGGAAACATCTATTTCGATGTAATAACAGTCGGAGGAACAATAAACATTATTCTCGCCTCCGTACTTGCAGAAGGTACAACAGTAATAGAAAATGCCGCAAAAGAGCCGCATATAGTCGACCTTGCAAACTTTTTAAACTCAATGGGTGCAAACATACGCGGTGCCGGAACAGATACTATCAAGATTAAAGGCGTAAAGTCTTTACACGGTGGCTCCTATGCCATCATTCCCGACCAGATCGAAGCCGGTACTTTCATGATAGCCGCAGCTGCAACAAGAGGCGACGTTACACTCACAAATATAATACCCCGTCACTTAGAGCCAATTTCTGCAAAGCTTCTTGAAATGGGTGTAAATATCGAAGAAAGTGACGACAGCATCCGCATTTATACTACCGCAGATGCTAAATTCCGTAATATCAACTTTATCTCAAGACCGTACCCCGGTTATCCCACAGATATGCAGCCTCAGCTTGTCACTCTGCTTTCCACAGTTTCGGGAACAAGTACAGCACGTGAGGATGTATGGGAGGATCGTTTCAAATATGTACACGAGCTTAAGCGTCTCGGTGCAAAAATACGTGTGCTTGAAGGAAAGACAGCAATAGTAGATGGCGTCGAAAAGCTAAAAGCCTCCTCTGTCCACGCTACCGACCTCCGTGGCGGTGCAGCAATGATTATAGCAGGACTCATGGCAGAAGGCACAACCGAGATATATGATATTTTCCATATAGACCGTGGCTACGAAAAATTCGAAGAAAAATTTGTAAACCTCGGCGGAGATATAACAAGAGTTACTGTCGTTTCCGACGGCGAATAAATAAAAAAATTATAAGGCAATGTCATTGATTTCGGTTAATAACATTGCCTTGTGTTAAATTTAAGGATTGAAAATATTATGCTAAAATTCGTTTCGTTAATCAGCGGTTCGTCCGGTAATTCCACCATTGTCTCAGACGAACACACCACACTTCTTATAGACTGCGGAATGTCCGGCAAAAGACTTATACAGAGTCTTGAGATCATAGGCCTGTCACCATGCGATATTGACGGTGTTTTAGTCACTCATGAGCATTCCGACCATGTACAGGGCGTTGGTGTAATTGCCCGTAAATTCGGCTTTAAAATATACGGCTCAAACGGCACATTATCATGCATGAATACCGGAAAAATAAGCGACGAGCAGTTAATCCCCGTTAGTTGTGACTGTGATTTTGAAATCGGCTCTATCGGTATAAAGCCGTTTCTCATCCCCCACGATGCGAACGAACCGTTCGGATATTCGTTCCATGCCGACAATAAAAAAGTATCAATCGCCACCGATATAGGCTGTATAAATGACTACATACTTGAAAATCTCAAAGGCAGCGAGAGTGTAATCCTCGAATCTAATCACGACATCGAAATGTTAAGATATGGTTCATATCCATATGAGCTCAAGCGCAGAATTTTAGGAAACACCGGGCATCTTTCAAATGAATCTGCAGCCGAGACAGCCGTAAAGCTGGTAAATTCAGGCACTACACATATTATGCTCGGTCATCTTTCAGTCGAAAACAATCTTCCCGACATTGCTTATATGACAACAGCAAATTCATTTTCGGAAAATAACATTATATTAGAAAAAGATGTTACATTAAAGGTTGCTGACAGATACAGCCCTACAAGTATAATTTAAAATACCGAGGTTTTTTTATGAATATAGATATAATATGCGTCGGAAAAATCAAAGAAAAGTATTTTACCGATGCAATCAACGAATACTTAAAAAGAATGCAGAGATTTGCAAAAGTTTCTGTTACGGAAATTACCGATAAAAAAATCCCTGATAATGCTTCTGCAAAAACAGAGGAACAGATAAAAGCTACAGAGGGCAAAAAAATTCTTTCAAAATTAAAGCCCGGATATACAATTGCTATGTGTGTTGAAGGCACTCAGCTGTCAAGCCCCGACATCGCAAAAAAAATATCATCCGTCATGCAGAGCGCCCCGAGAATAAATTTTATTATAGGCGGTTCTCTCGGACTTTCCGATGAAGTAAAATCACACTCCGATATGAGGCTGAGCTTCGGTGCAGTTACACTTCCCCATCAGCTTATGCGTGTTGTTCTTTGCGAACAAATATACAGGGCTTTTAAAATCAACGCAAACGAAACCTATCATAAATAGTGGTGATTTACATGAAAAAAGCAAGTACATGGATAATTATTTTTTCCGCGCTTATATTGCTTTCGCTTGTATATATTTTCATATCAGGCAAAACGCAAGGAAAAACTGCCGTAATTGAAAGCGACGGAAAGACAGTTAAAACAATAAACCTCGAAAATACAGACTCACCGTACGCCTTCGAAATATCAGGCCAAAACGGCTCAAATACAATTTATGTAGAAAACGGCAGAATAAGTGTAACGAGTGCAGACTGCCCCGACAAGCTGTGTGTTCGCCGTGGTGCTGTTTCAAGCCCCGCCGTACCCATTGTATGCCTGCCGAATAAGCTTGTTATAACAATAAAAAACAATTCAGCATCTGCACCGGATGCCGTAACCGGAGGGTAACAGATGAAAAACGCACACAAACTAACCATACTCTCACTGCTCACAGCTGTCGCATTGGTAATATTCATAGCTGAATCATATATTCCGCCCATCGTTCCGCTCCCCGGAATTAAGCTCGGACTTGCCAACATTATCACACTGATAACTGTCGCCGGTTTTAAAAAACGGGATGTTTTTATAGTTTTATTTGTGCGGATACTCCTCGGCAGCATATTCGGTGGAACCATGCTCAGCTTTTTATACAGCATCGCCGGCGGATTTGCCTGTGCTGCAATAACCGTTATTTTATATCCCGTTTTAAATGACAAACTCATATTTGTTACAAGCGTATTCGGAGCTCTTGCTCATAATACGGCACAAATTATAATGGCAGCATTTCTTACATCAACGCCGGCCGTTATAACATATTTCCCCGTACTCGTAATCTCTGCTGTTATTACCGGCAGTTTTACAGGCTTGGCGGCTTATTTTGCATTGAAAAGAAAATTTATTAAAACTACACTTTTAAACCGGTAAGAGGAATATCAAAATGAAAAAATTAATTTCTGTATTTTGCTTAGCACTGTCCGTTATTTCTTTATGCTCCTGCACCAATCAATTGCATGAGAGCACTTTTTTTGCTATGAATACAGTTATGAATGTTAAAATTTACGGAGATAAAAGCGTTATGTCCGAAATTAATGACTGCATAGTGGCTACCGACCGGCTATTCGACCGCAGTAATCCCGACAGCGATATTTATAAACTTAATGAAACAAAAAAAGCAGAAGTTTCTCCCGAGACCTCAATGCTTATAAAAAAATCGGTCGAGCTTTCCGAAAAAACATACGGTGCTTTTGATATTACAATAGCTCCCGTAATGGACTTATGGGGATTTTTCAATCAGCAGTATTTCGTACCGGCCGATGAAGATTTAAAAAACACGCTCACAAAAACCGGCTTCAACAAAATCTCCGTATTTGATAACACTATCACGCTAACCGGTGATACAAGCCTCGACTTAGGCGGTATAGCAAAAGGTCACCTTTCGGATAAGATTGCAGAAATCATCAAAAAACACAACATCACCTCCGCCGTCATGTCTTTAGGCGGCAATGTGTATTGCATAGGCACAAAGCCAAACGGAGATAAATGGAATGTAGGCATACGCTCCCCGAAAAACTCCTCGGAGCTTTTGTGTTCGGTAAATATATCAGACTGCGCCGTAGTAACGTCCGGCTCCTATGAGCGATACTTTGAGGAAAACGGAAACACCTATCATCACATAATAGACCCAAAAACCGGCAAACCGGCAGATAACGGACTCGCCTCCGTCACAGTAATAACAAAAAACGCCGCATATGCCGATGCCCTGTCCACTGCCCTTTTTGTAATGGGAATGGACAAAGCGTCCGAGCTTCAAAAAAAACTCGGCGATTTTGAAGCAATCTTCATAACCGCCGATAATAAAATTTATATAACCCCCGGAATTGAAGAAAGCTTCTCCGGCGAGAATTATTTTGTTCTTTGGAGTTAAACCCGGTTATTTCAACAGCCAGTCAAGCACATTTATCTGCTTAATCCCATTATGTGATATTAACGGCTCATCCTCCATCGTAAGGAGAAACTTCTGATTATGATCCGCTATTCTTGAAAGCGGTTTAAGTTCTCTTTCCAAGGTCTCGTCATCATCAACACGATATGCGACCTGATAGTACTCCGGTCCCTCTTCACCTATGGCTATAAAATCCACCTCTGCAGAGCCTACCTTGCCGACATGAACCTCATAACCACGTCTTAAAAGTTCCAGATAAACTATGTTTTCTAAAATATGTCCCATGTCTGCTTTTTTTGTACCTAACAAATAATATCTGAGTCCAATATCAGCCACATAGTATTTTCCGCCGGTTTCTAAATACTGTTTTCCTTTTATATCATATCTGTCAGTTTTATATATAATAAAACTATCCTGCAGGGCTTTTAAATACGTTTCAACAGTATTTACAGATATTTTACTTCCTGATGTTTTCAACGTATTTGATATCTTAGTTGCCGAAACAGGATTTCCGATATTATCAAATATAAATCTTATAATATTTTCAAGCATCGGTACATCTAAAATTTTCTGTCTCGAAACAACATCTTTTAACACCACTGAATTATATATTCCTTCAAGATATATGCTTTTAGCTTTTTTTCCGTCCAATTCAAGAATATACGGAAATGAGCCATTCTCAATATAATCTCTGTATTTTCTTGTTAAATCCGTTTTTCCTTCAACACTTATATATTCCTTAAAAGATAGCGGAAGCATTTTTATTTCAATATATCTTCCCGAAAGAAGCGTTGCAAGCTCTCCCGAAAGAATTTTTGCGTTTGAACCTGTTATATATAAATCCACATTTTTCTTTATATAAAGCCCGTCACAAGCTTCCTGAAACTCTTCCACTTTCTGTACTTCATCTAAAAAGACGTAATTCATCTTATTAGCCTGAAGTCTTTCATTTACATAACTATATAATTCACTCTGATTTCTCAATCCGACAAAATCAGGATCTTCAAAATTGATTGAAATAATCTGTTCGTCGGCTATTCCCACAGACTTAAGATATTCTCTGTATAATTCATACAAAGTAGATTTTCCACATCGACGAATCCCGGTAACTACCTTGATTAACTGCTTATCCTTGAAACTCTTAAGTAATTCTAAATATTCTTTTCTCTCAATCATTCAATACACCTCCAAAAGTTTATGTAATTATTATAACAAACTTTTTGGATTTTGTCAAGTTTATTAAATGAATTTAACAAACTTTTACATCATAAAAAATGAACTGATACAGAGATATATTGTATCAATTCATTTTTTACACACTTTTTATATTATTAAGGACTTTAAATTATTTTCGCAAAAAGAACATAATAATTGAAATCATCATCAATTCCTATTAAAGCCTCAACACGTTTTGCCGAATTATTGTTATTTTCATTTATAAAATTGCCGGCTTTAATACTGCCTAAATCAACTCTTACCGATTTCTTATTTGAACTTGTTATTTTTTCATGAACAAAATTTTCCGAATCATCTACAACAAATTCACCTTTATCAAGTGAAAGATATGCAAACTCTCCTCTTACTTTAAATACATTATGGAAATCCGTAATAAGCGTTTTATAATCTCCATAGCTTCCATCCATATAAACTCCATTGATACACATTGGTATTTCTACGGCATTTGCCACCAATTGGAATACATGACCTCTTTGGAGCGTACGATCATCAGTAAATGAAATACCCTCGGTAAGCCCTAATTCAACTGCCATATTATAATGCCCATATGGATATCCGCCTTTTACGTTTGCATCATCCCCATATCCCAATAAGCATACCAACATTTTTAACATCTGATAATATGTTACATTATCTTCCGGAGCAAACATATTGTTTCCTACACCGTTTATATACCCTTCAGAAACGCCTACCGAAACATATCCGGACGCCCAATGACTTCCCGGAACATCATAAAACTCTGTATCCATACCATATCTGCCCTGTGCTACTTTAAATGAATCTGGTCCCATGGCCGCCACAATAAGCTTTGTTGCCTCCGCCCTTGTTATATCAGCATACGGTCTTATTGTACCATCTTCATATCCGGTAACTACGCCTAATTCATATAATTTATAAATCGCTTCTTTGTATTCATACGAATCTGACACATCGGTATAAGAAATGCCGCTGTTTGTAAAGCATTCGCCTTTTTTATATGAATTATCAATTACAACTTCATCATCTTTGCTATAATTATTATCTTTTTGTGCTTCCTCTTGCTTTTCATATCCACAGTACTTGCATGTATTACCACTGTATGTGTGCACATCAGTATATGAAATCTCATTTGCATTTTTCTTAAGAAGCTCGTCGCAATCATCGCAGTACCTGTCACACATTGCAGTTACCATATGCTCTTCATCGCTATATTGCCCATACTCTTTATCATCATGTTCATACTCTGTTATGTTTTCATGTTTACATACATCACTTTCCTCTTGTGGTGGAGTTACCGGAGATATTACATTGTTTTCTTCAACTTTTTCTTTTACTGTAATGGAATATTCGTGTTTTTGCTTATTATCTAATGCACTATATGCGAACCATCTTACTTTAATATAATAAATATCACTTTTATCACTTTTTATTTCGCCTGTTCGTCCAATGTTAACATTCGAATTGCTAATTTCAGCCTTATCATTATTGAAAACATGTATATATTTGGTCGTATTACCTTCAGAGTTTGTCATTTTAAATTCATATTCAACTCCGACATTTCCATTAAATGCAAAATAATCAACATCATCAGAACCATCTATAGTATATGTGTATGTCTTATTTGATTGTATTAACATAGCATTGTCAAAATCATCTCCTACCGAATCAACTTTATAAAAAATATTTATACCATAGTTCCCCTCGTAAATATTATCATATGTAAGTTTAGGGGTTACTTTTAGATAATAAGTTTCATTCGGCTCCAAACTTAAATTTATATGTTTTGTTTCATTATTTGCATCTACTTCTCCAAGTTCTTTTTCGCTTTTTGTACACACAATCAAACTTTTACTACGCCCTGTATAACTGCCAAACTCAATATTATAAAACCCTTTAACATTTGGAGTGGTAAACTTAAACCAATCCACCTCATCCTTACTTTCAATGTTACTAACATATTGAACATCAAAATCCAATTCAACAGCACTATTTGCATCTGTTCCGGCTTCTATTTCCATTTCTGCTGCCTGTACTATTGCAAATCCTGATACAAACGATACAAGCATCGTTAATATCAAGGTAAAACTTAAAAATTTTTTCTTCATTTTAATATCTTCCTTTCATTTTTTACTATTTTCCGGTGTTATTCATTTGTATTTATTTTTGCAATTAAAAAGTGTGCAGCCTCAATCGAAGGCTGCACACCGAAAAACGCAGTTGCTCCGATTGCTGCGACACAACTTCATATGCATAACAAATAAAACACTACAAGTATGCAAAAATAGAGCATGCGTTTTTACCAAAAGTAAAAACAACACACTTATAGTGTCTAAATCCATATGAAATTATGTCGCATTATAATTGTATCATAAAAATTCCAATTTGTAAAGTACTTGATTAAATTTTTTTCAAAATAAATATATTAAATTTTAAGCATTAAAAAATGCGATAGTTTTTATTTTTCTATGTTTTTTTAAAGTACAAACAAATTGTTAATAATCACATAAATTATAGTTTATCGGGGAAATGAAATTTCCCTGCGACCCAATTTCCGATTTGTAAATTTAAGATTATCTATATATTATAGCGATTACTTATCGAGTTGCGTAAGCACACGCCGCTTTTACGTCAAAAGCGACACCAAAACCCCAAAGGGAGTACCCTTTGGAAACCTCTTAGCAAAGCACGCCTTTTTTTCTGAATGGTACAACTACTAATAAACCGGTAAAGAACGGCAAACGGCGCGTCTGATGCGAAGGGAAAGGCCGCACCGTTTGCCTTAACTTGGATTTTAGATTGTACTGTTTTTTTCTACTCTTCACCGAGACAACTTTCTGTTTTACAATGACGGCATTTGAGGAAGCGACGAAAAGAAGTTACAAATTTTTGTAATTAAAATTACAGGCTGTTTTACAAATTAAAAATATTGATAAACAGAAGTCATAGAAAATATGCTTTGCCGAATCTTAGTTAAGGCAAGCGATTAAGGCGCCTTACCCTTTTTTCGGCGCCCGCTTGCCGTTTAAAACCGGTTTACTACTATGCCGTTCCGACTCAATAAATAAACTTGCGCGGCTCTGCTCCTTGCCGCGCGGCTGAGCGCACGGAGGGGATCCAAGGGGGCGAGTTAAGCCCCTTTGGGGTTTTGCGCAGCTTTTGACGTAAAAGCTGCACGTGCTTGCGCACTGCGCAAAGTAATCGTTATACTATACAGAAGAAATTTAAAATTACAAATTTAAAAAGAGGAACAGGGAAATTTCCCCGATAAACTATAATTTATCACATCCCAAACAGGACGGAGCAAGAGCATAGCATTGGGCATATACGACCGATATATGAAGAATTAAGTTATAATAAAAGAAAAAAAATCATTAAATTTGAAAATTTAAAAGCTTTTAATTCTACAGTCCGTTATCTTGAGCTGGTACCGAATTCCTATGAAACAAAAAAATGAAGATTTAGCTGAATTAAAAAACATATATAACAGTCTCCTTTCAGGCAGTGACACATCAAAAACTGCATATTATCTGAAATCTTTTTAAACTACTTTTTATTATGAAATCAAATATGAGTTAAAATCCGAAAAACAGCACCTAATTTGAGGTGCTGTTTTACTTTAAATATTAACTTTAATAACTTCGCTCTTTTTGTGCGATTCAAAAGCCGCTTCCATTACCTTCATAACTCTAAGAGCCTGTTCAGGTTTAATAGTCAGCTCTGCTTTTCCTTCAACTGCATCAAGAAGCTGGTTGTAAACTACTGTTAAGTTATCAATAACCCCTTCCGGCTCGGAAAGCTCTATAACATCTGTCGACTCAGGACTTCTTGGTGCCATTGTCTTTGTCGGGCCTGCCTTTGTCATAACAATCTGCTCGCCCCAGATATTTTCCTTATCCTTGCAACGTACTATCTTACCTTCACAGCCCCAGTCATCTATCTGTAATGTACCGTCTTCACCTAAAACATACCAGCGAGGATGTGTTATGTAGTTATTTGTTGAAACTTCGATATGTGCAACAAGACCGCTTTCAAAAGTCATGGTTAATCTGAAATTATCATCAACCTCGGGATAGTGTATACTAAACATCTTGCAATACACATCAACAACCTTGTCGTCATACATATACATAAGCTGATCTATAAGATGTACTCCCCAGTCAAGCATCATTCCGCCGCCTTGTTTCGGCAAAGTTCTCCAGCCTGCCGGTACACCTCTTGAGCCTTCAACTCTTGATTCTATAACATACGGCTTGCCGATAAGACCCTCTTCTACCTTACGGCGCATAAGCACAAAATCCTTGTTTGTACGTCTGTTCTGGTCTATCGTGAATACACCGGGGCATTCCTTTGAAACTTCCATGATTTCTTCAAGCTCTGCCGAAGACATCGTTACCGGTTTTTCACATATCACATGCTTGCCGGCACGAAGTGCATCAATTACGATTTCTTTATGAACCTCATTAGTTGCCGCAACTATTACAACATCAATTTCCGGGTCGGATAAAACTTCTTCTCTCGAAGAATATACATAGTATCCCTGCTCTTTCGCCACCTGACCTCTTTCTTCCCTGATGTCGTATATACCCTTAAGCTTCATACGCTCATAATCTACACGCATAACCTTTTCATGGTTGCCTGCCATACCGCCATATCCAATTAAAGCCGCTTTATAAATCTTCATTATGCCCACCACATTTCTCCTGCTGTTTCATATATTAAAACATTTTTAAGGAACTTAATAGCCTTTTCAAGACCTTCTGTCGGTGACATAAGAGCATCTTCATGTTCAATACTGATAGCACCATCATAGCCAACTGACTTTAACGCACTAATCATATTGTTCCAATCGCTTGCATTGTGTCCGTAGCCAACTGTTCTGAACACCCAGCTTCTGCCGAGTATATCGCCATAGTTACCTGTGTCAAGCACACCGTTTACTGCTGTGTTTGCCGGATCTATCTTTGTGTCTTTTGCATGGAAATGATAAATTGCACCCTTCAAGTACTTAATAGCCTCAACAGGGTCTATTCCCTGCCAGTAAAGATGACTCGGATCGAAGTTTGCACCTATAATATCGCCAACAGCCTCACGAAGCTTAAGCAATGTCTTAGGATTATATACGCAAAATCCGGGATGCATTTCAAAAGCTATCTTCTTTATTCCGATTTCCTTTGCAAGTGCCGCAGTCTCTTTCCAGTAAGGAATTATAACTTCATTCCACTGCCAGTCGAGAATATCAAGATATTCCGATGGCCATGCACAAGTTACCCAGTTAGGATTTTTTGATTCAGCACAATCGCCCGGGCATCCCGAAAAACCGATTATTGTTTCAACACCCAAAGCAACTGCAACCTTCATTGCAGCAACAAAATCATCATGGAAACGCTTTGCTTCTTCCTTGTTCGGATGAACAGGATTTCCATGACAAGCAATTGCCGATAACTTCATATTATACTTATTTAAAATATTCTTAAGCTCTTCTATTTTTTCCGGATGTGCAAGAAAATCTGCCGCATCCATATGTGCCTTTCCGGGATAACCGCCGGCACCAAGCTCTAAGCTGTCTACTCCGAGACTGCTGAGATATTTTATTGAATCTTCAAGACTTCTTCCGTTTAAAACCGGAGACATTACGCTTAAATTCATAAATATTCATTCCTCTCTTAATTAAATTTAGTTGCCATTATAAAGAGTATTACAAAAACCACACTCTTAAAACGCAGGCAAACCGAACCGCATCTGCGGCCCGGTACCCCTCAATATTCTATCACTACTATATTATCTCATATTTTTATGAATTTGTCAATAGATATTTAAAAATTTTATTGTTCAAGAGCCTCTTTTTCGTGCGGACAAACGAGTTCATCAACCCGATAATCACTCTTTGCCCAGCGAATGGCATTCTTTATAATCTTCTGAACAATTTCCATGTGATATGTAGGATTACCTTCATGCCCCGGCTGGAAATAGAAAATCTTTCCGTTACCTCTCTTATATGTAACACCTGAACGGAATACATTTCCGCCGGCAAACCAACCCATGAAAATCATCTCATCGGGATGCGGAATATCAAAAGGCTCGCCGTACATTTCCTCTATCGGAATTTCAAACTGACGAGGAACTCCCTGTGCAATAGGATGTGACGGATTTATGCACCATACACGTTCACGGTCGCCATCACGCCAATAAAGATTACATGTTGTACCCATCAGCTTCTTAAATACCTTTGAATGATGTCCCGAATGAAGGACTATAAGTCCCATACCCATAAGAACCTGTTGCGCTACCTTTTCTGCAATTTCATCAGGAACTTCATGATGCCCCATATGCCCCCACCAGAGAAGTACGTCTGTATCCTTTAACACTTCATCGGTAAGTCCGCATTCAGGCATATCAAGAGTTGCTGTTCTTACTTCCATATCCTCTTCAGTATCAAGAAAAGACTTGATATACTCATGAATACCTTCAGGATATAATTCTCTTACCTTTTCCTCTGTTTTTTCGTGCTTATATTCATTCCATACTGTAACCTTAATCATTTAAAATTACCTCTTTCCCTGTCTTTGCGCTTTCATATATTGCTTCAAGAATCTGTGTAACAACGATAGCTTGCTCCGGCTTAACAACAGGCTCTTTATCATTTACAACAGCATCTATCCATTGTCTTGCCTCAATGTCCGCCGCACTTTCTGCTTTTCCGTCATAGAAATCAACACCCTCTGCGCCTAAAGATGGCTTAAGAGTTGTAAGCTTACCGAAATCTGTTGAGTTAATTCTTAAAGAATCCTCCATATCAGCTCCTGCCTTTGTTCCGCAAAGAGTACATTTAGCTTCTTTTGAGTCAAGAGTATTAAGCGCCCAGCTGCTCTCAAGGATAATTGTAGCACCATCTTCCATCTGAATGAAACCGAATGCTGAATCCTCAACAGTATACTCCTTCGGATCCCAGTCGCCCCATGCATTTCCTGTTTCTGTCTGGTCGCCAAGCTTTTTGAATACACTTCCCTTTACACTCTTCGGCTTATAGTTGTCCATGCACCATAATGTAAGGTCAAGTGCGTGCGTTCCGATATCGATAAGCGGACCGCCACCTTGTGCATCTTCATCAAGGAATACTCCCCAAGTCGGAACAGCACGTCTTCTTACAGCGTGAGCCTTTGCATAGTAAATCTCACCGAGATCGCCTCTCTGGCAAGCCTTCTTAAGATATGTACTGTCCGGTCTGAATCTGTTCTGATAACCAATTGTAAGCTTCTTTCCCGACTTCTTATATGCTTCAAGCATCGCCTTTGCATCAGCGTATGTCTTAGCCATTGGCTTTTCACACATAACATGACAGTCATTCTCAAGTGCATAAATTGTTATCGGCGCATGATCTCTGTTAGGCGTACAAACATGTACCACTTCAAGATTTTCCTTTTGTATCATTTCTTTGTAGTCAGTATAAACCTTAGCGTCCTCTGTTCCATACTCCGCTGCTGCCTTTTCAGCACGCTCCGGGATAATATCACAGAATGCAACCATCTTTACATTTTCAACCTTTTTTAAAGAAGGCATATGCTTTCCGTTTGCGATACCACCACAGCCGATAATACCTACTCTTACTTCTCTTTCCATTTAAAACATCTCCTTTTTAATTATTTTGTCGGTCGTGATAAAAACACGCCGTATTTTTTTGTTTAATTTTACAATAACTATTTTCAAATTCAGTATAGCATTTTTATAAAAAATGTGATATAATAATTCTATAAAAAAATATCAATATTTTGTCATTGAAGGTCAGGTGAAAAACTATGAAACCCGGTTATCTGGAAAATAAGCCATATGTAAACGGTGTACCTAAAAAAATTGTGTGTCATAATACGGAAATAGATTTTCCCGTTGTAACAGCGTCTCCTCATTACCACAGCTACATTGAAATACTGTATTGCACCGAAGGTAATTTCAGAGCATTTCTTACAGATTCTGAGTTCCCCTTCTGCAAAGGTGATATGATTCTCATATCCTCCGGTGAAGTACACAAGGTCGTTCACACAGATAATGCTATGGGAAAATATATTACACTGCGAATTGAACCTGAAATATTATACAATTCAACTCAGGACTTTTATGAAATGAAGCTTCTGCTGGCATTTATGGTCGAAAACACCACTTCTCAGAAACTTTTCAGAAAAGCCGAGCTTGAAAATTCAGATGTACCAAATCTTATAAAAAATATATTTCACGAATATATTACAATGGACTACGGATATGAGCTTGCAATGACATCAGACATATGCCGTATATTTCTGTGGATTGTAAGATACTGGAAAACTATGGGCAATACATATAATATCGTTTTCGGAACCGAAGCACTCGCCGAGCGTCTATATCCTGCAATTGAATATATACGGGCAAACTTCGGAGAAAATATATCTGCCGAAAACATGGCAACACTTTGCAACATGAGTTACAGCTATTTTTCCCGATCCTTTAAGAGTGTGTTCTCAACGAGCTTCAGCGATTACTTAAATCAGCTAAGAATTTACGAAGCCGAAAAACTTCTTCTCACAACCGACATGAATATAACCGAAATAGGTCTTTATACCGGATATGCAACAACAAGTTATTTCATACAACAATTCAAAAAAATTAAAAGCATATCTCCAAAACAATATAAAATGCGGCTTAAATCTTAGGATTAAGCATACTAAAAAGAGGTGCTCAATCAGCAGCACCTCCGCTTATTTGTTATCTTTATATATTTTCAAAAAAACTCACACATCATCACTTCGGTTAAGTATAAAAACCGCCACCAGGATAAGAATTATTCCGCAAGCAGCCGCAAAACCTATTTTCTCCTGAAAAAACACCATGCTAAACACGGTAGCAGACATAGGCTCTATAATACTGAGCGACGAAGCAGTTCCGGCCGGAATATCTCTCAAAGCCAGAGTGTAGAAAAAATACGGCAAAATACCTGTGCAAATTCCTATACCGAGCATAAGCGGTATAACGGCAACCGGGTTTTGTGCTGTAATATTTACAATCTCTACCGGATCTGAAACGAAAAAAGAAGCAATCGCCATAACAATAAAGCAATACAGTGTTGCAGATAATGAACTACATTTATGCATCATCTCTATTTTCGTAAATATATTATAAGCACTGTATGAAACACTTGCTCCCAGTCCGAGTAAAATCCCGTAAAAGCTAAACCTCATACCTCCTGTAATACCTGCCACAAGAGCGCATCCGACAACCATAAGCAACACAGATACAATTTTCAAAACATTAAGCTTCTCTCCTAAAAAAGCAACCGAATATATCATAACAAGCACAGGCGACGTATACATTAATATTACCGCAGTAGAAACCGACGACGCCTGTATTGCAGAAAAGTAGCAACCCCCGGTACACAATATCGACACACCGCTGCAAGCGAATATAACAAACTCTTTGAGGCTTACTCTGAATAATTCTCTGTTACAGATTAATGCATAACACACCAATACAATTCCGGAAATAATTCCTCGCATAGCAGTCATTTGCATCGGAGTAAATCCGAAAGGCTTCAGCAAATTGAAGAATATCCCGGATGTACCCCATAAAATTCCAGCTGTAACAACATATATAAATGCACTTTTTTTCATTTATATAACGCCTCCCGAAAAAACGAATGATGTATATTTACTCAATATAATACTTTTTCTTATATGTTTCATACATTTCGCCAAACTCAGCTTCCCCACCGGATTTAAGCTGATTTAAATATTCATGAGTCTCAAACGAGTCATGAGCGATTTCGATAAAGCATACTGCAATATTCGAACAATGATCTGCCACTCTCTCGTAATTTGTGAGAAGATCCGAAAGGATAAATCCAAGCTCCATAGTGCAATCGCCCTGTCTGAGTCTTGAAATGTGACCATTTTTAATCTTTCTGTTGAGTCTGTCTATAACCTGTTCAAGAGGTTCTACACGTCTTGCAATATCCAGATCATCATTAACAAGCGACAGTCTTGCGAGCTCAAGGATTTCAGATACAGCAGCCGTTATAACAGAAATATCAGTTTTTGCTTTATCCGAGAATGTAATTTTCTTATCATGCACCTCTTTCGCAGTTTCTGCAATATTAAGCGCATGGTCAGAAATTCTTTCAATGTCACCAATACAATGTAGTAACTCGGTTACAACCTTACTTTCTTTAGAAGACATCTGATTTGAAGCAATTTTAATTAAATATGTACTTGTTTTATCTTCATATTTATCAATACGTGCTTCAAGATTTTTAATTTCTTCAAACAGCTCCCTATCAAACTCTTTCAAAAGACCGGTAGCTTTTTCAAACGCCTCCACCGAAATATTTGTCATATCGCATACAAGCTCTTTACACTTTTCAACAGCAAACCCCGGCATATCCAGAAATCTGTCGTCAAGTGCATCAAATACATCAAACTCACGTTCATTCTTCCCGCCTTTAATAGTCTTAACAGCAAGCTTTTCAATTGCTGAACAAAACGGCAAAAGCACAATAGTAGATAATATATTAAACAATGTATGTATAACTGCGATATTAAATGCACTCACACTCTCACTCATAAACTCAAATCCGATAATCCGGTTCAATAAATAGAATGAGCCGGCAATAACTACAACACCAATCATCTTTATATAAAGACAAGTAAAAGCGACCCGCTTCGACTCCGTATTTCCGCTTATTGATGAAATAATAGGCGTGATAGTTGTTCCGATGTTCTGACCGAGTATTACAGGAATTGCTGTCGAATACGGAATTACACAGGAAAGTGCCAACGCCTGCAAAACACCGACAGATGCCGATGAAGACTGTATAACCGCAGTAAACAGAGTACCAACCAAAATACCCATAATCGGATTAGAAAACATAGTAAGCATTCCTGTAAACGTCTCGTTATCCCTCAGTCCCTCAACAGAAGAGCTCATAGCCTCCATACCAAACATCAGAACTGCAAAGCCGATGAGTATTGTTCCTGTATTTCTTTTCCTGTCATCCTTTGCAACAGCAGTCATTATAAAACCGACTGCCGCAAGTACAGGCGTGAAAGATTCAGGCTTAAACAGCTTTATCAACACCGCCGTTCCGTCAATACCGGCAGTACTTAAAATCCACGATGTAACAGTCGTACCAATGTTTGCACCCATAATTATGCTGATAGTCTGTCCGAGCTTCATGATACCCGAGTTAACAAAACCTACCATCATAACCGTTGTTGCCGATGAAGACTGTATAATCGCAGTTACTACCAATCCAAGCAAAAAACCTCTCAGCTTAGTTGAAGTAAGCCTTGCAAGAATAGATTCCAGCTTACCCCCGGCAAGTTTCTTAAGACTATCCCCCATAAGATCCATACCGTAAAGAAACAGCGCAAGACCTCCGATTAAACTTAAAACAGTAAAAATATCCATTATGCCCTCCACATATATTTTTATAATTTTTTTGCATACTGCCTTAGTATATTATACCATACAACACAAAAAAAGTCAACTGTCATTCCGTAAAATTCCACGTTTTTTGAACAGAATAGTGTTAACAACAAGATAAATTATAGTTTATCTGCATGAATTTAAATTTTCAATAACTATAAAAAGCAATTAGCAATCGGTTTACATAAGCCTCCCTTGCCTAAAGGGAGGGGGACCGCTTGCGGTGGAGGGATTGTTCCTTAAATATGTTAATTT
>JAZTZP010000020.1:0-14378 GCA_045637525.1 Clostridia bacterium | reverse complement strand
AAGGATATATCGTTTGCATTTTGTAAGATTGTACATAACGAAGGTGTGGTTTGTGATGACTGGTTTTTTTCATTTTCTTGCATTATTATATTTCCTCCATAAATTAAAAAATGCGCCAACCGAAGCTGACGCATAAAAAACACAAACTCCGATTGTCGCCAAACAAACCCAAGACAGAATAGAGGATATTTCACATACTCCAACCTTGCAGAATTTGCGTTTTTATCAAATCCATGTAGTTGAAGTATAAGAAAAAATGGGGTGAAATATTCCTTTAAAATATAAAAATACCATTTAGTTATCTATCTTATTTAATTGAGTTTATTTGGCATAATCATAGTACCATATTTTTAAAGTTTTGTCAAGTGTTTTGAGGAAAATAGACACGGTTTTTGAATGAATTGATTTTTTATGAACAAAATTACAAGTTATAGTTTATCGGGGAGTTTTCCCCGTTCCTCTTTTTGAATTTGTAATTTTTATATTTTCTCTATATTATAGCGATTACTTATCGAGTTGCGCAAGCACACGCCGCTTTTACGTCAAAAGCGGCACCAAAACCCCAAAGGGAGTACCCTTTGGAAACCCCTTAGCAAAGCTCGCCTTTTTTTCTGAATGGTACATCTGCTAATAAACCGGTAAAGAACGGCAAACGGCGCGTCTGATGCGAAGGGAAAGGCCGCACCGTTTGCCTTAACTTGGATTTTAGATTGTCCTGTTTTTTTCTACTCTTCACTGAGGCAACTTTCTGTTTTACAATGACGCTTATTGAGGAAGCCACGTAGAGAAGTTACAAATTTTTGTAATTAAAATTACAGGCTGTTTCACAGATTAATAATATTAATCAACAGTAGTCACAGAAAGTTTGCTTTGCCGGATCTTAGTGGAGGCAAGCGGATAAGTGCGCTGACGAAGTCACTTTTCACCCGCTTGCCGTTTACCGCCGGTTTGCTGCTATGCTGTTCCGACTCAACAAAAAAACTTGCGCGCTTTGCTCTTTGCCGCGCGGCTGAGCGCACGGAGGGTTTCCACCTGTGCCCCTTGTGGGTAAAGGGGCGAGTCAAGCCCCTTTGGGGTTTTGGTGCCGCTTTTGACGTAAAAGCGGCGTGTGCTTGCGCAACTCGATAAGTAATCGCTATAATATAGAGAAAATATAAAAATTACAAATTGGAAAATTGGTCGCAGGGAAATTTCATTTCCCCGATAAACTATAATTTTTATGTTAATTAAATAAATTTTTTAATTAATATTGAATTTTAAATAAATCTGTGATATAATAATACTACTAATATAAACTTTAACAGAGGTGATTCCACATGAATATTACAAACGACATAAAATACATTGGCGTAAACGACCACCGAGTTGACTTATTTGAAGGACAATACAAAGTTCCACGCGGTATATCATACAATTCCTATGTAATTTGTGATGAAAAAATCGCAATAATGGATACAGTCGATGCGGCTTTTACTCATGAATGGCTAGACAACATACAAAACACATTAGGCGCAAAAAAGCCTGATTATCTCATTGTTCAGCATATGGAGCCGGACCATTCGGCAAATATTATGAATTTCATAAAAACCTATCCCGATGCAAAGATAGTTTCATCAGAAAAAGCATTTGCGATGATGAAAAACTTCTTCGGAACAGATTTCTCCGACAATCGGATTGTCGTTGGCGAAGGCGATACACTTACGCTCGGCAAGCATAATCTTGCATTCGTAACCGCTCCGATGGTGCATTGGCCCGAGGTTATCGTAACATATGACAGCACAGATAAAGTATTGTTTTCAGCTGATGGTTTTGGCAAATTCGGAGCTCTTGACACAGAAGAGGACTGGGTTGACGAAGCAAGACGTTACTATATCGGCATCGTAGGCAAATACGGCACTCAGGTTCAGGCGCTTCTCAAAAAGGCGTCAACTCTTGATATTAAAACTATCTGTCCGCTTCATGGCCCTGTCCTGAAAGAAAATCTCGGATATTATATCAATCTTTATAACACCTGGTCAAGCTATCAGCCCGAAGAAGAAGGTATTGTAATCGCATACACTTCTGTCTATGGCAATACAAAAAAAGCCGTTGTTCAGCTTGAAGAAAAGCTGAAAGCAAACGGCTGTCCGAAGGTTGTTGTAAAAGACCTTGCAAGATGTGACATGGCAGATGCAGTGCAGATGGCATTTAAATACAGTAAACTTGTACTCGCAACAACAACATATAACGCAGATATATTCCCGTTCATGCGTGAATTTATCGACCATCTTAAAGAACGTAATTTCAGCAACAGAACAGTTGCATTCATCGAAAACGGAAGCTGGGCACCGCTGGCAGCAAAAATAATGAAAACAGCGCTTCAGCCATGCAAAAACCTGACGTTTGCCGAAACGGATGTCAGAATACTTTCAGCACTAAGTGAAGACAGTGCTTCACAGCTCAATTCTCTTGCAGATGAGCTTTGTCGTGAATATCTTGCAATGCAGGATTCCACCGCTGATAAAAACGACCTGACAGCGTTATTTAACATAGGCTACGGCCTCTATGTTGTTACGTCCAACGACGGCAAAAAAGACAACGGACTTATAGTTAATACCGTTACGCAGGTAACCAACACGCCAAACAGAATAGCCGTTACGATAAACAAAGAAAACTACTCACACCATGTTATAAAACAAACAGGTATTATGAATATAAACTGTCTGTCAACCGACGCTCCGTTTGCAGTATTCGAAAAATTCGGTTTTAAAAGCGGAAGAAATGTCGATAAATTCGCAGATTGCGAGCCTCTCCGCTCCGACAACGGTCTTATATTCCTGCCAAGACATATAAATTCATTCATGTCATTAAAGGTAGAACAATATATCGACCTCGAAACACATGGAATGTTTATATGCTCAGTTACCGAATCAAGAGTAATAACTACAGCTGAAACAATGACTTACACTTATTATCAGAATAATGTAAAACCAAAGCCTGAAACCGAAGGAAAAAAAGGCTATGTATGTAAAATCTGCGGATATGTATATGAGGGTGATAAACTACCGGATGATTTCATCTGTCCCCTTTGCAAGCATGGAGCCGCCGATTTTGAAGAAATTAAATAATTAACAATTAATTCAAAACACCAAAAGGAGGTGAAATATAATGAAAAAATACGTATGTGATGTTTGCGGCTGGGTTTACGATGAAGAGGCCGGTGCTCCCGATATGGGAATAGCTCCCGGAACAAAATTTGAAGACTTGCCGGACGATTTTGAATGTCCGCTGTGCGGAGTTGGTAAAGATATGTTTACAGAAGAATAATTGAAAGAAGGTTTTAAATATGCTTAATGAAAAAGTACGCGACTTGCTTAATCAGCAAATCAATAAAGAATTGTATTCCGCATACCTTTATCTCGATTTTTCAAACTATTTTGAAGACAGAGGTTTAGATGGTTTTGCGAACTGGTATTACATCCAGGCACAGGAAGAAAGAGATCACGCCATGTTATTCTATCGTTATCTTCAGAACAATAACGAGAAAGTAACCTTAGAAGCAATTGCTAAACCCGATAAGGATTTAGCAAGCGATATGAGCGTCTTAAAAGCCGGTCTTGAACATGAGCTTTATGTAACATCATTAATAAACGATATATATGCAGCAGCTTATGAAGTAAAGGATTTCCGCACAATGCAGTTCCTTGACTGGTTTGTTAAAGAGCAAGGCGAAGAGGAAACAAATGCCAATGATTTAATTACAAAAATGGAGCTGTTCGGTTCAGATCCCAAGAGTCTTTATATGTTAAACAATGAGCTTGCGGCACGTATTTATACAGCACCGTCTCTTGTTTTAGACTAAACCGGTCAAAAAAAAATCATATTCCCGCATTAAACCTCTATCCCGTTTAATGTGGGAATTTTTAGAAAAAGGAGTTTATATCATGAGTTTAGTTTTATTAACAGCGATAGGCGTCGGGGGTGCAACCGTAATCGGTTCGGTCATAGGATTTATATTTAAAAATATTTCGCATAAATTCTCCGACATAGTTCTTTCGTTTGCCGCCGGCGTTATGCTGGCAGCAGCAGTCCTTGGACTCATTATGCCGTCGCTTGAATACGGCGGAAAATCCGGGCTTGTAATTACCATAGCCGGAATATTTGCCGGAGCGTTATGTTTAAATCTTATTGATAAAATCGTACCGCATCTTCATAAGCTTGTCGGTACTGAGTCAGAAGAACACAACAACGCCAATCTGAGCAAGATATTATTGTTTGTTACAGCCATCGCTATACATAATCTTCCGGAAGGAATAGCAGCCGGCGTTGGGTTCGGCTCGGATAACACCTCACAGGCACTTATGATAGCAGGGGGCATAGCACTCCAGAACATTCCTGAAGGTATGGTAATTATTGCCCCAATGCTCGCAGCCGGCGTATCGCCTAAAAAAACATTTATCACAGGCATGATTACAGGGCTTGTAGAAGTAGTGGGAACACTGATAGGATATTTCGCAGTAAGCATAGCTTCTGCAATACTTCCGTTTGCGCTCGCCTTCGCCGGCGGAACAATGCTTTATGTAATAAGCGACGAAATGATACCCGAAACCCACGCACACGGAAGCCAAAGAGGTGCAACATATTCACTTTTAATCGGATTTTGCATTATGCTTGTAAGCGACGTGCTTTTAGGCTAAACAATCCTGCAATTAAAACACCGCCGAAACCAATGGTTTCGGCGGTACATTTTTTTATCACTGTTTATAAATCCGATTAGTTAAGGATAGCAAGCTCTGTTTCCTTATCGAACAAGTGAAGCTTATTCATATCAACTGCAAGCTTAACTGTTTCGCCTGCCTTTGTTGTTGAATGCTGGTTAACTCTTGCTGTGAATGCCTGACCTTCAACTGTGAGGTAGAGGTATGTCTCAGCACCCATCATTTCTGTCAAGTCAACCTTAGCATTGATTAATGACTCAGCCTTTGAAGCAATCATAGCCTCTTCGTCATAAATATCCTCAGGTCTGATACCGAGAACTACTGTCTTGCCTATGTATGGCTTTAACTCAGCTCTTTCAGCCTTATCTTTCGGGAATGCTAAAGAAGTATTACCAAACTCAGCGTATATTCCGCCATCTTTTTCAACAAGTGTTGCATCAACGAAGTTCATCTGCGGTGTTCCGATAAATCCGCCAACGAACATATTGCAAGGATAGTTGTAAAGATTTGCAGGAGTATCAACCTGTTGTACGATACCGTCCTTCATAACAACGATTCTTGTACCCATTGTCATAGCTTCTGTCTGGTCATGTGTAACGTAGATGAATGTTGTCTGAAGTCTGTTATGAAGCTTCTTAATCTCTGTTCTCATCGCAACTCTGAGCTTTGCGTCAAGGTTTGAAAGCGGTTCGTCCATAAGGAATACCTTCGGGCTACGAACTATGGCACGACCCATAGCAACACGCTGTCTCTGACCACCTGACAAAGCCTTCGGCTTTCTGTCAAGCAAATGCTCAATGTCAAGAATCTTAGCAGCCTCTGTAACACGTTGCTTAATCTCAGCCTTCGGAGTCTTTCTGAGCTTAAGAGCAAATGCCATGTTTTCAAAAACTGTCATATGCGGATATAAAGCATAGTTCTGGAAAACCATCGCAATATCTCTGTCCTTTGGTGCAACGTCGTTCATAAGCTTTCCGCCTATATAAAGCTCACCTTCACTAATTTCTTCAAGTCCGGCAACCATTCTGAGTGTTGTAGACTTACCGCAGCCTGATGGACCTACGAGTATAATGAATTCTTTATCTGCTATGTCAAGACTGAAATCACTAACTGCTGTAACTCCGCCGGCATATCTCTTGTAAATACCTTTTAATTGTAAATCTGCCATTTTTAGAATCCCTCTCATTCTACAAAGATATAAATTTGATGTTATATATATAATAACATATTTCTGAAATTTTTGTAAGGCTATATTTACACAAAAAATTGACTGTTTCTTTAGTTAAAATGAACAAATGGCGGTTTTAAGGCATTTTTTGACCATTTTTATTAGTAAATTCGACTAAAACAATGCGATTTATTTATGCCTTTTTTTATCAATTCAAAACTTCATAACAATATTTTATGTAACTTTCACATATTTTGGTGATAAATTTTAAATAGTTTGTTATTTCAGTCAACTTCAGTTTTTAGAATTTTCGATAATCTTATCGGCAACATTCTTCGGAGCCTCTTCATATCTTACAAATTCAAACGTAAATATACCGCGTCCTCTGCTCATTGAGCGTAAATCGGTAGCATACTTAAACATTTCCGACATCGGCACCTCAGCCTCTACCATGTTAAGACCTTCCTTATTGCTCTCGCCCATTCCCATAATTCTTCCGCGACGCTTATTTATATCGCCTATAATATCACCCATTATATCCTCAGGGATATACGCCTTAAGGTATCCTACCGGCTCAAGAATAACAGGATCGGCCTGTGCAAGACCTGCCTTATATGCGAGTGATGCAGCTGTTTTAAACGCCATTTCCGATGAGTCTACCGGATGATAAGACCCGTCAAGAAGCGTTGCCTTTAAGTTAACAACAGGGTATCCGGCTAAAACTCCGTTCGCGCAGGAATCTCTCAGACCCTTTTCTATCGCCGGGAAGTAATTCTTCGGTACGCTTCCGCCGAATACATTTTCTTCAAATATCATCTCTTCGCTTATACCGGGCTCAAACTCAATCCATACATGACCGTACTGACCATGACCGCCGGACTGTTTCTTATGCTTACCTTCTGCCTTAACCTTCTTCCGGATTGTCTCACGGTAAGGAACAACAGGCTCTTCTAAAATAACGTCTACGCCGTATTTAGACTTTAATCGGCTTATTATTACATCTATATGCTGTTCTCCCTGACCATTTACAAGATTTTGCTTGGTTTCTGAATTGCTTGTTACGGCAAAAGTAGGATCTTCTTCAGCAAGCTTTGTAAGACCACTGATTATCTTTTCCTCGTCGCCCTTTGCGGCAGGCTTCACCGCCATTGAAAGAACAGGTGCCGGGAATTCAATACCCGTAAGGATTATATCTTTACCCTCAGCACACAATGTATCACCCGTCTTTGTATTTTCGAGCTTTGCAACAACACCTATATCGCCCGCCTTAACAATGCTTGTATCTATCTGCTTCTTACCGCAAAGCAGATACAGCTTTCCTATCTTTTCCGTACAGCCTCTGTTAGGGTTATATAATGTCGAATCAGCTTTTATTTCACCCGAATATACTCTGAACATCGACAGTTTACCAACATATGGGTCTGCAATGGTCTTAAATACAATTGCAGATGTTGTTTCAGTTTCCGTCTGAACCACTTCAACAGGCTCTCCGGAGCTTGCAGTATATGCCACTTCTTCTATCTCGGACGGTGCCGGCAAATACTTTCCTATTCCGTCTGCCAAGCTTCGAACGCCAATATTTGTGAGTCCCGAGCCGCAGTATACCGGATAAATACTTCCGTCCTTTACACCCTTTCTTATTGCCTTCTTTATTTCATCAAATGTAAATTCTTCACCGCTGAAATATTTCACCATAAGCTCTTCATCTGTTTCTGCAACAGCTTCCATAATCATCTCACGAAGAGGTGCAACAATTTCAGCCATTCCTTCCGGAACAGGTATATCAACACGGTCAAGACCTTCATATCTTCTTGCCGTCATATCTACTATATCAACAAACCCTTTGAACTCTCCGTCTTCTCTTATCGGATACACAAAAGGTGTAACGCTCTTTCCGAATACCGCTTTCATTTCCTCAAGCGTACGCTTATAATCGCCCCTGTCATCATCAATCTTATTTACAAAAAACATTATGGGAACTCCTCTTTGCTTTGCGTATTTAAACACATGCTCTGTTCCCACAGATACTCCGCTTCGTCCGCTTAAAACCACAAGTGCCGAGTCAGCCGCACGAATACCCTCTTTTACTCCGCCGACAAAATCAAAAAATCCGGGCGTGTCTATTATATTATATTTCATATCTTTCCATTCAACAGGCGCAATAGCTGTCGAAACGGAGAATTTTCTCTTAATTTCTTCCGGATCATAGTCGGTTACTGTCGTTCCCTCAGCCGACTTTCCGAGTCTGTCTATCGCTCCGCTGTTAAAAAGCATAGCCTCAACCAAAGAAGTCTTTCCGCATTTTCCATGTCCCAGTACTGCTACATTTCTTATGTCCTCCATCTTATAACTTTTCATAAACATCATTCCTTTCTGATTTTCGGCAACGCCTGCATAAATATTTCCCGTTCCCTGCAAACAACCGCCGTGATAATACATATTTACCCCAAAATCAACAACTTAAAACAAAAAAAACTTCGTCATATTGTGAAAATATAACGAAGTTTTTTTGTTTACTGTGAATAATTAAATTAATTCCCTACATTCCGTCAGTCAACAAAAATTCATATTCAAAAGCGGGAATGTTTTTCCATCCCGACAAAAAAGTCATCCGAATTTTATCATTTTCAAAGGTTATCACATATTTCCCACCATTAACCTTAACTTTTGCAGTATTGTTTTTTAATCTGATTTTTTCATTATTATACATTTCTTTCGGAATGGATATCTCAACTGTTCTATTTGTCATTGAATGAACTTCCAATTCTATATCACCCCAAGAAGCAGTATATTGACCAATATATTTGCCATATTGAGATTTATCCGTATTTTCAAGCGGTTCATATCTGGCAGTTGGAATTTTTATACCTCTTGCCAATTGTTCAGGCGGATACTTCAACCTATCTCCATCCGTTGTAGTTCGTTGTTTCAAAAGGTCCCCGTTTTCTTTAAGTATTAAAAAGTAACCTTTGTCATAATAATAAACACTGTTAACATTATCCGTAATATACTTTATATCATAAAAATCTCCACCATATGCTTTTTCAACATATGACAAAGCTCCATCTTTTGATATAATCAATGCAGTATTAGCCCACGTTGGTACAACGCTTTTAACATCATTTGTAATTTTAGTATTAGTTCCGCGCCGTGTATCTCCGTTAGCTCTTGATACAAGACCGTTCTCCGGATCAAACAAATATAAAGTCCCATTAGATGTAATGTAAAACACAGGGTTATTATCTGCAAAGCTGTCTGCAAACACAACATCTCTTGCTACTTCGTGCCAGTCAGCCCTTGTAGAAATTCCTCCCGGCCTATAGTAACAATATAAAACTCCGTCTGTTGAAACATATTCAATGGAATTTATACCTAAAACAACATTGTTATTATTTTTTCTATGCGATGGATTATTTATACTTTCATAATACCAAAATTCATTATCATTCGTCACTACACTATTTTTATATATGTATTTTACATTATCCATTACCTTTACAGGGTTAAAAGATTTACCTGTTTTTCCGCCCCTATACGTACCACTCCCGAATTGATATAAATCACCATTAGACTTCAACGCCCATGTTTGTCTTAAACCATCTGCCGAAACAGCAACTACATCATCCATGATCTTATATGGGATTGCAGCCGGAACAGAGAATCCATTTTCATCTTTCCGATAAAACGCTAATAATTCATTATCATTATTTACAGCTAAAAGTTCACTCCCCTCTCCCACTATTGTATTACACGGATATTTAATGGAAGTTGCACATTTATATCCGCTAAACAAATGAAAATTATGCGCATCTTCATTTACGCTACACCCAAAAAGATTCAACACTGTTAAAATTGCTGAAAATAATATTATAAATTTCTTCATTTTCACCCTCACAATATTAATTATAGTAACTTACATTATCAACCAAAAATTTTGGTGTGCCTGATTTTTCTTCGGTGAGTGCTCCGCAAAACCACAGCTCACCACTTGAATTTATTGCCAAAGATGCCCCTTGTCCTGCGTATATGTCTACCACATCACTCATAATATATATCGGTTTTATCTCCTGCGAATAAGAGCTTCCCAACTCATTATCAAAATTATTTCCCCAACCCCATAATTCCCCGTTTTTCTTGAGAACAAGATGAGTACTGCCCGAAGTAGAAACCGAAACAATATCATTCATTATTTTAATAGGCTTCACTATTATTGGTACACCTGAGCTATATTTAATATTTGAAATATATTCATATCTTTCCTGCTCTGTTTCAGGAAAATATACTGATTCATTCTTATTTGCTCCATATGCCCAAAGAGTATTGTCGTTTTTTAAAAACAAAATAGTATGTTCTTCTATCCCATGTTCTTTTCCATTTTCACAGGCACTTGAAACATTATTTGCTATAAAAACAGTTTTTACAGTTTTTTCAAGCTGTAAACGATCATTGTATTCTTTATCTACTACAATAGAATATAGTTTACCATCAGAAGTAATAACAAGACCATCATTTACTATTTTTGCATTTTGTATTCCGGGTATTTGTTCATTCGCAATAACATCCCATACTCTGCCATCAGCTGTTATTGCATATCCGTCACTGGAATGTGATATGACATTATCCATTACTTTTATAAGATTGGTCTCTGACTTTTTCAAATAATACAATTCACCGTTAGTTTTAAGAATAGATACCAACTCCCTGTCGGCTGATATTGATTTCACTTCTCTTGCTATTAATGTGGGATTATATGTTTCATCTATGCCTCCATATAAATTGTTATCTTTGTCTATATGATAAGTGTGATAACCTGTATAAGAATGTTTTACATAATTTACTATCGATGATTCCAGACGAATTCCAAGACTTACTTTGTGTTGCATGATATCTGTTTCATCATCCAAATTAATAGTTTCCAAATCAAACTCTGTTTTCTTACTTTTGCTACCGGAAAATTCACACGAACACAGGCAAAAAATCATCATAATTATTAATACTAAAAAACATTTTCTTTTCATTTTCATAAATCCTCTATGCCATTAAAATTTTACATAATATATTTAAATTTGTATTCTAAAAATGAATACTATTTTAAATATATGAATATTATAACATATGATGTATAATAATGTCAAGGGGCGTGATTAAAAAAAATGGAAAAATTTGTACCGCAAAAAACCGAAAAGGAAATAATATCAATACGAATAAGCAGCGATACTTTGTCTCTTATAGATAAATTAGCTACCGATACGGATATAAGCCGAAACGAATTAATTAACCAATGTATTGAATTTGCATTACGCAATTTAGATACAAAGAATATTTAAAAACACAAAAAACTTCGTTATACCTTCAAAATATAACGAAGTTTTTTAATGGAAATGTCGAAAAATAGCATATTTACAGTTCAAGACTATTTTCAGTTAATAAAAACTCTTTTACGCCCATAGTAACATAACCTTTATCGTCTCTGCGTGGTTTAATACTGCGTTCGACAATAATAATTTTCTTGAATGAATCATTTACTTTATCAAAAGAACGGGTTTCCTGCTCCCATTTCTCGCTATCCGGAATTGCATATGCCGATTGAATATAATATCTTTTACTACCTTGATTTGCAACAAAATCAATCTCTAACTGTTTTTTTTGTTCTTTACCCACGGCATTTTTTTCACGAACTTCCACAACTCCCACATCCACACGATAGCCCCGGTACCTTAGCTCATTATAAATAATATTTTCCATAAGATGAGTCGGTTCAATCTGTCTGAAATCAAGCCTTGCATTGCGAAGTCCTATATCCTCAAAATAAATTTTATAAGGTGTTTGAATATAATGCTTTCCTTTGACATTATATCTTTTCGCCTGATTTATAAGGAATGAATCTTTCAGATATGTGATATATTTCGCAACTGTTTGTTCGCTGATTTTTGTTTTCTTAACACTTTTAAATGTATCTGCCAGTTTTCTCGGATTACACAGGCTTGAAATTCCCGAAGCTAAAATATCCATCAGCTCTCCTATATATTCATCTGTATTCAAATTATATCTTTTAACAATATCTTTTAAATATACATTTTCAATCTGTGTAATAAGATAATTGGATTTTTGTTCTTCCGTCTTCATCGCTGTCACTGCCGGAAGACCGCCATATACCATATAATCATCAAAAGCCTCTTCTTTTGAACCGTCATAAACACTATAAAACTCTGAAAACGAAAGCGGAAGAACATGAACCTCATCGCCTCTTCCCTCAAATTCAGTCAATACATCGCTGGATAAGAATTTAGAATTACTCCCGGTTACATATATATCCAGATTATTTCTTCTTAAATATCCGTTTAATACCGATTCAAAGCTACCGAGATTCTGAACTTCGTCAAGCAACAAATAATACATTCCATTATCTTTCAATCTGCTGCTTACATAATCCATAAACTTATTAGGATCAACTTTTCGTTTTTGTCCATCTATTTCCGTTAAATCCTCGCCAATGAGTCTTAAATCTTCTGCAGAATCAAAAGCAAACTTAATAATATGCTCTTTGTCTACACCCTCAAAAACCAGATAATTATAAAATATTGTATTTAAAAGATAGGATTTTCCGCAACGCCTTATTCCTGTTATTACTTTAACGAATCCATTATGTTTTCTTACAATTAATCTGTTAAGATATACATCACGTTTAATTTCCATAGCGCCCTCCGATTAATTTTCTCGCCGTTTCCGGCCTTTTTATTAAGTTATTATACCACATCCTCTCAAAATTATCAAGATATTTTGAATATATTTAATATTTTTTCCGTTTTCGCCAAAAATATTAAATATATTTTATGCAATTATCAATTATTTTTCCATTTAAAGTACTTTTATTAATTAATTTAATCATATACGACTTGATCTCAATTCAAAAAAACTTCGTTATACACTAAAATATAACGAAGTTTTTTTGCAATGTTTTATTGTTCCATATATGACTTTAAGAAAGCATTATTCTTCACGTCTTCTTCTATTTTATCAGACCATAAATGACAAACCATTTTTCCGTCTATTTTCTCAAAATAAACAAAGTCGTTTTTGCCAATTACATCACCGGCAGCCCAGGTAAATGAAACCACAGAATAAGCACCGTCGTCAAATTTGCATATCTCATATATAGCCTGAATTTTTTCAAACGCCTCAGCCGGAGCTATTTCGCCCATTTCTCCTTCAAAATGAAGTGTAATCTTATTTTTCACGCTGTCTCTTATAAAACGAACGTCCGAATACAAAGTCTTAATATTTTCTATAACATTTTCGTCTGTTTTTGTTACATAAGGAACTCCGTAAACGTCATTTTCTTCAACCTCTGTACCGAAATTCATATTCAGCTTTCCGTCATGCATATTATTTATAACATACGTCGCAAGCTTTGCTATAAACTCGTATTTCGTCTCATCCGATTCGCTTCCCAAAAATGCAAATCCGGTAAATGTAAGCTTATCAGACGGAGTATCTTCCGTTATAACAAGCTCCGAATATGTAAGCTCGCCTATTTTAAGATAGATATATTCTCCAGCATTATCATTTATATAATTTTTCAGCTTTTCTCTGTCTGTCTCCGGTATTTCAACACTTGTTTCAACCTTATCGCCGTTAATTTTATATGATGCGCTTGTAAGAGATGAAATCTCCAAATCGTTCATTGTTGATACAATTTTTATATCATCAACTCTGTCTGCATTAAATATTGCAAAAACCGGCAAACCTATTTTTTTATTTCCGATTTTAATTGTTATTATATTTCCGTCATCACCTGAATATCCGAACTCATATTCACTTTCCAGAGCATCAAGACGATCTTTTAAAAGTTTTACCTTTTCATCAAATTCTTCCTTTGAATTTGATGCCGGTATTAAAGCGGCATGAATTTCATCACAGTCGTCTCCCAAAGAATTTGCTTCCTTTTGAAACTCGCCCCAATGAATACTTTTATCTGTTGTTTCAAATGTAACTTCAAGAGTGTCATCAGTTATAAACTCACGGTTTTTATAATACTTGCCACCGCCTGAACATCCCGAAACAATAAATGCAAACAATACAATCATCAAACTCAAAAATTTAAATTTTTTCATAACAAAATCCCTCTTTTCTGTTTTTATAAAATTATTATACAATATTTCCCCGAATTTGTCAATAAAAATTTTTTAAAAATTACGGTTTTTAAATGAGTAACAAATTATAGTTTAGCGACTTAAATAAGCCGCTAAACGCGATATAAATCCCTAACGGAATTTTCGATATGTGCTAACGCACGCGATATTTGCCTGTCGGTGCGATATGTTTGCTTTGCAAACGTTATGGAAGAAAAAATGTAAAGCAATTTTTCAATATTTAATCAAACAAAAGCAGAGCTTTTGTACCTTAACGTCCGCCTTTGGCGAACATATCGCATTGACTTCAGTCAATATATCGCTTGCCGGCAGGCAAATATCGCGTCAGCCACAGGCTGACATATCGCTATTATAGTTTAG
>JAZTZP010000019.1:0-17362 GCA_045637525.1 Clostridia bacterium | reverse complement strand
GAGGCAAGCGGATAAGTGCGCTGACGAAGTCACTAGCACCCGCTTGCCGTTTACCGCCGGTTTGCTGCTATGCTGTTCCGACTCAATAAAAAAACTTGCGCGCTTTGCTCTTTGCCGCGCGGCTGAGCGCACGGAGGGTTTCCAAAGGGGCGAGTTAAGCCCCTTTGGGGTTTTGGTGCCGCTTTTGACGTAAAAGCGGCGTGTGCTTGCGCAACTCGATAAGTAATCGCTATAATATATAGAAAATATAAAAATTACAAATTCAAAAAGAGGAACGGGGAAAACTCCCTGACAAACTATAATTTATTTACTCATTTAAAAGCCGCAGATTTTTTCATTAAAAGTGTTGTCTTTTTCAATTTCTTATGTTATAATGAATTTACCGGAATAAGCCACCGGATGACGTGCATTTTTTTACCTCGCCTGAGAGTTTTGAGATGTAAATAAATGAACACTTACTTTAATCCAATAGACATACTATATGAATTATATAATAATTTCAACATGAAATGGAGGAACATATATGGCTTGGTACGATGAAGCAATATTTTATCACATATATCCGTTGGGAATGACAGGAGCACCGAAACAAAATTTTTACGGCAAACCGGAGCACAGGTTAAACACCTTACTTCCCTTTATTTCGCAAATTAAAAAGCTTGGCTGTAATGCGCTTTACATTGGCCCTCTTTTTGAATCGGTAGGACATGGTTATGAAACAACCGATTATAAAAAGCTTGATACAAGACTTGGTACAAACGAAGATTTGACCGAATTTGTGGCGCAGTGCCATAAACAGGGAATACGAGTGATTTTAGACGGTGTATTCAATCATACAGGACGAGATTTCTTTGCTTTTTCGGATATTAAGCATAACAGAGAAAACTCGCCATACAAGGATTGGTATTGCAATGTAAATTTTAATGGCAATAATGAATACAACGATGGATTTTCTTATGATAACTGGGGCGGATACAACTTGCTTGCTAAGTTAAATCAGCATAATTCCGAAGTCAGAGAATATATATGCGATGTTATTCGATTTTGGGTGAAGGAGTTTGATATCGACGGAATTCGCCTGGATGCGGCAGATGTGTTGGATTTTAGTTATATGCAGATGATGCGTCGGATCGCTAATGAAGTTAAACCCGACTTCTGGCTTATGGGTGAGGTTATCCATGGTGATTATATTCGTTGGGTAAATGAAGACACATTACACTCTGTTACCAACTATCATTTGCATAAGGCGCTGTATTCCGGCCATAATGACCATAACTATTTTGAAATTGCACATACTGTGAAGCGTTTGTATGAGATGGGCGAAAACAGAACAGATGGACTTAAATTATACAATTTCACAGACAACCATGATGTGGAGCGAATATATACAAAGCTAAATAATAAACGTCATTTTATACCGGTTCACATTCTGCTGTATACACTGCCCGGTGTTCCATCTGTTTACTACGGCTCGGAATTTGGTATCGAGGGGCAAAAACAACATGGATCCGATGATTCTTTAAGACCGGCTATATCATATGAAGAGTACATTAATTCTACCGAGAAAAATGACTTGACTAATCTGATCTCCGGATTAGGAAAAATCCGCTCAGAATCCAAAGCCTTATCCTACGGAGATTATAAAGAACTGTTTTTGACAAATGGTCAGTATGCATTTCTCCGAAATTATAATGGAGAATCTGTGTATGTAACTGTGAATAACAGTGATGATGATTTTATGATGAAGCTTCCGGCTATTAATGCAGGAGAATACACAGGTGGTCTTTCGGGCGAACATATATCTGTAAAAGACGGCTTTATATCGGTAAATATAAAGGCAAATTCCGGAGAAATATGGCTTCCGACAGGTAAAACGGATAAAGTAATACAGCCGCCGGAATTAAATGTCGTTGAAAAACCGACAGTGACAGTAACTGCCGAAAAACCGGTTGTAGCTGCAAACCCACAAAAAAATGAAGAGCCTGTTAAAACAGAAACAGTCTCCGAATTAAAACATAATAAATCATTTGAAGAAATGACGGTAGAAGAACTCCAGCAAGCAATACTGGAGCGAATGAAACGGAATGGACCCGTTACAGATCAGATGAAAAAAGATGTCCTGGAAAATATCTATCACAACTCTCTGGTCACATGGATTAAAAGTTTTAACTAAGCCAAAAAGGGACAGTAAACAGGCTATGATAAATTCAAAACCTAAAAAAATCCGCAGAGTCGAATTAATCGGTCTGCGGATTTTCATAATGTACAAATCAAAGCTTTTCAATATATGCCTTAACAAATTCCTCAAGAAGCTCATCACGTTCTACCTTTGTTATCTTCGAACGTGCTCCGTCGTAGCTTGTGATATAAGTAGGGTCGCCTGAGAGGATATATCCCACCAACTGACTTATAGGATCATAGCCCTTTACCTTTAATGCATCATACACAGTTGATACGATGTCCTTAACCTCCTGAGACTTGTCAAACTCAATATTTATCTTCATTGTCTCGTTAATTGCCATTGTGCTAACCTCCTTATTTCTTAAACTGCTGTGACACACACAACTTATACTACTATAATAGTACATTTGTACGAAAATTTCAAGTGTTTTTTAAAAAATTTAACGACTGCGTAACAATTTTTTTATAATTATACATACAACATTTACCTTCATGTACAAAACGCCACCGCACTCAAAGGAAATTTTTGTAATTTTCGCCAACAACAGGTTTTATCTGTTTTCCTCACGGAACTTTTCAGCCCGCTCAAGCATTTCTCTTGCATGGGTTATGGAGGTCTCTGTCATTTCACCGTCGGTTATTCTTGCAATCTCGGTACAGCGTTCCTCCCTGTTAAGTATCTTAAGTGCCGTCTCGGTTTTATCATTTACAACCGATTTACTGATATAAAAATGATTGTCACCCATAGCCGCAATCTGCGGAGAGTGCGATATGCATATTACCTGCTTGTGTGTTCCTATCTCCGACAGCTTAACTGCAATTTTCTGTGCCGCCTTTCCGGAAACTCCGGTGTCTATCTCGTCAAATATCAATGTATCCACATTATCGGAATCCGCCAGAACCGATTTCATTGCAAGCATCACTCTGGAAAGCTCACCGCCTGATGCAACCTTTTCTAAAGGCTTTGGTACTTCTCCGGGGTTTGTGCTTATGAAAAACTCCGCCGTTTCCATTCCGTCTAAACCAAACACATCGGTTTTTGCGGTTTTTACAACAAACTCACAGCTTCCCATGTCAAGGTCTGACAGTGCTTCTTTCACCCTGTTTTCAAGACTTTTTGCCGCCTTATCACGCTTTTTACCCAAAGCATCCGCAAGCTTTAAAAGATTTTTCTCGCATTCTTTTCGCTTTTCTTCAAGTTCTTTGGAAAGCTCGTCGGAATTACATATACTCTCATATTCTTCAGTTATTTCTTTAAGGTAATTTATTGCCGCAGCAACACTTCCGCCGTATTTTCTTTTCATTCGTGAAATAGTGTCAAGACGTGTTTCTATATCATTCAACACCGCCTCGTCATATTCTACGCTCATCGAATAATCGTTTATTTCACGTGCCGCTTCCTCTATGGTATACATTGCATTTGCAAGAGTATCTGTTATATCCGAAAGCTGTGGAGAATACTCTCTTAATTCCTCAAGCCTGCTCACAGCTATACTTATCCCGTCATATGCCGCCTGAACTTCCGTTCCACCGTAAAGGTTTTCATACGCAAGCTTTGTACCGTTTGATATTGCTTCAGCATTTGCAATTATATCACGCTGTTCCTTTAAATCCTCTTCTTCTCCCTCAGATAAATCAGCTTTTTTCAGCTCATCCGTCTGATATGCTAAAAGGTCCATTCGCCTCATTCTTTCAGCTTCATCAAGATTAAGCCGCTCAATCTGCTTTTTTATGTCACGGTACTTAAAAAATTCAGCCTTGTATGCGTTTAGTTCTGCCTCGGTATCTCCGAATTTATCCACAAAGCTCATATGTTTTTTCGGATCAAGAAGTGCCTGATTATCATGCTGACCGTGAATATTCACAAGATGCGGCGCAAAGCTTCTGAGCTGTGCAAGAGTTACAACCATTCCGTTCATGCGACAGATGCTTTTCCCCTCGCTCGTAATCTCACGTGTCACTATAAGCTGATTATCTTCCGGTTCTATTCCTGTTTCTTCAAGCTCCGATATCAAATAATCGTCTATCTCAAACACAGCCTGTACTACGGCTTTTTTTTCGCCGTAGCGTACAAGCTCCTTGTTTGTCCTGTCGCCTAAAATCATATTTATAGAATCAATTATAATAGACTTTCCCGCTCCTGTTTCACCTGTCAAAACCGTCATCCCCGGCGGAATTTCCGTATTCAGTTTTTTTATCAGAGCAACATTATTTACAGATAACTGAATAATCATGTTCTTTCTCCTCGTCAATTCATTAATAACGCCTTTAGTCGCTTACAAACGTTTTCAGTCCCTGCCATATCCTTCACAGCAACAAAAATCGTGTCATCTCCGGCAATTGTTCCTAAAATATCTTCTGTCATTATCTCATCCGTAAATGCCGCAACTGCCGGGGCTGTTCCCGGCCGTGTTTTTATCACAACCGTATTACCGCCAAAATCTATACTTTTAACCATCCCGACAAACGCACCGCCCGTCCCGCGGTCAATCCTGCTGTCTGAAAGACAGTAAACCCCGTCGTGACTTTTAATAAGACACAGCTCCTTAATATCTCTCGAAACCGTAGCCTGAGTTACGTTAAAACCACGTTTCATAAGCTCTGCAACAAGCTGATCATGCGTTTTAACCTCCATATCGGATATAATGGAAATAATAGCAGATTGTCTTTCATTTTTCATAATCCCCTGCTCCTTTTATGAAAGTTTCTTTATCAATATATCGTAAAACGAACTTGTACCAAGCTTAATAAGCCTTGTTTCATACGTAGATCTTGAAATTATTATTTCATCTCCTGTTTTAATATATCCTATATTATCGCCATCGGCTGTAACAATTGCCTCATTTACCGAAACCTTGTCTCCCATCCTGACGGTTATCGCAGGAATATCAGGTATAATCATCGGTCGTGCCATAAGCATATGTGCGCAAATAGGCGTTGCCGCAAGAAGCTTCATGTTCGGATTTATTACCGGACCGCCGGCTGAAAGGTTGTATCCCGTCGAGCCGGTAGGTGTTGATATTATAAGCCCGTCGGATATGTATTCATTTATCTTTTCATTTCCCGAATACACCTCAGTGCTTATAAGCTTAACATCCGCAGTCTTTGAAACAACAACATCATTTAAAGAATGAAAAGTCCCCTGAATCTGACCGTCTCTTCTTATTTCGGTCTGTATCATCATTCTTTTTTCTATTTCATAATCCCCGGCCAACAAACGCCCGACAGCGTTTTCTACTTCCTCTTCTTCAACCTCAGACATAAACCCAATTCTGCCTAAATTTATACCAAGTATGGGAATTTCCGACTTTGCGCACTCTGAAGCTACCTGAAGTATCGTGCCGTCACCGCCGAGAACAATTACCGCATCAGCCGACTCTAAAACGTTTCCGGCTGAAAACCGAGCCTCAAACTGACCGGTATTATACATAGAGTCCATTAAAACATTGGCATTTTTCCCTATTGCACGAATAACTCTTTTTGTTGTAACCAATCCCATATCCTTATGTATATTGGGTATTACAGCAATGTTCATCATAAATCTCCACCTCCTATATCGCCTATTTCATACATTACCATAGCAAGCACAGCTTCGCCTGCCGTTTCTGTTCTTAAAATTCTTTTACCGAGTGTAACGGTCTTCAGTCCGGCATTTTGTATCTTTCGGACCTCAGCCGGATCAAATCCGCCCTCAGGGCCGATAAAAATACTTACACTCTTCACATTTTCCGCACCCTTAAGAACCGGCTTCAAAAAGCATTCTTCCTCACATTCATAAGGCACAAGCGCAAGATCGGCTTCTTTCATTCTTTTAATAGCTTCGTCAATGCTAACCGGCAGTTCAATTTGTGGTATTATTCCACGCCCCGACTGTTTTGCGGCACTCACTGCAATCTTCTGCCATCTGTCGCGCTTTTTTTCCTCTGCTTTTCTGTTTTCAAGCTTTACAACGCATCTCGACATAGCAACGGGAACTATCGAATATATTCCAAGCTCCGTTGTCTTTTCTATGATGTATTCCATCTTTGAGCCTTTGGGCAGTCCCTGATAGAGTGTGACTTTTATATTGCTCTCCGTATCGCTTTTTTCAGCAGAAATAATATCACATATAACAGCCCTGTCAGCAATTTCGGCAATGCGTGCCTTATAGTCCGTGCCGGTAGTATCGCAGACCTCAATTACATCATCTTCTTTTAGTCTCAAAACTCGTGTTATATGATTTACATCCTCTGTATCAATAACTATTCTATTATCCGCCACCTTCGACGGATCAACAAAAAACTTAGGCATCTTTTATTCCTCGCATTTATTTATAAATTCCGAAAACCTGTCCGCAAAAATCCGCAACTCCTCTTTTTTCTCATCGCTCATCTTTAAAATGCATCGAAACGGCTTTTCAAAAATCACAGCCTTCTTTGCTTTTAAAACACTGTAAAGAGTTCCCATTCCTTCACCGCTCCAGCCATACGAACCGAAAATCATAAACGGCTTACCCATAACAGCCACTGCATCAGTGTCCGCTGCAAGCCGTCCGATACACCCGGGCATATCACGGTATATGGTATTCGTGCCTATGCATACAGCCTTTGAATTATTCATATAAAAAACAGCGTCCCGATCCTTTGCGTCCTTTATTATCACCTTTTCACTCTTTCCGATAGTCTCGGCAACAGTCTCTGCCATTTCCTTTGTATATCCGTATCGGGAGCTGTACACTACTAAAACAGTATCGGATTTTTGCTTTGCGCCAAGCCTCTTATAAAGCTCACAAACACCGTCCGTGTCACACACATTTTCCCCGTGTGACGGACAAATCATCCGTGGAGCAAGCGCAGAAATTTCATTCACCGCATATTCAGCGTTATTTGCACTTTTTGAAAACTCGCTTTTATAAAAACTTTCAAAATCCCCGTCGCAGGCTGAAAACATATTCCCCGAAAACAATATTTTTTCAGGCATATAATATGTTACCATCGAATCAGGCCACGGAAAACCCGGCATAACCTTAAATTTAAAATCTTTATACACTCCGTTTTCCCTTGCCGTAACAGATTTAAAATCCATATTCAGCATTTCCCTGAGGTTTCTTAAAGCTCCGGGAGTACCAATTACATTAATATCCGGATTTTTTTCAAGAACAGCCGCTAACGCACCGCTGTGATCCGGCTCACTGTGATTAATTATAACAGCTTCAAGCCCCGATACGTCAATACGCGTTAAAAGCTCACCCGCCAGCCCCTCAGGCACAGTATCAATAAGCACATTATCCGCTATATATACATTATATGTTTCATTCCCGTTTAAAAACTGTATCTTTTCCATACAAATTCCTTTCGACACATTAATCAGACACTGCAAATCATGCAAACCCATTCTCCGCGTCTTTCAATATTTTTTATATTAAATCCGTTTTCGATAAGTGCAGCCTTTACATCTTCTTCACGGTCTGTGATTATACCGCTCGTTATGAAAACGCCGTCTTCTTTTATATACCGGGCGGCAGCAGGTAAAAGCGCTATTATTACATCTGCAACTATATTTGCCGCAACAACCTCATATTTCCTGTCTCCGATTGTTTCCATAACAGCCTCATCAGTAAGCACGTTTCCGGCTAAAACCCTGTATTTTTCCTTATCAACGTTATTTCTTCCGGCATTATCATAAGCTATCGGAACAGCGTTCGGGTCTATGTCAACAGCGGTAGCATGCTTTGCACCAAGCATTAAAGATATAACGGAAAGTATTCCGCTGCCACAGCCGAGATCAAGCACAGAGTCGCCGTCTTTTACGTATTTTTCAAGCGCCTCCATACAAAGCTGTGTTGTAAAATGCGAGCCTGTGCCAAACGTCATTCCCGGATTTACCGAGAAAACAACACGTCCCTCATCATCTGAAATATCCTCCCATTCAGGCTTAACCATAAGCCTCTCACCAATCTTTATCGGATGAAAATACTGCTTCCAGTTATTAGCCCAGTCCTCTTCATTCATGGAATCCGTTTCAATCTCAAGCCTTCCGAAAGCTCCCTCCGTATCGTATTCCTTAAGCTGTCTTAAGGTTTCCTTTATCTGCAAAAGCATCTCATGTCCCGATGCATTATCGCTTATATACACCTTCACACGGGTCTCTCCCTGCTTCGACTCTATAAGCTCATCATCCACATAATCCCAGTACTGCTTATTATTTTCAAGAAAATCCTTGAAATCATCATAATCCTCAATCTCCGTACCTGTTATTCCTATCTGATAAAGTCTTCCGCAAACGGGATCTATCCCCTCAGATGTTGTATAAATACTAAGCTGTAACCAATCCATGTCCATCAGTTCCTTTCTTTAAATTCCTTCGCAAGCCTTATTCCGTCTTCCGTCATACTTTCAGGTTTTAAATGCACTATCCGCTCATCACGTCTGAACCATGTAAGCTGTCTTTTAGCGTATCGGCGAGTCGCAAGCTTCACCTCATCCATCGCATCTGCCAGTGTGCATTCACCTTTAATATACCGTATAGTCTCTTTATATCCAATCCCCTGCATTGATGTCATGCCCTCATCACAGCCCATTTCAAGAAGCCTTTTAACCTCAGAAACAAGTCCGGCTTCATACATGATGTCAACACGTCTGTTAATCCTGTCGTAAAGCACCTCACGCTCCCATAAAATATCAAGCATGAGCGGAGTATATCTGCTCTCACGCTTTTTATCCTCCTCGGAGTGCTTTGAAAAAAGCTCGTTGTTCATACGGCAAAACTCTATTGCACGCACCACACGCTTCACATTGTTTTTGTGTATGGCATCAGCGGCTTTCGGGTCAATTTCCCTCAACATATCATGCAGGTACTGTTCGCCTTTTTCCTTGGCAATATCAAAAAGACAGCACCTTAAATTATCATCTGTATCATTATCAAAAAAGATTGCGTCATCTATAACGGAATTTATATAAAGTCCCGTTCCGCCGGCAATAACCGGCATCCTGCCCCGATTATATATATCAGCAATCACATCATGAGCCATAGCCGCATAATCAGCAACCGAAAACCGCACCGTAGGCTCAATAATGTCCATCATATGATGGCAAACGCCCCTGCGTTCAGCCATATCAGGCTTTGCACTGCCAATATCCATGTATTTATAAATCTGCATACTGTCCGCCGATACAACCTCACCGCCGACAGCCAGCGCAATTTCAACAGCCAATGCCGTCTTACCCGAAGCGGTCGGGCCGCATACCGCTATAACAGGAATTTTTGCCATCGTTTTCTCCTCATCATACAATTCTTTTAAACTGTTTTTCCATTTCATGCTTCGTCATTGAAATCATTATAGGTCTTCCGTGAGGACAGGTGTTAATGTTTTCAAGTCCGATAACATTCTCCACAAGCCGTTTCATCTCATCAGCCGACAGCGTATGGTTTGCCTTTATCGCCGCCTTGCAGGCTATTGTATACATAAAACGCTCCTGTTTTTTTGAAATTATCTCTTTTTTATTTTCTCCCAGCTGAGTCATGAGTTCCAGCACCAAAGACTCTGCATCAGACCACTCAAGGTCTGCCGGAGCTCCTCTTACTATTATATCACGGTTTCCAAACTCATCCGTTTCAAAACCTGCGGCTTCAAATACCTCTTTGTTCTCTTTGTATATTGCCAGTTCCTCTTGCGAAAGAGTTATAATAACAGGCTCTAAAAATACCTGAGAAAATATTTTATTATCCGCTGCCGATTTTTTAAGTTCCTCATATTTAAGCCTTTCATGTGCGGCGTGCTGGTCTATTATAATAAGCTCATCCCCACGCTCAGCCATAATATACGTGTCAAAAACCTGACCGCATATACGTATTCCTGCCTCAGGCTTTTCCGCCGTATGCTTTTGCGGCAAAGTCGTCACTGTATCGGCAACGGGCTGTTCTGCCGCCTTTGACTCTTGCGGCACCGGCTCTGAAGACTTAAACAGCATTACGGGATTTTCATTTTCCGTCCGTTCCGCTTTAAACTGAGCCAAAGCGTCAAATGACGGTGCCACCGTTGCCTTTGACATATCCTTATACTCCGGCATTTCTGTTTTCTTTGGTTCTGCATTTTCCGGAGGCTGTTGCTTTACAGGCTCTGCCTGTGGCTCCTTCCCGGGCATAACCTCCCGTTTCACATCGGGCTTCTTTTCTCCAAACGGATTAAATCTTGTCTTATAATCCTGCTTCGGGATAAGCTTTGAAAGATCCGATACCGACAACTGTTCGCCCTTATCCTCTCTTATGAATGAGCCCTCAGCCGGCTTTATATCAATCTTCGGCACATTCGGCACTTCATAAAGTGCATTTTTAACTGCATAATATACCAGCTCATATATTTCCTTTTCCTGCGAAAATTTCACTTCAAGCTTTGTCGGGTGAACATTTATGTCTATAAGCGAAGGATTAACCTCTATGTTCAGTATTGAAACAGGATACTTGCCTATCATTATCTGATTTTTATACGCTTCTTCAACAGCTTTTATTATTAAAGGGCTCTTAATATAGCGGTTATTCACGAAATAGCTCTGAAAGTTTCTGTTCGGTCTTGCAAGATTTCCTTTTCCTGTCATTCCGCTCACGCGCAAATTTCCGATTGAATAGTCAACCGGTATTACAGCATTCGCATAGTCTCTCCCGTAAACCGTATAAACGGCATTTTTAAGAGAATTATCACCCGGTGAAAAAAGCTGTTGCTTTCCGTTTGATATAAGTCGGAACGAAATATGCGGATATGAGAGTATATATTTCACTAAAAGATCGGTTATATGCGCACCCTCGGTTGCATCCTTTTTCAAAAATTTCATACGTGCCGGTGTGTTATAAAAGAGATCCTTTATCTCAAACACCGTACCGTCCGGGCAACCTGCCTCATCTAAGAGCTCAATCAGACCGCCATGGCATTTTACGTGCGTTCCCACAGGCTCATTTCTTAGCTTTGTATACATATCGGCACGTGATACAGCTCCAATAGATGAAAGTGCCTCACCGCGAAAGCCGAGTGTAAAGATAGCGTCTAAATCCGCTTCTGTTGCAATCTTGCTTGTAGCATGACGTAAAAATGCAGTTTTTGCATCCTCCTCAGACATACCGCTTCCGTTATCCGCAACCTTTATAAGCGTCGTACCGCCGTTTCTTATTTCAACAGTTATAACGTCAGCACCTGCATCTATACTGTTTTCAACTAACTCTTTAACGACAGAAACCGGTCTTTCAACAACTTCGCCCGCCGCTATTTTATTTGAAATTTCAGTGCTTAATAAATTAATCTTTCCCATTTTACAAAGCCTTTCCGATAGAATAATTCTACATTATTTCCTTTGCCCTATTACAAATCTCATACAGCTTATTCATCGCCTCTATGGGCGTAAGCGTTGTAGCGTCCGTATGACTCAGTTCTCCAACAAGACTACGGCATAAGCTGTCGGTAAAATCAATCTGATTTTTTGGTTCTTCTTCTTTCTTATCCGACTTAACCGAAATCTTAAAATCATCGTTTTCTATTGATTTTAAAAGCTCTTTAGCACGTTTTATAACAGCTTGCGGTACACCGGCTAAAGCCGCAACCTCTATTCCGTAGCTGTCATCTGCTCCGCCTCTTATAATTTTCCTTAAAAATGTTATTTCATCGCCCTTTTTCTTTACGGCAATGTTGTAATTTTTAACGCCCTCAAGGTCATTTTCCAAAGCCGTAAGCTCATGATAATGTGTTGCAAAAAGAGTTCTCGCACCGCAGGTTTTCTTATTTTGCATATACTCCACAACCGCCCATGCAATAGAGAGTCCGTCATATGTGCTTGTGCCTCTTCCGATTTCATCAAGTATCACAAGTGATTTTGACGTTGCGTTACTTAGTATGTGTGAAACCTCTGTCATTTCAACCATGAATGTACTTTGTCCGGAAGCAATATCATCAGAAGCCCCCACTCTTGTGAAAATCTTATCCACAATTCCGATTTTCGCCGACGATGCCGGCACAAAGCTGCCTATCTGTGCAAGAAGTGTAATTATTGCAACCTGGCGCATATACGTCGATTTTCCGGCCATGTTCGGGCCTGTTATAATAATCATTCTGTTGTCATCACCGTCAAGCAATGCATCGTTTGGTACAAAAAGCGTCTTTCTCTGCAAGCTCTCAACAACAGGATGACGTCCGTCTCTTATATCCGTAACACCCGCCGAATTTACCTGAGGCATTACATAATTATTTTTATACGCCGTAACAGCCATAGAACACAAAACATCTGTAACCGATATTATCTCGCATACCCGAAGTATTCTGTCAGATGCCTCCTGCATATGTGCTACAACTCTTCTGTAAATCTCCGCTTCAAGGCTTGCAATGCGCTCGCCGGCACCAAGTATAATATTTTCCATTTCCTTAAGCTCCGGCGTTATATAACGTTCACAATTTGCAAGAGTTTGTTTTCTTATATAGTTTTCGGGAATTTCCTCCGTATTTGATTTTCGTATTTCTATATAATATCCGAAAACCTTATTAAATCCTACCTTAAGACTTTTTATCCCCGTTCTCTCACGTTCCGCAGTCTCAACACGTGCAATCTGAGCCGCTGTATCATTCGCACTCAGTCTTAAAACATCAAGCTGTTCGTTAAATCCTTCTTTTATAACATCGCCGTCACGCAAAAGAACCGGCGCTTTTTCATTTATCGCCCTGTCCAAATAGTCACCTAAATCCATAAGAATATCAAGCTTCTCATAAAGCTCTTTAAGCATCGGACTCTTCACCTGAGACAGACAGTATTTGAGCCCCGGCAATTTTTTTATCGACTGCTTCATTGATAAAAGCTCACGCGGACCAACGCTTCCCATGGATATACGCGAATGAATTCTTGCCATATCATATATGCCTTTTAACTCTTCACAAAACTCATCACGAAGCATCAAATTATCCGTAAGCTCACGCACGGCATACAAACGTCGGTTTATTGTATCGGCATTTATAAGCGGCTTTTCGAGCCATTGCTTTAAAAGCCTTGCTCCCATCGACGTTGACGTATTATCAATAACACCGAGTATAGACCCTTTTTTCGACCTGTCCCTCATAGTTTCGGTTATTTCAAGATTACGGCGTGTGTTGCTGTCCATATCCACAAACTCATCATGCTCATAATATTTAACCGTATGCAAACTGCGGTTACTGCTCTTTTGTGTAACCTCATAATATCTTAAAACCGCACAAAGTGCTGTCTGTGCTTCTCTTTTTCCTGAAAGTCCAAGCTGTGATATATCCGTTTTCCCGAACTGCATTAAAATCATTTCTTCAGGATTTTCAAACTCAAAAAACTTATCATTAAGCGTCTGAGGCGTTGTCCGTATTCTGCCTGAAAGCTGAGTTTCAATCTTGTCCGAAGCAAAAGCATTTAATATAATTTCCTTTGGCTCATAGCGCATAATCTCATCCCATACCGAATCAAGCATCTGCGTCACAAACACCTCGCCCGTTGAAATATCGGCAAATACCGCTCCGAAGCCGCTTATATCTGCATATATAACAGCAAGATAATTATTCTTCTTTTCATCCAAAAATTCAGGCTCTGTTACGGTTCCGGGTGTAACCACACGGATAACATCACGCTTCACTATCCCCTTCGCCGCCTTCGGGTCTTCAAGCTGTTCGCATATCGCAACCTTGTATCCCTTCTCTATAAGGCGGCTTATGTACATAGCAGCACTATGATGCGGAACTCCACACATCGGCGCACGTTCATCAAGACCGCAATCCCGTCCCGTAAGAACAAGTTCAAGCTCCCGCGATGCCGTCACAGCATCATCAAAAAACATCTCATAAAAATCGCCCAACCGATAAAAAAGAAGGCAGTCTTTATACTCATCCTTTGTATTCATATACTGCTGCATCATAGGCGAAAGCTGTTCCCTGTCAATATTTTTCATAGCATGCTTTTCCTTTCTTTTGTTTCTTATATAAGCACAGAAATCGGCAAGAGAGCTTGCCGATATCAATATATTCTTAAAAAATTAATGACATCCTCCGCATGTACTGCAGTCATGTGTGCAATTCGGGTCTTGTCCTGTTATATAGAATGTGAGTATGTTTTTAACCTCGGTTGTAAGCTCCTCCAAAGCCTTCTGCGACTCTACAAACTCCTTTATAACCGGTGACTTTTCAAGCATCTCATCAAAAGCCTTGTTATTTTTTGCAATAGCTTCCTCCTGAGTAATCTTTCCGTTTTGCATATCTCTGGCAAGATTCATTCTCTGCATATTAAACTCAATCATAAGAGTCTTTGCGTTTTCATCCTCCTGCTGTGCAATCTTTGCATCATTCACCCTCTTCATCTCGGGAGAATTCTGTATCATTTCTCCAAGCTCCACTGCTTTTTCCTTTATTGTCATTTTTTATACTTCCTTTCAATTTTCTAATTCTCCGTTTAAGCTCCATGTATGAGCTTCGGTAATCCTTACGTTCACATATTTCCCCTTTAAAGACTTATCACCTTTAAAATTCACTATTTTTGAAGAATTCATACGTCCCATTAAAACATCAGGGTCGTTTTTGCTTTCACCCTCAACCAATACCGTCTCAACCTTACCTACATATTCATCATTCTTCTGCTTTGATATTTCGTTCTGAACCTCTAAAAGCCTGTTGAAATTATTATGAATCTCTTCTTCGGAAAGAACAAATTGGAGCTTTGCCGCCGGTGTTCCCTCACGCTGTGAATATATAAATGAGAAAATATTATCAAAACGAACCTTTCTCAAAACGTCAAGCGTTTCTTCAAAATCCTCGTTTGTCTCGGTCGGAAAACCTACTATTACGTCTGTTGAAAGAGATATATCAGGTATCTTTTCCTTAACCATCTCTATCTTTTTAAGATATTCCTCTTTTGTATATTTCCTGTTCATTTCGCCTAAGATCTTATCCGAACCGGCCTGAAACGGCAGGTGCAGCTGATGGCATACGTTTTTACACTCCGCCATCGTGTTTATGAGCTTTTCTCCGAAGTCCTTCGGATGTGACGTCATAAACCGAACTCTTTTTACACCATCCACATCATTTACCATGCGAAGTAAATCAGAAAAATCAATATCCTCGTCTAAGTCTTTTCCGTAAGAATTAACGTTTTGTCCGAGTAAACAAATCTCCGTTACGCCTGAAGATGCAAGCTCTCTTACCTCTTTTAAAACCGCTTCAGGCTTCCGGCTTCTCTCACGGCCTCTTACATACGGTACAATACAGTATGAACAAAAATTATTACAACCATACATAATCGAAACCCATGCCTTATCCGTGCTGTCACGAAGAACGGGCATATCCTCAACAATATATCCGTCGCAGTCCTCAATGTCCATAACAGTCTTTTTACTGTTTATCGCCTCATATAAAAGCTTCGGTAATCTGTAAAGTGCATGAGTACCAAAGATAAGATCCACATTTGTATATGTCTTTCTCACCTTCTCTGCTATATGCGGCTGCTGAACCATGCATCCGCAAATTCCCGTAATAAGCTCCGGACGGCTTTCTTTTAAATGCTTTAAAATCCCAAGACCGCCGAAAACCTTCTGCTCCGCATTTTCACGAACAGCGCACGTATTAAAGATTACAAGCTCCGCCTCTTCGGCATTATCCGTAAACTCATATCCGCACTCTGATAAAACGCCTCTTATACGCTCGGTATCGTTTTCATTCTGCTGACATCCGTAAGTACGGGTCAGTGCCCGCGGCGCCCGGCCGCAAACAGAAGAAAACCTCATATTCTGCTCTTTAATTTTTAAAATATATCCTCTCTGCTCCGCCATCTGAGCAGCAGTTATAGTCTGAGTCATATTCTTTAACATTAACTCCCATCTATAATATTTTCACATATATTATAACATATTTTTTTTAATTTGTCACTATATTATTATCATAAAAATTTATTTTCGTTAATTTCACCAAACAAGTATTAATATCTTTCTCAATTCTGCCTCTCATCTTTTGCAATACTAAAGTTAATTTTACATATCAACAAATTTCTCAAGATAGTTAATATAATTTTTATAAACTTCCCGAATCTCATCAGGAATATTATCCATATCAACCTTTTCAACAAATGGTGCTTTTATATGTTCATGATTATAAAAATCCCTTTCAAAACAATTGTATTTCATTGCAACACAATCCAACGGAATCACAGAATATTCCTCTTTTACAACACACATATTTTCTAAATACACACCGTAGTGTTTTTTACCGGAATAATCGGAATATTCAACAATATCCAAGTCTTCTGCAAAACGAGGAAACGATATATCAACATTATTAACACATAAACCTTCGCACTCATCACTGCAACAACCGTCGCAAATATTCGTATAACTATTTACATCGTCAATATCAATCTCACGAACTTCTCTTTTATAATTTAATTTACAATTACCAACATAATCCTCACCAAACTCACCATTGCTACTGAAAATCCTTCTTTTTTCAATCTCATATTTAGTAAGTTGATTTTCATCATTGCCATACTCTTCATAAAATAAATCTATCATTTCAATTGCAGAAGAATAAGAATCACATAAATACCTTTCATCATGAGAAGTCGGAGTTTCTTTTATATGTAATTCATAAACACATTTTTCATCCTGACGCATAAATTTTATATATAATTCTTTTTGTATTTCTATAAGTTGTTCTATGTATTCTTTCAAACAATCCTCCCTGATATTTATTTTTATCAATTCCAAAAGATTCAATCGTTGATCATACGACTCTGCATAATCAAAAGCTATTTTAACAAGTTCAATCGGTTCAAATATTTTTTCTGTTTGTTTTATCACCTTTTTTAACGAATCAGACTTAATAAGGCTGATAACTATATTTTGTAATTCTTTATATTCCATTTATTTCACCTCGAAACCAAACAGCTAAATCAATTCATTCATCAAATTCTGCTTTAATAATTTAATTATATCACAGCAAACTTTAAATGTCAATATTTCCCGAATAATCCGCATTGGTTTTTTGAATAGATTTTTTGTATTAATAAAATTATAAATTATAGTTTATCGGGGAGTTTTCCCCATTCCTCTTTTTAAATTTGTAATTTTAATACTTTCTCAATATTGTAGCGATTACTTATCAAATTGCGCAAGCACATGCAGCTTTTACGTCAAAAGCTGCGCAAAACCCCAAAGGGGCTTAACTCGCCCC
>JAZTZP010000018.1:0-22690 GCA_045637525.1 Clostridia bacterium | reverse complement strand
AAGAAAAAATGCCATGCATTTTTTCAATATTTAATCAAACAAAAGCAAAGCTTTTGTACCTTAACGTTCGCGGGAGGCGAACATATCGAGTTGGCTTCAGCCAACATATCGATTGCCGTCAGGCAAATATCGAGTCAGCCACAGGCTGACATATCGCTATTATAGTTTTGTTTATAAAAAATCAATTCATTCAAAAACCGTGCAAAAAAAGAGCAATATATCGTAAAAAAACGGAGCGGCTGCAAAGGGTGCAGCACACTCCATCCGTTTTTTAGCAGCACTGATCACGGTCGTCATTGCAACGGTCATGATTGTGACAATTATCGTGATTATGATCACGGCAGCAATCGTTACTACCGCCGAACAAATCACCATCACAGCAACAAAGTATAAGAATAATTATCACTATAATCCATATCCAGCGATCTCCGCCGTTATTGTATCCTCCGAAAAGTCCCATAACATAATTCAACTCCTTCAATTTTTCATATAAGCAATCGCGTATATTTTATTATATATTATGAAACATCCGGCATTGTGTTACAAAAAATCAATAAACAGGCATCTTCGGAAAATACATTTCCCTCATATCTAAAAACCCTTTAAATTTCTTCTCCGTCTTATTTTCAATGGTAAACAACACGCTGTCTATACCGTCAATTGACGTAAGCGTGTTAACAATCTGATACACCGTCAACCGCTCGGCAACCCTCCCGTCCGGGTGCTTGTCCACAAACTCACCCGATAAATTCACATAAGCCGTTTTTTCTTTAACGCTCACGCTTATCCCGTTTTTTAAGTCAGGTATCTGTCTTTTAATTTTCCGGTTAAAGTCCTGACCTTCTATGAGCTTGTCCGCTAAAAACCTTGCCTTTTCATGTGCATTTTTTCCCTCACACACTATCGGAACGGGAACAAGCATCAAAAGCTCATGGTCTATGTAATAAATCCGCCCATCCGGCTCCCGATAAGCCTGTCCCCCCTCACAGCCCGTCAAAAAAAGACATACAACCGCCATAACAATACACATCACCTTTTCAAAATCCCGCATAAAAACCTCCATGTTAAAATTTACTGTTAAATTATAGTTTATATGTCTAATGAATAGGCTTTGAAATTTGCTTTGCTAAAGCCTCCCTTGCCTAAAGGGAGGGGGACCGCTTGCCGTGGAGGGATATTGCTTTATCTATGTTTTTACTATATATTTTCAATACATAGATAAAGAATATCCCTCCGTCACAGCTTGCGCTGTGCCACCTCCCTTTAGGCAAGGGAGGCAAGCAAAGCGTCACCCAAACTCCAAACTGTTTATCGCAGATAAACAATAATTTACTATAATAATTATATGCTCACCTTTCATAAAATATTACTCTTTCCAAAAAAAAATAACCGCCTGTATAAGTTTTTCTTATACAAGCGGTATTTTTCAAATTTTCTTACATTCCATAAGCGCAGTTGCGAGCTGATCGGGGCAGGAAGTTCCCCTTCCGCCGCAGTCAGTTCCTTTGAGTCTTTTTATAACCTCATCTATCTCCATACCCTCCACAAGAGCCGATATTCCCTGAGTATTGCCGTTACAGCCACGTGTAAATTTCACATTTTTCACTATACCGTCACAAACCTCAAAATCTATCTGTGAAGAACACACTCCGCGCGTCTTATACGTAAATTCAGCCATAAAATCACAAAGCCTTTCCAAAAAACAACGATACTGTTATCATCCAAAAGTAATTGCCTCGCTGAGCCACCATGCACCAATGTCTAACGCCTTGTACAAACTATTCTTTTCGGCAGTTCTGAAAACCTCACCCTCGCCGAGCTCACCGAGATTTCCCATAATGCGAATTTTAACCTTTGTAGCCTGCTCAATACCGTTAATTTCCTTTTTATCCTTAACATCAAGCACCAGAATATACTTATCATCAAGATTTCCGTAATAAATCCTGTCACCGAATCTGTAAAGCGGCTTATTTTTGTATGTCAATTGCTTTTTCTTTTTTGCTGCTGCCATATACCTGTTCTCCCTTCTGTATTTAATTCTGCTGTTATTCCACTATTATAACACATTTATTCCAAAATTGCAATATATTTTTCAAAATTTCTCAAAAAAATATATCCGGCACGCAAATTTTTTTCGTTTTTTTTCATTATTATATTGCTTTTTAAACCAATTTGTGGTATAATATATATGTATATCTATGTTTAGAACTGAGGTAGCTTAAAAGCTCCATAAATTAAGTTCTCATATGAGAATGGAGGAATAAATAAAAATGGCAAAGAAAACCAAAGAAAAGCAGTTTGATATGTCAATAATCGAAAACCAGAAGGTAATTAATGTAGACCTTGATAACGAAATGAGAAAGTCGTATATCGACTATGCCATGAGCGTTATTATAAGCCGTGCATTACCCGATGCGCGTGACGGAATGAAACCCGTACACCGTCGTATTTTATACGATATGTATGAGGCTAATCTTTTGTATGAAAACGATTTCAAAAAATCCGCCGCAACAGTCGGAGACGTGCTTGCAAAATACCATCCTCACGGCGACTCGTCTGTTTATGATGCAATGGTTCGTTTAGCACAGGACTTCTCGCTCCGTTATCCGTTAGTCCAGGGAAAAGGTAACTTCGGCTCAGTAGACGGCGACCCCCCTGCGGCATACCGTTATACAGAAGCAAAGATGTCCAAGCTCTCTGCTGAAATGCTTTCTGATATAGAAAAAGAAACGGTTGATTTTACAACAAACTACGATGATAAGCTTTTAGAGCCTACCGTCCTGCCATCACGTTTTCCGAACCTGCTTGTAAACGGTTCAAGCGGTATCGCTGTCGGAATGGCAACAAACATACCGCCACACAACCTTAACGAAGTTGTAGACGGTATCATAGCAGTTATAGACGATCCTTATATCACGCTTGAAGAGCTTATGGAATACATTCCGGGACCGGACTTCCCGACAGGCGGACTTATTGTCGGAAAGAGCGGTATAAGAAGTGCATATTCTTCCGGAAAAGGTCGTATAATAATGCGTGCAAAGGCAGAAATCGAAGAAAATAACGGCAGAAGCCAGATAGTTATTACGGAAATTCCGTATCAGGTAAACAAGGCAAAGCTTGAAAAGCATATAAACGAGCTTGCACGTGACGGAAAAATAGACGGAATTTCAGCCACAAGAGACTTATCCGAAGAAAACATAAATCTCGTAGTAGAGCTCAAAAAAGATGCAAATCCGAATGTAGTTTTAAACAACCTCTATAAATACACGCAAATGCAGGAAACCTTCGGCGTAATTTTACTTGCGCTCGTAGACAACCAGCCGAAGCTCCTCACACTTCGTGAAGCAATAGACTGCTACATTTCGCATCAGGAGGATGTAATCCGCAGACGTACAGAGTTTGAACTAAGAAAAGCTCAGGAACACGCACACCTTCTCGAAGGTTATAAGATTGCCATTGATCATATAGACGAAGTTATAAGCATTATCCGTTCATCAAAGAATATTCAGGATTCAAAGCTCAACCTCATGGAGCGTTTTGGTCTGTCCGAGGCTCAGGCGACTGCAATCGTTCAGATGCAGTTAGGACGTTTGTCAGGCTTAGAGCGTGAAAAAATCGAAGAAGACTATGCAAAAACAATAGAAAAAATCAAAGATTACGAAGATATACTCGCAAACGAATCACGTATTCTCGGAATTGTAAAAGACGACTTAACCAGAATTAAGGACAAGTACGGAGACGAACGCCGTACAGAAATCACCATGTCTGTGAATGAGTTTGATATGGACGATTTAATAGACGAAGAAGATATCGTTATAACGCTTACCCACAACGGATATACAAAGCGCCTGCCGGTTGATACCTACAAGGCACAGCACAGAGGCGGCCGCGGAATTGCCGGAATGGCAACCCGTGAAGAAGACTTTGTCGAAAGAATAATAACCACCTCAACGCATAACAACCTCCTCTTCTTCACAACAAGAGGCGTTGTATATAAGCTTAAGGGTTATCAGATACCGGAAGCAAGCCGTCAGGCAAAGGGCATGGCTATCGTAAACCTGCTTCCGCTCGAGCATGACGAAAAGATAACTGCAATCCTCCCGATAAAAGAATTTACCGAGGGCAGTTATATAATGTTTGTAACGAAAAACGGTGTCGTTAAGAGAACCGACCTCATGAGCTACTCAAAAATACGTGCCGGCGGACTGCGTGCGATTGCGCTTTCCGAGGGCGATGAGCTGACACACGTTTCTCTTACCGACGATACAAAAGAAGTTCTACTCGTTACGCATGACGGTATGGCAATACGTTTCTCCGAGAGTGACGTAAGAGACATGGGACGTGTGGCCCATGGTGTAAGAGGTATAAGACTGCGTGCCGGAGACTATGTAATAGGCGGCGGCACAGTTGACGAAAACGCACAGCTCCTTATCGTATCCGAAAAGGGCTACGGAAAGAAAACCGAGCTCGGCGAATTTAAAACACAGCACAGAGGCGGTATGGGACTGCGTGCATATAAGGTTACCGACAAAACAGGTAAAATCGCCGGTCTTACAACCGTTACCCCGGAAGATGATATTCTTCTCATCACATCTGAGGGTACGATTATAAGAATGGCAACAGAAGAAATAAGCACCATCGGAAGAAACACCCAGGGCGTACGCCTGATGAAGCTTGCGGATGATGTTAAGGTCGTAAGCATCACCTCCTCGGAAAAATCGGAGGAAGAAGAATTTGACAACAACGACGCAGAAAATACGGAGGACGTAAACATTGAAGAATAAAATATTTGCAGTTTTATTATCTGTTATAATGCTGATGGTTTTTGGTGCCTGCGGAAAAACAGATTCAGGGCCGGTAAATGCAACAATCGAAATGGCAGACGGAGGAATTATAAAATTAGAATTATATCCCGATATTGCGCCGATTTCAGTTGAAAACTTTGTAAAGCTTGCCGAAGACGGCTTTTATGACGGACTTATATTCCATCGTGTCATACCCGGATTTATGATTCAGGGCGGTGGTTTTACCGAGAGTATGGAACAGAAAAAAGCAGACACCATAAAAGGTGAGTTCAGCTCTAACGGTGTAAAGAACGATCTTTTGCATACAAGAGGCGTAATTTCAATGGCAAGAACGATGATCCCGGATTCCGCATCGAGTCAGTTCTTCATAATGCATAAAGACTCACCGCATCTCGACGGTCAGTATGCCGCATTCGGTAAAGTAACGGAAGGCATGGAGGTTGTGGATAAAATCGCCGCAACAAAAACAGGAACAGCATCGGGAATGTCAGATGTTCCCGTCAACCCACAGATAATTAAAACAATTACAATAGACTAAGACGATTGTAAAATGCAATCGCACAAAAGAGCAGCCAAAAGGTGACGGTGGTAAGAACATTGTCCCCTTTTTGGCGCAAATCAAGCAATAACAGAAAGGAAGCTTAAATTATGAATATAGAAATAACAATGAAAAACGGCGGTATAATAAAGGCTGAGCTTTACCCGGAAGTTGCACCCATAACGGTTGAAAACTTCGTAAAGCTTATAAAAGACAACTTTTTCGACGGGCTTATATTCCATCGTGTTATAGCCGGATTTATGATCCAGGGCGGCGGATTTACTCCGGACGGAGTTCAGAAGCACGCCGACAGCATAAAGGGCGAGTTCGACTCAAACGGAGTTCCGAACAGTCTTTTGCATACAAGAGGTGTGCTTTCAATGGCAAGAACAATGTTCCCGAACTCAGCTTCAAGCCAGTTCTTCATAATGCATGAGGACGCACCGCATCTCGACGGTCAGTATGCGGCATTCGGTAAGGTAACGGAAGGATTGGACATCGTAGACGAAATAGCAAACTGTGCAACTGATTTTTCAGATAAGCCAATCGAGGATCAGGTAATCGAATCAATAAGACTTGCAGACTGATAAGCATTCCTTTAAAAAAATCAAAGGAAAATCAAATAAACCGGGGGAATATACTTATGATAAAAAAACTTTCTGCAATCATTGCAGCAGCGTCGCTTCTGGGGCTGTGCGGATGTGATACTTTATCCATGTTCAGCACAGATATTCAGCTTTCGACAAACAGTAATCAGGAGGTAATAGAATCCACGATTAATATAAAAGCTGTCGGCGACAATCTTCTGCATTCCGATCTTTTAAAATACTCAAAAGACGAAGAAGGGAACTATAATTTCAAACCCTTATACGAGCACGTAAAAAGCTACATCCGCAGTGCAGACATTTCCGTAATCAACCAGGAATCTGCCATGGTAAAGGAAAACAAGCGTGCATCGGGCTATCCGGCATTCGGCACACCTATGCCGATGGCAGATGCCCTGATAGACACAGGCTTTGATGTAATACTTCAGGCAAATAACCACGTTGCCGACAAAGAAGAAAGCGGATTTAACGATACAATAGAAATATGGAGAAGCCGTCCCGAGGTAACATTCCTCGGAATACACGACACAAAAGAGGATGCCGGAAAAATACGGTTTGTTCAGGCAAAATCAATTAAAATCGGAATGCTGAACTATACATACGGCGTCAACCGTGAAACATGGCCTATTCCGGGAAAAGAATACATGGTTGACATCTTAGACGAGAAAAAAATAGAAAACGACTTATCCCGTGCGGTTAAGCTCTCAGACCTTGTAATAGTATTTCTTCATTTAGGCGACGAGTATAAAACAATGCCGACAGAAGACCAGCTCAACTGGGTAAACCATTGTATAGACAACGGTGCAAGCATAGTAATATGTGCCCACCCTCACGTTATACAGCCATACAAGGCAGTAACCACACCGCGCGGAAACAAAGGCCTTGTGTATTACTCGGTAGGTAACTTCATATCAGGTCAGAAAACATTTGAAACCCAGCTCGGCGGCGTTGCTGATATAACACTGAAAAAAGAAGCCACAGCCGACGGCAAGGCTCAGATAAAAATAGAAGAATACGGACTTGAACCAATAGTAACTCACATCCAGAAAAAAGAAAAGCTGTGCCGCGTCTATAAGCTTCGTGATTATACAGATGAGCTTGCCGCAGCAAGCGACTTAGCCAAAAACAGAAAACATAAAGATTATTCAACAGCGAAGCTGTGGGATTTATACAACAAAGTTGTATCACAAGAAGTCCAGAACACCGCACTTACGGTTACGATTTCAGAATAACACAACAAAAAAACGGACTATCAAATGTCCGTTTTTTGTTGTGTTAAATTAAATTATTTCAAAACTCTCTTTGCACCTATGTATCTTGATACATAATAATTTGATTCTATACTTGTATAGCATATAGACTTACCCGTACGCGGTGAATGAAGCATTTTTCCGTTACCGGCGTAAATACCAACGTGACTCACGCGTCCGTTTTCTCCGAAGAATACAAGGTCACCCGGCTGTAAATCAGCCTTCTTAACGTGTTGGCCGTCTTTTGCATACTGATCTCTCGACACTCTCTGAAGAGTTATTCCGCTCAAACCGTAAACATATTTTGTAAATCCCGAACAGTCAAAGCCCTTCGGAGTCGAGCCGCCGTAAATATACGGCAATCCGATAAACTGTTCACCATCCTGCAAAATCTTTGAAGCCGCAGCCGTCATAGCCTCTTTTGAATAATCAAGTACCGTATTATCTTCTTTATATGTTGTGTTCGTTTTCTCTCCTGCATATGTATATGAGAAATCAACCGGCAATGAATATGTTATAGTACCGTCGGAAAACTCTGCTCCTATTGTAACAGAAGCCTGTGTATATCCGTCAAGCATCTCACTGTCTATTACTGCAACATTTTCCGTAAATGTTGTATCATAAAGACAAACACCGTTCGCAGCTTTCACAACCATATAATAGCGCTCAGCCTTTTTAACGGGCTCCCATATAACCGAGAACGACTGATCTGAAATAACCGAATTGTTTTTCGGAATTACCACTACCGGAACTTCCTTTTCCTTCTTCGACACTACATACTTTGTATAGCATCTGCTAACGCTTGCAATCGCCTGCTGACGAGTTGCATTTCCCAAAGGAGCAAGCCTGCCGTCATCAAGACCGTTCATAAGCTCGTTATTTACCATCATTGTCATGTATCTCTTCGCCCAGCTGCTTATATCGTCAGCGTCCGAAAAGTTTTTCAATACAGAAAAATCGTCCAGCACATACTCTAAAGTATCAACACCCGTAACATTCATTGTTTCTATAAGCATTTTAGACATTTCCTGTCTTGTAATCGCCTTGTTCGGATGGAAAGTATTCTCCGACGTGCCGGCAATTATACCGCTCATATACGCCATTTTTACAGATGCATTGTTAGTATCATTAAAAGGCGAATTTTCAGGCACCTTAATTTTTCCGTTTGTTATTTTCGTATATAAATTTATTACAAGCTCACAAAACTCTTCACGTGTAATATTTCCGCTGAGATTAGATGATATAATAGACTGCGGAAGGAGTCCGGCTGCGCTTGCATTCTCATAGTCTTTTTTTGCCCAGTCGCTCAGGTCCGACGCAGAAGCCGAAACATGCGAGATAACACCAAAGCTGATGATAACCAAAGGCAAAAGAACAGATTTAAACACATTCTTCAAAACAATAAACCGCCTTTCTGAATAAATCATAAAAATCATCTTTGTATATCTGACATTTATATTGTACCATTAAAAATTAAATTTGTCAACCCTTTTTGTTAAATTTTTTAAAATTTACGTCATATTACTTTAATGTTACAGCGTTTTTTTGCCATAAATTCAACCTTTTTATTCCTTTTGAAAACATTATAATATACGATTTTTCCTTGAAAATATGCGGTTTTTCACAATTCAAATCCAAAACACCCTGCGTTTTTTGAAATTGTTACAATCTTGTTAAAAAATTTAACAATTATGCTTTGTAATGTAAATGTAATATTTAAAATCCCGAATAAAATCCCATAATAAGAATAAAATAATACCGATAATAAAGCCGCGAATGGAGAATTATATATGAAAAATGTTTTATTTATATCGGGTACATATATCGCCGCTCTTATAGGCGCCGGCCTTGCTTCCGGTGCTGAAACCGTGGCATTTTTTGCAAGATACGGAAAATATGGTTTTTTGGGGATAGTATTGTGTTCCGTCATTTTCGGCGCTTTTTTATATATACTTCTCACCGGTTGCCGGCGGCTTAATACATACACCGTATCAGAATACACCGCAGCCGTAAGCAATCGCCGTGTTTCAGGCATCTGTGAAATTTGCATTGTATTATTTCTTATGTGCGTATATTCCGCCATGGTTGCCGGCACCGGAGAAATTTCTTCATATATATATGGAAAGAAAATTTTCATCGTTCCGGTAATATTTAATATACTTTGTATTCTCATCATACTGCTCCCGACAGAAAAGCTTCTTAACCTGTGCGGCATCACGGGACTGCTTCTCGGTATTATGATAGCACTCACCGCACTTCGCATAGCCTCCGACAGAAGCATACACGCATTTAACTTAAAAGATAACTGGGCTTTGAGTGCCGCAAGCTACGGCGGCTATAACATCCTGTCCGCTTTTGGAATAATGTGTCCGCTCAGCCGTTTTATAAATTCAAAAAAGCAGTCCGTCGCCGCGGCAATACTGTCCGGAGCGGTTATATTTGCAGTACTGACGTGCCTGTGGGGCAGTATAAGCATTTATTACGGAAAGATAAATCTCGGCACAATGCCGATGCTTACCCTGTCCGGACGTCAGGGAACGGCACTTTTTCTGATTTATACCGTAATCCTGTTCGCCGCAATCTTTACAACGGCAGTATCTGCGGCATACGGTATCTACGGCTCAATAATCCATTTTACATCAAAAACAAAAACTGTCGTAATAATCTTTTTATCAGCACTTTTCATGTCAGCGGCAGGCTTCGGTATTCTTATTGATATATTTTACAGAGTATGCGGAATTGCGGGCATTATTATAATTCTCTGTATTTTAAAAAAAGAATTAAATTTTTTAAAAAAGAGCGAAAACACAAGAAAAAAGAAGAATTATAGAGATAACTAACCGTAATCAGCTGTAAACGCCGTATATGGGGCTTGAAAAAAACCAAAAATAATGTTATTATATAGAGGTCGCATTGAGTGATGGCAAAAGAGAGCCTATCGGGATGTAGCGCAGTTTGGTAGCGCATCTGGTTTGGGACCAGAGGGCCGCAGGTTCGAATCCTGTCATCCCGACCATAAAAACATGGGAGTTTAGCTCAGCTGGGAGAGCGTCTGCCTTACAAGCAGGATGTCACAGGTTCGAGCCCTGTAACTCCCACCATTTTATGGATTATGATGTGAAAGAAAATTTTTAAAAAATTTTCAAAAAAGGCTTGACAAATTATCAATTATATGTTATAATAGTCAAGCAGTTAAGAAATGCTGGTGTAGCTCAATTGGTAGAGCAGCTGATTTGTAATCAGCAGGTCGCGGGTTCGAGTCCCATCACCAGCTCCACAAAGGGACAAGATTTTATCTTGTCCTTACATATGGGAGAGTTCCCGAGTGGCCAAAGGGGGCAGACTGTAAATCTGTTGTCTTCGACTTCGATGGTTCGAATCCATCCTCTCCCACCATCAAAAAAAGTCACTTTTGTCTACTGACAAAGGCGACTTTTTTTGAATGATGTTTGCCTTAGGCAAATGATGTCGCTAACGCTAATGATGTTTCCTTCGGGAATGATGTCGGCTTTGCCTAATGTTTTGAAGCAAACATCGCATCATTGCGAAACGAAGTGTAGCAACATCATATTTGCGAAGCAAATGCATCATATTGTCATCGGCAATGCATCATTGAAATATGCTGACTTTTATGGTATAATCTCAGTCTGATAAATCAAAAAAGGAAAACAAATCAATGAAAAAATCCTGTACTATCTTAAAAAATCTGATAATAACTGCTGTCATATTATGCATATCATTCCTGCTCTGTCTGTTTATCCGGAATATTTTTAAAACAGACTCTTTAATCCCGGCAATATTTGTTCTCGCAGTATTTCTTACTTCACTGATTACACAGGGCTACATATACGGAATACTGTGTTCATTAATAAGCGTACTGGCTGTTAATTATGCTTTCACCTCCCCTTTTTTCAAGCTGAATTTCACAATGCCGGAAAATATTGTTTCAACTGTCATTATGATTATTGTTACCCTTATAACAGGCGCATTAACAACGAAATTAAAGAGACAGGAGGCTTTAAAGGCAGAAAGCGAAAAAGAGCGTATGCGAGCAAACCTGCTCCGCGCCGTTTCTCATGATTTACGCACTCCCCTCACCACTATTTACAGCTCCACATCAGCAATACTTGAAAATCAGAATTGCTTTACGGACGAACAAAAGCTTAAAATGCTCCATGGAATCAAAGATGACGCCGAATGGCTCACAAGAATGGTTGAAAACCTTTTGTCGATAACAAAACTGGACGGCGGTAATGTTAAAATAATCAAAACACCGACAGTTTTAGAAGAGCTTATCGACTCCGTGTTAATGAAATTCAATAAAAGATACCCCAAAACACCTGTAAACATCTGCATTCCGGAAGACTTTCTCACTATCCCCATGGATGCAATACTTATTGAACAGGTTATAATTAATATTTTAGAAAACGCAGTACAACACGCTTTTGGCATGACCGAGCTTGCTTTAAAAGTATCAGAAGCTCATAATAAAGTAATTTTTGAAATAACAGATAACGGCTGCGGAATTGATGCCGAACGTCTTAAAACTATCTTTTCGGGCTGTGGAAACGACATCTCCCGGCCCTCAGACGGCAGAAAGACCAACTCCGGTATAGGCTTATCCGTCTGTGCTTCCATCATAAAAGCGCATGGAGGCGATATATATGCCGAAATTCCGAAATCAGGCGGCACATCGTTTAAATTTACTTTAGATAAGGGGAATTCCGAAGATGAATAATAAATACAAAATACTTATTATTGAAGATGAAAATAATATAAATACACTTGTATGCACACTTCTGGAGGCAAACGGTTATCAGGCACTGAAAGCCGAAACCTGTGCCGGCGGAAAAATGATGTTTGATTCTTACCGCCCCGACCTGGTTATTCTCGACCTCGGTCTCCCCGACCGCGACGGCACAGAGTTTTTAAATCATGTACGGAAAAACTCAAACACACCTGTTATTGTACTGTCTGCAAGAACTGATGAAAAAGAAAAAGTCCATGCACTCGACATGGGTGCAAACGATTATGTAACAAAGCCGTTCGGCTCTGCCGAATTAATGGCACGTATACGCTCAGCTCTCAGAACTGCAACACACCGCTCCGATGAAGGGCATCTGCCCGGCGGAAAATTCGTCTTAGACGATCTCATTATCAACTACGATTCAAGACAAATTTTTATAAACAACAAAGAAATCAAGCTTACACAAACGGAATACAACATCGTCGCATACCTTTCGGAGCACTCGGGAAAGGTTCTTACGTATTCTGCCATAATCAAGGCTATATGGGGATATAACGATTACGGAAGCACTAAAAAGCTTCAGGTTAATATGGCAAATATACGAAAAAAATTCGGTTCAATCCCGGGGCAAAATCATTATATCTTAAACGAACTCGGTGTCGGTTACCGCATGAAAGAGCAGGACAATTAATTCTTTACCGCATCTTTACCGAAAATATGATATAATTATATTAATGCGGATTTGTCGAATAATAATCTGCAAATATCATATTACATAAGGAGACCTGAAATGGACTTTGTTATTCAATTGTTGTTGTTAGTTATAGGCTTTGTTTTGCTCATAAAAGGTGCCGACCTTTTTGTTGACGGTTCTTCGGGAATTGCTTCAAAGCTCGGTATTCCTCAGCTTGTTATAGGGCTTACCATTGTTGCCATGGGAACAAGCGCTCCGGAAGCTGCTGTGAGTATTTCAGCAGCGCTCAAAGGAAATGCAGATATTACAATAGGCAATATAGTAGGAAGTAATATCCTGAACATTTTTATAATACTCGGAATTTCAGCGCTTATCACCCCGCTTGCGGTTGCAAAATCGACTATAAAAATCGAAACACCTTTTATGATTGCCGTTACACTTCTGCTTTTAGCCTTAGGTCTCGACAGCGTTATCAGCATTGTTGACGGAATTATCCTTTTAGTTGTATTTGTTCTTTATCTGCTTTATCTGTTCCGTATGGCTAAAAACGGTACCAACAATCAGGAAGAGCCGGTAAAGGAAATGACTATAAAAAAAGCCATCCCCTTTACAATTATAGGTCTTGTACTTATTATTCTCGGAAGTAATGTAACCGTAGACGCCGCAACAAACATCGCAAAAGCACTTGGTCTTAGCGAACGTTTTATCGGTCTTACAATAGTAGCGCTCGGAACATCCCTTCCGGAATTATTCACCTCTGTTTCTGCAGCACGCAAACACAATGCAGATATAGCAATCGGAAACATAGTAGGAAGCAACATCTTCAACATCCTGTTCGTTGTAGGCATTTCCGGACTTATAATTCCCGTTCCGTTTGCACAGAGCTTTATATTCGACACATTGGTAGCAACATTCGCAGCAGCTCTGTTGCTCGTCTGCTGCATAAAAAACAAAAAGCTCATGCGCTGGTCAGGAGCAGTAATGCTTTTATGCTATGTGGCATATTTCGCAATGATATGGTAATGAAAAGGAGCTGTTCACGCAACAGCTCCTTTTTAATTTAAATCCCTCTTATGCGGTAAAAACAGCGTGTAAAAGTCCGTAAGGTTTTGGTTTCATCCAAAACATTCCTTACATATTCTTTTTATATTCAAGCGGTGCCATGCCTGTTTCACGTTTAAAAACGGTTGAGAAATAATTCTGATTACAAAATCCAAGCTCATCCGATATCTCCCCAATGCTTTTCCCATCGCCGAGCAAAGCACACGCCGTATTAATTTTAAGCTTAAGATAATATTTATGTACCCCGAAGCTTGCATATTTATGAAAAATTCTTTTAAGCTGCGTACTGCTGATATTGCATTTATCTGCAATATCGTTAACGGTAAGCCATTGTCCTATGCATGCGTTCATAACAGTTACAGCTTTTCTGAATACACGTGTTTCCGAAGTATTTACGGTTATTGCCTCGGCATTTTTTTCGTGAAAAGATAAAAACAGCTGTTCTATAATAGTAGCAACCATCTGCGAATACGTCTTACCTTTATTAAAAGCTTCCAGATACAGTCCCGTATCATGCTCATCAACCATCTCACGCTCTGCCTTGTCCCTTAAAAATCCAAGTAATGAACGCATTATCCTGTTTTGTTCTTCTGTAAGCCGGAATGCCTTTTTTTCAAAAAAATTCATAAACTCACCGCTCACATCAAACGAAAATATTAAAAGATGTGCCGGCTTGTTGCCTGTGATATAGAACTTATGCAGCTCCATCGGTTTATGAAAAATCATTTCATTTTTTGAGAGATCGTATACACGCTCATCTCCCGATGCACATACACTTCCATCAATTACATATAAACATTCCCAGAAATTATGAGTTTCACCCGGAAATGAATAGTCCGTATCGTATTTACATTCAAATAACGAATAAAATCCCGTAATCCTTAACTGTTCATCAATCTTGTAAATCTCCCACAAATTTCATCCGCCTCCTTCCCCACTCTGCACTATTTTCATATATTTTAGTACCAAAATTATATTGTTATGTATAGTAGTTTTATGGTATAATAACTCAGTATGATATAATTGCTGTTTTTATGTGCAATACCATTATATCACAAAACCTTTAAATTGTAAATAGTTACCGCAAAAAAAGGAGAAAAAATTATGAATACAGGAATTGTTGTAATGGCAGCCGGAATGGGAAGTCGTTTTGGCGGACTCAAACAAGCTGAACCGATAGGTCCAAACGGTGAAATGATTATAGATTATTCAGTTGCCGATGCCGTATCGGCAGGCTTTAATAAAGCTGTTATCATCATAAGAAAGGATATCGAAAAAGATTTCCGTCTTATGGCTGGAAAAAGAATAGAAAAAATGATTGATACAGAATATGTGTTCCAGGAAAAGGACAGCTTACCCGAAGGCTTCATCTGTCCGGATAGCCGGCAAAAGCCCTGGGGAACCGGCCATGCAATTTTATGTGCAAAGGATGCCGTGAATTTTCCGTTTACAGTAATAAATGCAGATGATTTTTACGGAAGCTCAAGCTTTAAGATTATGCACGATTATCTTGTAAACAGCGAAGGTATGTGTATGGCAGGCTATAAGCTCGGAAACACACTTTCCGAAAACGGCAGTGTTTCAAGAGGCGTTTGTGAAACAGAAAACGGATTTTTAAAGAGCGTAACAGAGGTTACAGCAATAACAAAGGATTCGGGAATACCTTTAGATACAATAGTTTCAATGAATATGTGGGGACTGCGCCCTGATATATTTAACACACTCGAAAAAGAGTTTAAAGCATTTTTAAATGAAAACATATCAGAGCCGAAGGCAGAGTTTTTCCTCCCTTCAGTAATCAGTAAAATGATTGCACAGTCCCATTCTGTAAAAGTGTTAACGACAGATGAGCAATGGTACGGCATTACATATCGTGAGGACTTGCCCCTTATAAGAGCGGCAGTAGCGAAGCTGTAAGTTTTATCAGGAAGGAGTTTTTAAAAGCATGAAACAAAAATTTGATCTGAGCGCCGTTTTTAATCAATTCAACTTAGACTCAGAAATAACCGAGTACGGTGACGGACACATTAACGATACATATATTTCCGACACAAAAAACTATATACTTCAGAGAATAAACACAAGCATCTTCAAAAACCCCGAAGAACTTATGCAAAACATTGAAAACGTAACAGAGTTTTTAAGAAAAAAGATTGCGGCATCAGGCGGCAATCCCGACCGTGAAACTCTTACGGTAATAAAAACGCTTGAGGGCAAGAATTTTTATAAATTAAACGATGAAAACTATTTCAGAGTATATAAATTCATAACCGATACAAAATCCATAAACAACGCCGAAAAGGCCGAGGATTTATATCATGCCGGAAAAGGCTTCGGTCGTTTCCAGAGTAATCTTGCCGACTTCCCGGCAGATACACTTTTTGAAACAATCCGGGATTTCCACAATACACCGAAGCGTTTAGAGGCACTAAAGCAAGCCGTTAAAGACGATATTGCCGGTCGTGCAAAAAGTATAATGCCGGAAATAGAGTTTGCATTATCTGTAAAAGATATAGATTTAGTAACAAAAGGCCTCGCCGACGGCTCAATCCCGCTTCGTGTTACACATAACGACACAAAGATAAACAACATTCTTTTCGACCATATAACAGGCGAAGCAGTTTGTGTTATCGACTTAGATACCGTTATGCCGGGCTCAATGCTTTACGACTTTGGTGACGCTTTAAGAATAGGCGCATCAACAGCAGCCGAAGACGAAACCGATATGTCAAGAATACATTTTAACGAAGAGTATTTTGAACAGTTCACAAAAGGATATTTTGAAGAAATGCTCCCATGCCTTACAAAGTCAGAAACAGCACTTCTTCCCTATTCTGCAAAGCTTTTAACATATGAGTGCGGAATACGTTTCCTCACAGACTACTTAAACGGTGATACATACTTTAAAATCCACCGTAAGCATCATAATCTCGATCGTGCAAGAAATCAGTTTGAGCTTGTACGTGATATAGACAGAAAAGCAGATGTATTAAATAAGATTGTTGAAAAATATTCAGGATAAAACAAAACCGCTGAGCTTGCCTCAGCGGTTTTATTTTATCTTATGCCATATTTTTCAATGATATAGTCCATATCCTTATCGCCTCTTCCCGAGAGATTGATAAGAACAGAGCCCTTGCCCATTTCCTTTGCAAGCTTAATACCGTAAGCCACCGCATGAGCACTTTCGATAGCGGGTATAATACCCTCCATTCTTGAAAGCTCAAAGAATGCATCAATAGTTTCTTCATCAGAAACAACATCATATTTAACTCTTCCAAGATCGTGTAAAAATGCGTGTTCCGGGCCTGAAGACGGATAATCAAGACCGCTCGCCACCGAATAAACCGGAGCCGGCTCGCCGTTGTCATCCTTTAGCATTATACTGTTAAATCCGTGCATAATACCCTCTGTTCCAAACTTAAGGCTCGCCGCATGATCGCCAAGAGCCGGGCCGCGGCCGAGAGGCTCAACCCCGTAAAGCTCAACAGGGTCATTTAAAAATCCCGAGAACATTCCCATTGCATTTGAGCCACCGCCAACGCAAGCAACAACAGCATCCGGAAGCTCACCCGTCATACCTAAAAACTGCTCTCTTGCCTCAATTCCGACTACACTCTGAAAATCTCTTACCATCATCGGGAACGGATGAGGTCCGAGTACCGAACCAATGCAATAAATAGCGTCCTTGTATTCCTTGCAGTATGCATCAAACGCAGCATCAACAGCCTCTTTAAGAGTCTGCAAACCATGTGTTACCTCTACAACATTAGCACCGAGAATCTTCATTCTTGCAACATTCGGAGCCTGCTTCTTAATATCCACAGTACCCATGTATATATCACACTCAAGACCGAAATATGCCGCCGCCGTAGCAAGCGCCACACCGTGCTGTCCCGCACCTGTTTCAGCAATAACCTTTTTCTTGCCCATATACTTTGCCAAAAGCGCTTCACCCATGCAATGATTAAGCTTATGTGCACCGCTGTGATTTAAGTCCTCACGCTTAACATACAGCTGTACATTACCGAGCTTACCCGATAATCTTTCAAGATACGAAATAGGAGTAGGTCTTCCCTGAAACTCCTTGCGTATTTTTCTGAGCTCGCCTATGAATTTGCTTGACTTGCAAATAGTAAAATATGCCTCTGTTATTTCCACCATCGCCTTTTTCAGCTCATCCGAAACATAAGCACCGCCGTATTTTCCGAAAAATCCATTATCATCCGGATAATTTTTAAAATATGTATCAAAATCAATATCATTAAATTTCACTGTAAATTACCTCCGTAAAATATTTCTTATTTTTTATCATTGTCTGGTCTGAATTTAAAAATTCGCCATCGTTTGGTCAGTACAAACATAATAAAACACTCCTTCGATGTTTATATTTTACTGCAAAGGAGTATAAACAAAAACGCCCCTGACAGCAGTTTATCATCTGTCAAGGACGAATAAAAACCTTATCCGCGGTGCCACCTTGAATTCACGAAACACGTGCACTTAAAAGAGTACCAATATACTCCCGGCTTTTAACGCAAGCCCTACGTCAGCGCATTTAACGCCACCCTCGACAGTCCATATTACTCAGAGAGTTTTCATGGAACTCACACCATAATCCACTCGCTCTAAAAAACCTGCTCCGCCTTTTTTCTGTCTCAACGGTTTACCAATATTAAATTATTTATATTGTATCACATTTTTTTTCATCTGTCAAGTCCTTTTTCATTTTTATCAAAAAAAATAATTTTCGACTATAAGATATTTTATTACCATATTGTTGCCACAATCATTCCACGTTTATGTCTTCCCCGGCTTCTAAAGCAAGTCCGGCTAATTCCTGTAATTTATCGACATAATTCGCAACTTCATGCGAATTAACTCAAAAACTATTCTGCACAATCGTGCAGAGGCTAACTCTTAATTGTGCAATTTGGTGACTTCAGACTGTCGGAAAACTCAAACAAATTGGGTTGAACAACAGTTTTTGACGTCCCCTTTTTCTGATATTTTCAAAATGAGAAAATGTTTAATCCTTTAGCCGGTCTAAAGCTATTCCTATCAATTTATCTGCTCTGTCAGCCATAAATAAAGGAATATTCAACACATCGCCATCCAATTTAAGATTTTCAAGAGAAAATCTAACTCTGATTTTGATTTTATCGCTAAATAATTCCTTATACTTTTTCAAACTCCTGCTTTGAATGTTCGCTTCCGCCTTTACTTCAACAGGTATGATATCATTTTCCCTTTGTATTATAAAATCAACCTCATAAGGCGGATTATTCTGAGACCAATATCTCGGAGTAACCTCAAAACGATTTATAAGTGATTGTAACACATAGTTTTCAGATAAAGCCCCTTTAAATTCTGTAAAAAGTCTGTTACCTTCGCCAAAAGCTGTTGGCGCAAGTAACGCTAATCTTCTGAGCACTCCTACATCAGCAAGATATATTTTAAATGCCGACACATCATCATATGATTTTATCGGCAGCCCCGGGGCTGTGCTTCTGAAAATTTTATGCACTAAGCCGGCTCCGACCAACCACTGAAGTGCATCCTCATATTCTCTTGCTCTTGCACCTTGTTTTACTACTTTATATATGAATTTTTTATTTTCTCTTGATAACTGTGACGGAAGTGAGTTCCATATCATTGCTATTTTAGGATATTCATTCTTTTCAGGATGTTTAGCAAAATCTCTTTCGTAGGATGCAATTATATCCGCCAAAGCCGCCTGCATATGCTCCACACTTCTCTCTGCAGTCCACATAAGCACAGCCTCCGGCATTCCGCCCGTTACAAAATACATCTTGATTTTTTCGTACAACATATTAAAAAATGTACTCGGTATTGGTTCAAGAGAATTTACATTTTCCATATACTCTACAAGATTTTCATCACCGTTTGCAATAAGAAATTCGGTAAAGGTCATGGGATTAACCTTCAAAAAACTTACCTTACCCACCGGGAATGAGGATTTTGACAACGCAACTCCCAAAAGTGAACCGGCACAGGCAATATGATATTCAGGAGCATTTTCACAAAAATATTTTAACGAATTTATAACCTTTGGTGAGTCCTGGATTTCATCAAAAACAATCAATGTCCTTTCAGGAACTATTTTTTGCCCACTTGCCATTATCAAATTTTGCAATATACGCATGACATCCTTTGTTGTCTCAAAAAATTCTTTATATTCCTCATTTTCATCAAAATTAAAATAAGCGATATTCTCATAATACTGTTTTCCGAATTCTTTTAAAATCCATGTTTTCCCCACCTGACGAACGCCCAGCAAAATTAGCGGTTTACGATAAGAAGATTCTTTCCATAGGCATAATTTATCAAATATAAGTCGTTTCATAACGCATCATCACCTTTTTTAACCAGTTTTGTGTAAAATATCACATTTTCATTATATATTATAATTTTAAAATTGTCAACACCTTTTATAAATATTTTTGTGATTATTTTCACATTTTAATATATAAAAACGTGAAAATAAAAATTTCAGCTTAAACTTACATTACTTTTGCATTGGATTTCAGTCGTGTTGATATATCGGTTAAATTTTTTCATAACCGACGATTTTATCTTTGACAAAAAATGCACTCACAAAACCAATTCTTTGTTTTCGTATGTTATAATATGGTTATATCAATTTTCAAGGAGGAATTTCATGGCAAAACGCAAATGGGTATCATTTTTTATATGCCTGTTCTTCGGAATTTTCGGAGCACATAAATTCTACGAAGGGCGAATACTTCTCGGAATTTTGTACCTGCTAACCGGAGGACTGGCGGCAATAGGAGTAATTGTCGATTTGGTTATATTATTTTTCAAACCAAATCCTTATTATCCTTGATTTTTATTTATCTTATTAGACTATACCACTAAGAAAGAAGGTTTTATCTTGAAGAAAAGCATAATCTTAAATATTTTATCAATCGTATTATCAATTATAAGTTTATCAGCCATTTACACTTTATCAGCTTCAGCTGATGAAAGCATTTCAGTTTGTCTTGATGGTAAACTATTAAACTTTGATGTACCGCCTCAGCTTACAGACGACAGAACTATGGTTCCCATGCGTGCCATATTTGAAGCTTTAGGAGCAACCGTTGATTGGGATGAGGATACTCAAACCGTATTAGCCACAAAAAACACTACAACTATTTCAATGACAATCGGTGAACCAACCATGATTGTTAATTACACAAAAAAAACATTAGATACGGCTCCTTGTGTTATAAGCGGTAGAACTCTCATTCCTGTCAGAGCTATCTCGGAAGAACTTGGAACTACTGTTCAATGGAGTCAAAAAAATAATATGGTCGTTATATGCTCAAAAAATATATATGCATATGCAGATTATCCGGATATTCCGGATTTCGGAAAATGCTATAACAGACCTGTGGAGTTTGAATCTGCTACAAACGGCTTAAAAACATTTGTATATTCTTGTTACCAGGGCACATCGGAATATCTTGATCAAATATATGATGCTTCTGCACTTATCTTGGGAAAATATACACGAGAGGTAATAGAAGAAACAGAAGATAATGCTATTACTATCAGTTATACAAAAGAAGGAGAAACTGAACCCAAATATTACATTAGATCCACATGGGATTATACTACCGGAAATAAAATATATACAATCGGAATACCTGTTGACGAAAATGCAGTTATATTATATTCATTAGATGGTAGGACAATCAATGTTTTAGAAAGCGAAGTATCTTTATATTTAAATGTTGGATGGTATTTAGAACCTTTTATAACATTATATGCACCAGATGAAAGAACTATTTCAGTAGCAGAATCAGAAGTTGAAACTTATAAAAACGTTGGCTGGTATTCTGAGCCTGTTGTGACGATGTATGCAGCTGACGGCAGAACGACTGTTGTCCCCAAATCGGATATTGAGGCAAATAAAAACGCTGGCTGGTATGAAAGTATGGAAGAAACAACCTTAGATTCAAATTGGAATAAACTCAAATCATTAGTATATGATAAATCAAAATGCGGATCTCTAACCGGTGTAATTACATATCAATATAATAAATATATAGGAACAAGACCTGATGTAGGTGCAAAAATATTGTTGGTACAAACAAACCATATTCCAACAAAAAATGATTATTTGAATATAGGTATGATGAGAAATTACAAAGAACGCCCCGACTTATCAGATCCAACTGTTTATAGTGTAGAAGCAGATGGCATGGGTAACTATTATTTCGATAATATACCTGCCGGTGAATACTATATGCTGATAGAAAGTCAAAAAACAGAATTTAAAGAAGATAAGGTTTATGATTATGAGGAATTGGGCTTGGGAAGCTGGACCTTCAGCTATGTAGAAAACGCTCAAGAAAAATGCGAAACCTTATTAAAAGGTAAAGTATCAAGCAAAGCAATTGAATACTTGAAATCAGATATGAATTTCAACAGTTTTGAAGCTTTAACTATCGAAATCCAAGCCAATCAAATAAATCATTATAGTTGTGATTGGGACGATTCATACCCAAAATAAGCTGTATATTTTTGATTAATACAATAAAAATCTATTTTCAGGAGGCTATTAACAATGAACAAAAACGAAATCAAAGAATTTATCGAACAAATGGAAGAAACAGGAGATATATGGGAAGAAGACGAGGTTGAGCTCGTATATGGCAAAAGCTCTTTAGACGATGCATTAAAAGACAGAAAATCAGCGCTCGGCTCCTTCTTTGATATCATCAGCAAAACACTCAATAACAATAAATAATAAATATCACGGTTTTTGAATGAGCAAACAAATTGTTAACAAGAATATAAATTATAGTTTATTTGCGTGTTTGCAGTAGGATTTCGGTACGCTTTGCAAGCCTCCCTTGCCTAAAGGGAGGGGGACCGCTTGCGGTGGAGGGATTGTTCCTTAAATATGTTAATTTTCTTAGAAAACAATCCCTCAGTCGCTTTCAGCGACAGCTCCCTG
>JAZTZP010000017.1:0-6449 GCA_045637525.1 Clostridia bacterium | reverse complement strand
TCACCGTTTGAATAATTGATTTTCACCATATCCGGCTGTTTATATGAATAACTCTGAACAGTCTCGGTAACAGTTAAATCATTACCGACAGGATTTTCATATATGCTTATTTTCTCTTTTTCAAGCACTGCTCCGTCATGTTTATAGTAATCACGCACAAGAGTTGCATTTTCTTTAATCTCACGTGTTCTTGCTATATATTGGTCTTCCTGCATACTTGACACAGAGTAAAAATCCGGATAACCTGTATAGTCACGTGAATATGTATATTCTACAATGTTTTTGGTGTCTTTTTCTATTACTATGTATTCTTCAGGAGGCTCTGTAGTATCTGTAATGTCTGTAGTATCTATAATTAAATCATATTCACCGCGCTCGCATACTCTGTATGCTTCACTTACTCCGCTTTGTCCTAAGTTTCTTTCACATATTTCATAGTTAAAATATTTATGAGAATACGGACTTATGATTTTTCCGAGCAAATATATATCATTTGTGCATCTGTCATTTATTTCATTTACAAAATCCGAATAAAGTGCCTTATCTGAAAATGTAAACTGTATCTCTTGTCGGTAACGTGCCACTCCGCCTACTTTCGCCGGATAATAGAATGTTGTATATCCGTTTGCATCGGTAAAGCTGTCAAGCACCGGTTCTTCCGCCAGTCCTGTATCAATCATTTTCTTTTTATATGAAAGATTAATTGTTCTTTCGCCTTCATATGGTGATGCTATGGTAAGCTTTATATATTCTTCACCTTTGCTGATGTCTTCGGAATAACTGAAATTTACTGTTCGTCCCGTTGTATCGGTTATTTTTTTCAAAATATAGCAGTCCGGGTCTCCGTAAAAATCAAAGTCATTTCTGTACTCAAATGAAATTGTATTTCCGTATATGTCTGTAATGGTTAAAAGCTCTCCATGTATTCCGAACTTATATTCTTTTCCGTCCCGGTCTTCTACTATATATCCTCTTATTTCGCCATTTACTACAAAATCGTCAAGTGTAATGTCTTTTCCTACATAGTTTACAAATGAATATCCGTTTAAATTATCATACTCTGCCTGCATAGTTGTGCCTTTGCCGTCATGATAATATATGGCTCTTGGCGGCTCGTCGGGGGATGCAGGATTATCCTTTATAATCTGCAGCGACGGAAAAGCCCACGACCATCCTGCACCTAAGTTGTTTCTCTGCCGCTGATAGCTTGATGAGCTTAGTTTAGAATAGTAATGATAATCAAGCGTAACTTTTGTGCCGGGCGGAACTTCGTTATATTCTGCATAATATATATATTGTCCTTCACACGTGTCTCTTGATTCTATTTCGGCTTTTCGCATCATAGCCTGGTCTATTGAAGTATATGGATACTGATATGTAGATGTTACATCATTTACAGTATCACGAACTGTTTCGGTAACAACATATCCTCCGTCCGTCAAAGTAATTGTCTGCGGTGCATAACTGATACCGGCATCTTTTGTATAAAATTCAGCTTCTGCAAGGCTGTAATACCGTTCAATTCTGAGGTCAAGACCGTCAACGCCCGGCAAAACTAAATCTGTTTGAGTAACGATAAGATTTCCAGTTAGAGGGTCAACATATTCCATTCCCGGATTATCGCCTGTGAAGTTCATCTTTCCGTTCTGATTCTGCAAAGCCACTCCGTCGTTTGCCATAACTCCCAAACGATTGGAGTAGTCAACCGGAGCTGATGCTGATAACGGCATAATATTATTTTCTTCTTCCCAATCAGCATTTAATAAAGTAGCCGTACCGGATTCTTCAAAATTGTATTTTATTTTTTCGACAGGTATATCATTCACCTGCGGAACTGCATTTTCTTTTATATCTGATATTGCAACATAATCATTTTCATCTATTGAAATTGCCGGAATATCAAAATCCGAATATGTTGATACGGGTGCACCCATAAAATTAATCTCCGGCTTGTCAGCTGTAGCATATGATGTAAGACTTCCAAAAAATACCGATATTACAAGACTTAATGATATAATTCTTTTCTTCATTTATTTATCCTCACTCTCTCACTGTCTTTGTAAGCATATTACCTGTGTTGTCATATGTAAATACAAGAGAAGTTCCGGTTCGCTTGTCTATTTGCAAAAGACGGTTGTCTGCATTGTAGTAATATGCCGTTACTCCGCTTTCTCCGTCAAATTCTATTGCTGTTTTAAGCGGTACCATTCCCGAAATGCTGTCCCAGAGCATCAGCTTTGCGCTATCTTCATATTCTGCGTTAAAGGTGTATATTAACTGAACATTGCCGGTCTCTCCGCCTGCAATTTCAATTTCTGAAAATTTCATATTATACAGCTTTTTGTCTTCTGTATATGTTGCAAGTATCAAAGAAACAGAATGCATATCCGAAGAATTATTTCCTATGCCTAAATTACAGCTTAAGTTTGCATTATCAATAATGCGAAGTCCGTCTTCGCCTACGTTTACACCGTTTATCTTTATCTGTGATGAAAGAGATAAACTCTCATTTGCCGGTATAAGATTATATGAAGACGAAGTATTTATACTATTTACCGATACGCTTTCACTAAGCGGATAGATATATGTTATATCATCAGTTGCCCAGTCGAAAATGACAGCCATATCAATGCCTGTAAAATCAGCATCAGCCCATGCTCCGTTATCATATCCGCCAAGCAGTCCGGTATATACGGTTGTTTTTGTTCCGTTAACCATCTTTTCAACTCTTACCAAAATATCAGTCTCAGTTGTTTCAATCAAAGAAACATTTTCAGCTTCAGCCGTAAGCTTTTCAGCAAACACACCGGTTGAAATCAATGAAAACATAATGATTGATAAAATAAATTTTGTTATTTTTCTCATTTTCTTCACTCCTTATCTTTGGTTTATATACATATTTTAATATATTTGGGTTTAATTTTCAATATGTAAATAGTATTTTCGTTTATTTATTTTCAGTTTTTTTTGAATTTTTCTTTTCTAAAATGACATAAGTTATCAAAAATATTGTAAGGATAATTATTATAGAGATTCTTTCTTTTAATTGCAATTTAAATTCAATTTGCATTTCATCCTTTATTCCGTTTGATGTTTCGGCTGTTACTTTAACTTTGCCGTCTTTTATGCAGGTTAATTTTCCGTTTGGATTTATTTTTGCAATGCTTTCATCGCTTGTTGACCATTTTATGGTTTTGTCTGTTGTATTTTCAGGATATATATTTGCCGACAGTATTATATTTTTCATATTAGTTATACGAACAGGAGTATTCGGATTTGCTGTAATTTTAATGCTTTCTGCTTTAATTTCTGATGTTTCTTTTTCGGAATGGGCGAATGCTAAAACCGGCATTATGATTAAAATTGACATTAGAATAACGGTGATAAGTTTTTTTGATTTCATTTTTTTATTTTCTCCTTTGCGTGAATATTTGCGCAATAAAAAAGTGCGCCCCATAAGAGACGCACTGAAAAAGTGTATCTCTTAATTGTTACCACACAATTCAATAATTCACAAGGGAATATCGAAAAAAGAGAAAACACCTTTTACCAAGGTATAGTTTTCCCATGTGAATTAAAAAATATTGAATTGCGTGGTAGAATCATTATATCACACATTATAAATTTTTGCAATAGTTTTTAGAAAAAAATCCATATTTTTGATAATGCTTTTTAGCCATGTAATATAAGCTTTGGAGTGGAGTGTTTAAAATCACGTTCTTTTTTTCAGGAATTTTGTTGACAACACATATGTAATATGGTATAATTGGTATATGAAAAGATTGGAGGTTTTGTTATGGAGAGAAGAAGTGTGGGGATGTGTATACTGCTTACGTTTTTAACCTGCGGTATTTATGGAATATACTGGTTTATAAAGCTTTGTGATGATACAAATCAGATTTCGGGTATTTATGGTACAAGCGGAGGGATGGCTTGTATTTTGAATATTGTGACCTGCGGTATTTACGGGCTTTATGCGATGTATGTATGGGGAGATAAGGTTGACAGAGTTTATGAAATGCGCGGATGGCATTCTAAAAGCTGTGCAATAATATATCTTATTCTCGGAATATTCGGATTTTCAATTATTTCGTATGCACTTTGCCAGAATGAGCTTAATAATTTGAATGAGGGACCGTATTTTGAAAGACCGAATGTATAAAGAACTAAAAAATTATGGGATAGCTTTTGCCATAGGCCTGGTTCTGTATGTTTTGTATATAACCGGGCATGGTGTACCATGTCCGGTTTATGCCGTTACAGGCTTTAAATGCTCCGGATGCGGTGCTACCCGAATGTTTTACTATATATTAAAACTTGATTTTAATACTGCTTTCCGGCAAAATCAGTGCTTTTTTATACTGCTTCCGTTTATTGTGACGTATTTTGTATATCAAAGTATAAGATATATAAAATGCGGAGAACGATTACACAGCAGGGTGATAAATGCGATAGCCGGGGTAGTAGCGGTATTTGTTGTGTTGTTTGGAATTATAAGAAATTTTGTATAGAGATTTAAGGGTTCAAACAGCGAAAAATACAAGGAAGATATACCTTTATAACGGAGGGATAGTTTTGAAAATTTCTTATTTAGTAAAAAGATTTATACCTTATTTTAAAAAATATAAGGGGATTCTTATTTTTGATTTGGTATGTGCGGCGTTTACTACTGTGTGTGAGCTGGTGTTTCCGATGCTTGTGCGGTTTATAACAAATACTGCGGAGCGTGATGTGAGCTTGCTTACTCCGCAGCTTATACTCAAAATATGCGGTTTTTATGTAGGGCTCAGGATAGTGGATGCTTTGGCATACTACTATATGGCAAACCGGGGTCATGTTATGGGTGCAAAGATTGAAACCGATATGCGCCGTGATTTGTTTTCAAAGCTTCAGGAGCAAACTTTTTCATTTTTTACACGTAATAAAATAGGTCAGCTTATGTCGAGACTTACATCGGATTTATTTGATGTAACAGAGTTTGCACATCATTGTCCGGAGGAATTTTTTATAGGCGGAATAAAGATAATTGCGGCGTTTACAATCCTTTGCGGAATAAATGTACCGCTTACTGTTATTGTGTTTGCCATACTTCCGGTTATGCTTGTTTTCTGTAAGATTCTTAACAGAAAGATGCGTGCGGTGTTTGCTGAAAACAGAGTACAGACGGGCGAAATAAACGCACGTGCAGAGGATAGCCTTGGCGGTATACGTGTTGTAAAGTCCTTTGCAAATGAGAGTATAGAGCGTGAAAAGTTTGAAAAGGATAATGCGAAGTTTCTTGAGATAAAAAGGCGCTCATACCGGTATATGGGAATCTTTCAGAGTACCACCCGCCTTTTTGACGGTGTGATGTATATAACTGCTGTAACTGCCGGCTCGTTTTTTATTATAAACAAGAGCATAACAGTCGGAGATTTAACGGCGTATCTTTTATATATCGCAACGCTTATTGCATCAATACGCAAGATTATAGAGTTTACAGAACAGTTCCAGCGTGGAATGACAGGTATTGAACGTTTTACTGAAATGATGGACAGTGAGGTCGCAATAGTGGACAAGGAGGATGCATTTGACATTGGAGAAGTAACCGGAAATATCAGGTTTGAAGATGTTGATTTTGCATATGAAGATGACGGGAAGAGTGTGTTGACAAAAATCAATATTGATATTAAGAGCGGAGAAAGTGTTGCACTTGTCGGCCCGTCGGGCGGTGGAAAGACGACTCTTTGCAATCTTATTCCGAGATTTTACGATACCACAGGCGGCACTATTTATATAGACGGAACAGATATAAGAAACGTTACTTTGAAATCACTTCGTGATAATATTGGTGTGGTTCAGCAGGATGTATATTTATTCGCCGGTACAATATTTGAAAATATTGCGTACGGAAAGACCGGCGCAACTATGGAAGAAGTGAAAAAGGCGGCGGTGCTTGCCGGGGCTGATGAGTTTATAATGAAGTTTGACAAAGGCTACGACACCTATACGGGCGAGAGAGGCGTGAGACTTTCGGGCGGACAGAAACAGCGGATAAGTATTGCAAGAGTATTTTTGAAAAATCCGCCGATACTTATTCTTGACGAGGCAACATCTGCACTTGATAATGAAAGCGAACGCATTGTTCAAAAGTCCCTGGAGAGGCTTTCGGAGGGAAGAACGGTATTTACAATTGCTCACAGATTATCTACAATAAAGAATGCAAAGCATATTTTAGTACTCACAGAGGACGGAATAGAAGAACAGGGAAGTCATGAAGAACTGATAAACAAAAACGGACTTTACAGACGGCTTTATGATATTAGCAGATAAATTATAGTTTATCTGCGATAAACTATAATTTACAGTGAAATTTTTTGCCACAGGCAAAAAGTGAAATCCAACCATATGGTTGGGTGAAATTCGCATAAATGCGAGTGAAATTTGCGGCCAATTTGCCGCAAGTTATG
>JAZTZP010000016.1:0-2831 GCA_045637525.1 Clostridia bacterium | reverse complement strand
GTTGTTGTAAACTTCTAAGCTCATAATTACAAGCTCGGTATAGCCATTTCTCGTAACAAAAACAGGTTCTTTAATTTGTTGGCACATATCACAGATAAATGTTGTGTCTTTTAATGTTGATATACGTCCTTTTAATTTTTTCTTTTATATAAAAATGCTCACCTATAAAATATAAGTGAGCACTAAAGTTATTTGATTTTTTCTGTCTCCGCAAGCATGTTTTCAATAAATATCCCATAACCTCTTGTCGGATCATTCACAAATACGTGTGTCACAGCTCCCACAATTCGGCCATTCTGAATTATCGGTGAACCTGACACGAGTGTTGTCAATAGGGGACAACATTTTTCTTTATTTTTAAAGTTTTGAAGGAAATAAGTGTTGTTTTGAAGGTAATAATGAGGGAAATGAAGGAAATTTAATTTCTTTTTCAAATTTTTGTATGTAGTGCATTATTGGACTTCCACAGTTTTATAATAGGAGAGCCACACTTTTGTAATGAAAGTTATACGATTTTTGTTACAAAAAAAGACAGGACTCATCAATCCTGCCTTGCTTGTGCAAACGCACGCAAACGCACGCGTGCGTTTGCGTGCGTTTGTTTATTTCAAGACATATTTTGCTCCCGCACCTTTTCCAACAAGTTGTATTTTCCCTTTGTCTGCCATTTTCTTTAATATTCTAAATGCCTGTGAAGGAGTCACATGTACCAACTCCACAACATCTGCACGACATACATCTTTTTTCTTTTCTAATAATTCTAAAATAAGCGCTTCATATCTTATTGGATCAATATCTTTCTGTCTTACATAAGCAACAGTATTTTTTGCTCGTTTATATGATTTCGAGCTAAGCATATAATATCTGCCTCTTCCGTTTCCTCCAGCTTCTACAATTCCTGCTTCGACTAAAAGTTCGACTGCCGCTTTGAGTCTATTTTCGTGCAAATTAATACCTTCTGATAAATCTTGAATATTCATTCTAGAGGAGTTTTTTAAAGCATTTAAAATTAATAATGAATAAATAGGCAATGAATGCCCCAATTTTTTTTGTTCGTTAGAAAGCATTTCGATAAATTCTTTGTCTGTAGGGCCCTTTGGTATAAATAATTTCACCATTGTAGAATTTGATTGTGTATAATCAGGTAAATTCCTTCCGTAAACAAGCGAACCTTGAAAAATGCGATCTATTCCTCGTCCTGTTCGTTCGGCAAGACCGATTCTTTTTAAAGCATCTGCAAGGACCGGATTTCTTCCGTGAGGTTCAGCATCCAACAGATTGTCTATATCTATTCCTTCAATAAAGCCACCCGGATTGCTTATTGACATCCCAATATCATTTATTTGGATCAATACTCTTCCCAGCATAGAATAATCTCTATGGCAAAACGCATTAACCAAAGCTTCTCTAAAAGCTCTTACATCATAGTCCGGTATAGTTACTCTAAATAATCCCATTTCCATCTCTTCACTATTATTTCGTGCTGAGAATATTTCGTTAATTTTCTCAAAAGCCGCTAATATCGGAAGCTTAAATGATTCATTTACCTTTATATCAGTTCCACTTAATACTTGTATGGATGATTCTGCGGTGGGCATGTGTCTCTGTAACGCTTCTTTCTTTCCTATCATTAATAATCCGCAAAAAGTGGGAGTCAATTTCTCATTATCCAAAGTAACAAATTGCAACGCCTTATCTAGCTCTTCATCATTAAGTTCTAACAACGACGGCTCCCCTCTATACATTCGAATAATATTGCGAAGTCTTTCTCTTTCGACCGGATCAAGATCTGTGTAATCGGAATCAGGTACAGCTTGCAATGAATAGTCCAATAAGTTTAAATTTGAAAGACGAGTTGCTATTTCATAAGGATACATAGGAATATTTTCCGGTGTGCCATCTGCTTTTATTCTTCTTCGTTGTATTTTCCCTGTTGACGAAGCAACAATTGAAGTTCTTTTCGGAACAGAAATTTTCACAACAGATTCGCCTAATTCCAACATTTCTACACGAACAGGAACCGGAGGAACGGTTTTGTTTGCGATAAATGCAGATAATTGTGTTATATCTTTGTGCTTATCGTGTATACCTGTAATATCTCCATTATCTTCAACTCCGAGATATAAATCTCCGCCATCTGTATTGGCAAATGCCACGACTGCATCAATCAATTCACTATCAGAAATGCATGTTCTATCGCTTTTAAACTCAATAATCAGGTTTTCGTTCAAATTCAAATTACTCATAATCTACACCTCAAATCGTATTATAACACACGCGTGCGTTCTTTGTCAAGACTGAACGCACATTTGTGTTGCTTTTCACATAGGGACATTGTGTTGATTTTGAAAACAAAACACAAATTTTGCTTTACACAAGATTTGTGTAGTTGTCAAAACATTTTTTACAATATAATCTTTACGAAAAATGCTCGCCTATCCCATATAATAGACGAGCATTTTTCCTATTTAATTTTCTCTGCTTCTGCCAGCATATTCTCGATGAATATCCCGTATCCTCTCGTTGGGTCATTCACAAACACATGAGTCACAGCACCGATGAGTTTGCCATTCTGAACGATTGGACTACCTGACATCCCCTGCACTATACCGCCCGTTTTTTCTATAAGTCTTTTGTCTGTTACCTCTATGGCAAAGGACTTTGTTTTATTCTTTCTAAGGCGGTTTACGGATATTATCCTGGCATCAAACACCTCTGTTTTGTCGTCGCAGCCAACGGTGCACACAATCTTTGCCTCGCCCTTTGTCACCTCGCCCGATGGGGCGGCAGCAAGCTTGGGCATATCGGGAATATATCCCGACAGCGCTCCG
>JAZTZP010000015.1:0-6314 GCA_045637525.1 Clostridia bacterium | reverse complement strand
CATAACCTGCGACTTAAAAGTCGCAGATTTCACCCGCACTTGTGCGGATTTCACCCAGTCGCATGACTGGATTTCACTTTTTGCCTATGGCAAAAAATTTCACTGTAAATTATAGTTTATCGCAGATAAACTATAATTTATTATTTCCCCGATTCCTATTACAGTTAAGAGAGTAAAAAAATGACTAAAAATTATGTAAATCACTTGACAAAGGATGAATTTTTGTATATAATATTGTTATAGTCATATTTCAAGAACAGGAGTGAAGCCTATATGAGATGCCCTTATTGCGGATTTGAGGAGAGTAAGGTAATAGATTCAAGGCCGACGGAGGAAAACGTGTCGATAAGACGACGCAGGGAATGCTTAAGCTGTAAAAAGCGATTTACTACATACGAGAAGCTTGAAACGCTTACGATTGCCGTGATAAAAAGAGACATGTCAAGACAGGCTTTTGACAGAAGTAAGGTGCTTGGCGGTATAATGCGTGCGTGCGAAAAGCGGCCGGTGACGCTTCTGCAGATGGAAAAGGTTGCAGATGATATAGAAAACGACTTGTATCAGCTTATGGTTCGTGAAATTGAGACGAATGCAATAGGTGAAAGAGTTATGGAAAAGCTCAAAGACCTTGATGAGGTTGCGTATGTAAGATTTGCTTCGGTATATAAGCGTTTTGATGATATTCACTCGTTTATGGCTGAGCTTAATAAGCTTATAGAAGAAAAGTAATAAAAGTATAAAAATGCCGCTTAAATTCAGCGGCTTTTTTTTGAAAATCTCAGGAGGATTTACTATGGAAAGGACAATAGCGGCAATAGCCACTCCAAGAGGTACGGGTGGTGTTTCCATTATACGTATAAGCGGTGAAGATGCTTTTGAAATCGCAGCGAGGATATTTTCTGCCCCCGATAAGATAAAAAATGCAGGCAGTCATACAATTCATTATGGATTTATATGCGACAAAAACGGGAAACATACAGATGAGGTGCTTCTCAGTATAATGAAAGCTCCGAAGACTTATACGGGTGAAGATGTGGTTGAAATAAACTGTCATGGCGGAATTTCGGTGACAGAGAAAATCCTTGATATTTGCTTTGCTGCCGGTGCGTATCCGGCAGAGCCGGGCGAGTTTACGAAACGTGCGTTTTTAAACGGTAAAATGGATTTATCACGTGCTGAGGCGGTAATTGACCTGATAAATGCTAAAACGGAGTTAAGCCGTAAAAATGCATTTTCACAGCTTGAAGGCTCGTTGGAAAGCCGTATAACAGAGGTAAGAAACACGCTTATAAGCCTTGCCGCCGGGATGCAGGTTGCAATTGATTATCCTGATGAGGATTTAGAGGATGTAACACGGACAGATATAACGGATACACTCAGAAATTGCCTCCGAAGACTTGAAAAATTATTGAAGGAATCGGAAAACGGACGAATAGTAGCCGAGGGAATTAAAACGGCTATCGCCGGAAAGCCGAATGTGGGAAAATCAAGCCTTTTAAACCGTTTTTCGGGGACACAGAGGGCGATTGTTACCGATATTGCAGGAACTACGAGAGACGTTATAACGGAGAGTGTGAATTTTTACGGACTGCCGATAGTTTTGTTTGATACGGCAGGTATTCATGAAACGGATGACCCGGTTGAAAAAATAGGTGTGAGCCGATCGAGAGAGGCGATAGAAAACGCTGATCTTGTAATAGTTCTTACGGATGCTGTAACGGGTATTGATGACGCTGACAGAGCTGTACTTGAGGAAACGAGAGGTAAACAGCGTATAATAGCGGTTAATAAAACCGATGCGGGTGATTATATTCCTGTTAAAGAGCCTGATAATGCGGCGGTTATTCCGATTTCTGCTAAAACGGGCGAGGGGCTAACTGAGCTTGCAGAGCAAATAAAGAAAATGTTTGATATGGGAGCGATAATGGCTGAGGATAACTCCATTATAACCAATATGCGTCATAAAACAGCGGTCCGTGAAGCTTCGGAGTCGCTCTTAAAGGCTATTGAGGCGATGGAATGCGGAATTCCTCAGGATTTAATTACAATTGACATGAATAACGCAATGGACAGTCTTGGTGAAATTACGGGTGCAACGGTATCGGAAGATGTTGTTGCTGAAATTTTCCACAGATTTTGTGTAGGAAAGTAGGGTAAATGATAAATGATGAGATTGGATAAACTGCTGTCGGAATGTACTCCGCTGTCGAGAAAAGAAATAAAACAGCTTGTGAAACAGGGTGCTGTTACCGTTAACGGACAGACGGTAAAGAGTGCCGATATGAAGGCGGATGAGACAAATGATATAATAACGCTGTCGGGAGAGAGAATAGAGTATAAAAAATATATTTATCTGATGCTTAATAAGCCGGCAGGGTATGTTTCGGCAACGGAGGACAGGCATTATCCGGTAGTAACGGAGCTTTTGCCCGAAAAATACAGGCATTATGAGCCGTTTTGTGTCGGCAGGCTGGATATAGATACCGAGGGGCTTTTAATACTTACAAATGACGGAGAGTATGCGCATAAAATGACGTCTCCGAAAAAAGAGGTATATAAAAAATATTTTGCCGTCTTAGATAAACCGGCAGAGGAGAAGGATATAGAAATTTTTGCCGGCGGAATACCGCTCAGCGATTTTACAGCAAAGCCGGCAAAGCTTGAAATATGCGAAAATCCCAAAGAGGTATATATAAGCATATGCGAGGGGAAATTCCATCAGGTGAAAAGAATGTGCGGATATGTGGGGAAAGAGGTTGAATATTTAAAGCGTATTTCAATGGGGGATATTGTACTTGACGAAAGCTTGAAACCGGGAGAGGTAAAGGAGCTGTCATTAAATTAATTTAAAACTGATTGATGCAAAAATAAATAAAGAAATTTTACTTTGTATATTGACGATTTGCCATTTATTTGGTATAATAAATAATATAATGGAATTTTACTGATAATACGAGAAGACTTGAGGTTATGAAACGAAGGCCGGGAATATTTTTCAGAAATCTTAAGTCAGAGATAAGGAAAAATAAAGTCACATTTGCGGTCTGTATTCACATAATGAGGCTGAATTCTTAAATGAAAGGACTAAGGAAAATGAAGATAACAAGAAGTGATTTAAGAAAGAAAGCGTTTGAGCTTATATTTCAGGCAGGTGTTGTGGATGCTGCTGAGGTTATTGACATAGAAAGAGTGGAAAATCCTGAATATTTCAAAACTCCGTACATTGAGCGTGTAGTTCGCGGAACGGCAGAAAAACAGCAGGAGCTTGATGAAATAATACAAAAATATTTGAGAAGCGGATGGACTCTGAAGCGTTTATCTAAGGTTTCTTATGCTGTTCTTCGTCTTGCGGTGTATGAAATGAAGTATGAGGATGATGTGCCCGGAAGTGTTGCGATAAATGAGGCTGTTGAAATATCAAAGGCTTACGGTGATGAAAAGGACCCGGGATTTGTAAACGGAATACTCGCATCTGTTATCAGGGAGATAGAAAAATAAAATGTATCTTGGAATAGACACAAGTAATTATACAACAAGCGTTGCGGTTTTTTGCGACGGCGATGTTACAAACAGTCGGAAAATCCTTCCGGTAAAAGAAGGGCAGCGCGGACTTCGGCAGAGCGACGCTGTCTTTTTGCATATAAAACAGATGGCTGAGGTTTTTGATGCTGTTTCGGGATATGCTGACAGGATAAAAGCGGTGTCGGTAAGCTCAAAGCCCAGAAATGTTGACGGCTCGTATATGCCGGTGTTTACGGTAGGCGAAAGCTATGGCGAGGTTTTAGCGAAGGCTTTAAATGTACCGCTTTATAAGTTCAGTCATCAGGACGGGCATATAATGGCAGGGATATATTCATGTGATGCATGGGAACTTCTGAATAAGCCTTTTATATCTGTTCATCTTTCCGGTGGTACAACTGAGATTTTGCTGTCCTCATATAACGGTTATGGGTTTGATAATGAGATTATTGGCGGAACACTTGATATAAGTGCGGGACAGCTTATAGACAGAGTCGGAGTGGCACTCGGCATGGCTTTTCCGTGCGGAAAAGAGTTTGACGCTGTTTCTCTTTGTTCAGAAAATCCCGTAAAGCTTCCCGTGAGCGTTAAGGGCGGAGATATAAATTTTTCCGGAGCGGAGACTAAATGCGGACAGTTTTTTGAAAATTCAGTGCCTGCCGATATTTGTTTGGGAGTTTTAAACTGTGTAAGTGAAGCACTGGGAAAGGCGCTTAATTACTGTATTGAAAAGCATACGGCAGATACTGTGCTTATTGCAGGCGGTGTGGCGTCAAATTCGGTTTTAAGAAAATATATAAATGAAAATGTAAAAGGAAAGGTTTTATTTGCATCACGTGAGTTATCGACGGATAACGCCGTAGGTACGGCAATTCTCGGGAAGCTTGCGGATGCGGAAAGGAGAACAGAGTGTTAAAAATAGGATGTCATTTATCATCATCAAACGGATTTCTTGCAATGGGGAAAACGGCGGTTGAGATTGGAGCTAATACGTTTCAGTTTTTTACAAGAAACCCGAGGGGCGGCAGTATTAAGCCTCTTGATGTTCAGGATACAAAGGATTATATGGAATTTGCAAAAGAAAACGGTATAGGAGTGATAGTTGCTCATGCTCCATACACTTTAAATGCCTGTTCGGCGGATGCAAAGACACGTGACTTTGCATACCGTGCAATGAGCGAGGATTTAGAGCGTATGGAATATGTTCCGGGGAATGTATATAACTTTCATCCGGGAAGTCATGTACAGCAGGGAGTTGAAGTTGGTATAGAGCTTATATGCGATTTATTAAACCGTGTGCTTTATCCCGATATGAAAACTACTGTGCTGTTGGAAACCATGGCGGGCAAGGGCTCGGAGGTCGGAAGAAGCTTTGAAGAGATTAAAGCGATAATCGACAACACAAGCTGTAAAGAAAAAATCGGTGTATGCCTTGATACTTGCCATGTTTCCGATGCCGGGTATGATATTATAAATAATCTTGACGGTGTTTTAGACGAGTTTGACCGGATAATAGGGCTTGACAGGTTAAAAGCAATTCATTTAAACGACTCGAAAAATCCGCCTGAGTCTCATAAGGACAGACATGAGAAAATAGGTGAAGGGTTTTTGGGACTTGATACAATTGTTAATGTTATAAACAATGAAAGACTTTGTTACTTGCCGTTTAATCTTGAAACACCAAACGAGCTTGACGGATATAAAAAGGAAATAGAGCTTTTGAGGTCTTTATATAAGAGATAGAACAGTATAAATAAATCCACCCATCCCGGTGGATTTATTTATAGGTTCAGATGCGATTTTATTGTCTTTATATATTCGTTTGGCTTAAGCCCTGTGTGTTTTTTAAAAAAACGACAGAAATAATGGATTGAGCTGAATCCAAGCATTTCGGAAATCTGTGTGATGGATGTATTCTGAGTTCTGAGATACTTTTTTGCGGCTTTTATTTTAAGACGGTTTATGTAACCGAGAACAGTTACTCCGTATTCATTTTTAAAGCTACGGCAGAGTGTTGTTTTATTTGTATTAAACAAAAAGCAGATATTATTAAGAGAAATATTTTCTGTGTAATGCTCGGTTATATATTTTAGGATGTCGGAAAGCTCGTTGTCTGATAAAATATCATTTTTTTCGGAAATATCCGGCTGGGTATATTCACGTATAAGCGTAATCAGGAACGCTTCAAGGTTTATTTTAAGCAGTTGTTCAGAGGCAAAAGGATATACTTCTCTTTTCTTCATTTCAAGAGTGTTTGGAATATCATACGGTGGTGCAAAGACATTCATGCCCTCTTTCATAATTTCCGAAAGCATTTTTTTATGATTTTGCTGCAGTAAAACGGGTGCATGACAAAAAATATCAAGCTCATCGGAAAAGCATTCAAAGCCTATAATGATTATATTCGGGCTTATATCATCGGTACATTTTAAAGAGTGTCTTTCGTTTGGGCGATGTATTATAAGCTGATTGTCTGAAAGTATTCCGGAGTAATTTTCGGAATTAACATTTATTGAGCCGTTGTCTACATAAAGCAGCTCCCAGAAATTATGAGAGTCATCGGGTGTATGATATTTACTTGTAAATTCAAAGTAATGAATATTTGCAATTCTTGAAACAGAAAGCGGGGTTTTCAATTCCTGAAGCTTAAAATCCAAAATGAACACTCCTTTCGATAAATTATAGTTTATCTGCGATAAACTATAATAGCGATATGTCAGCCTGTGGCTGACGCGATATTTGCCTGCCGGCAAGCGATATGTTGACTGAAGTCAACGCGATATGTTCGCCAAAGG
>JAZTZP010000014.1:0-41193 GCA_045637525.1 Clostridia bacterium | reverse complement strand
TCCTGTCTCAGATGTCATATTTCCGATTACTACCGCTGAACCATAGTTTTCCGCTACTGTTTCTGAGCCGTTTAAATACGCTGTTCCGTCTTCTTCAAGTATAAGTCGGTCTACTCGTCCGACTTCCTCGGGCAAACTGATCTCAGGTGCTGAACCAACTTTTTCAAACTTTACTGCATCAAAAAATACTGACCAGCCGCCATGCGGTCCGCTATATCCTATACCTTCTGTCAATTCTATGTAGTCTGAACCATATTCACCTGTAAATGTGAACTGTCCATATTTTATAAATTCGCCCGGGCCGCTTAAACCGGAATTAGCCATGCCTCCTATTACTTCCCATGGTGCTTCTATCTGTGTCGTATTATCTTCCGACGCAGTACATACTGTAGGTACTATATAACCCCAATTCGGTATAAACACATATACATCGTACTCTCCGGGTTCCAGTACCGGATAATATCTTACCTTATTCTCCTGTGTACCGGTATAATTGTGTTTAAGCAATGAACCATTATGCCAACGGTCTCCTGTCTCAGATGTCATATTTCCGATTACTACCGCCGAACCGTAGTTTTCCGTAGCTGTTTCCGAACCGTTTAAATACGCTGTTCCGTCTTCTTCAAGTATAAGACTTTCCACCCTACCTACATTTTCCGGCACTGCCAATTCCGGCGCACTGCCATCTGCACTTACTATTGTCATCGGTAAAACACTTGCAAAAAGTGCAATTGCCGATAACATTGCTAAAAACTTTTTCATTTTTTAATCCTCCTTAATATTTTTTATTATTTACTCGCCACTTCCAGTGACCGATAAAAACTCTGTAAGCGGTGTCATACCGCTTACTGAATCCCACATCATTATCTTGACCTTATATTCTCCGGTATATTGAGTAACATCAACCTCAAAAATATCGGTTGAAAAACTATCGAAGCTTTTGGTGGTCACCTTCAACAGTTTGTCTTCACCGTCATATAAGCCGGCTGCGAGACATATACTTTCTTTGCCTGTATTTCTTGCACTAAAAACTGAAACTAAACTTTTTGACGCATCACCTTGTTTGTCCGTCCCCTCAACATACTGAGCATCATAAATATCATAAAACTCGTATGGTAAGAGTTTGCCCGCCGATAAACTGATACTGCTGTCAAAAGTCGTCTCGCTGGTATTTACATGGAAATTTTCAGTATCAATGAAGTCAATTCGAAACTCTGCTGTATAGACACCATCTGCATCTGCAATGCATTCATTAATATAGAAAATGTCCTCGGATTTTGTAACACCTGTTTTGTTGAACACCCCGTATATCACAACATTATCAGGTACTGACTTTCCTTTTATAAATACTTTTACTTTTTCACTGCTTGTAACACCTGCTGCAAAAATTATATCTTGTGGATATTCTCCGTCTGCTATCACTGTATTATCTATTACATGAGAAGCATCTGGAGTTTCCGGACGAATATTTTCCATGTCAAAATAATTCCCGGTTGATACATTATATTTACCCTTTATATACAACGGTCTCCATGCGCCGTAGCCTATATTATCCGTCATTGTTATAAATCTTGAACCGTCATCAAGATAATATGCTATCTCATCATATTCACCGTTCGTATGACCAACGTTATAAACAACATTACCCTGTATTTCCATACCGGGCTGTGAACCAAGATTATATATTCCGCCACCATCAGTTAATGTGAGCATTACATCATGAACAAGATTTCTATACACCTTATTATCACGGCATACAACATCTGTTTTGAATTTATCATGTGACCCCGGATCATTCCAGCCCCAGCCCACAGAAATTCCGGTATACGGCGTATTATATACCTCGTTGTTATTTACAATCATGGTCCGAGCAAAACCTATAAATATACCGGCACATGAATTATACTCTGTTCCTATATCATGTACAATAGAATACGAAACGGTATTGTTTTCTATAATATCTGCTTTTGGCGGTGCACTTTGATTTACACGTTCAAAATAAATTCCGCCCCCTGCACAGTTATATACCTCACATCCTGTAACAAGGTTGTTTTTTGCACCATTTCCAAAATGCACTCCGCCTCCGCCAAGCTCTGAAAATGTGCAATTGCTTATAGTTATTCCATCAACATTTCGGGCAAATATTGCATAATCCATCGCCGTATCCTGCCAACTACCGCTATACGCTTCGGGATTAATACCACTCTGAGAACCTATAAAGCTGTTCCCGGTCGGATACAGCCATGTGGTATATTTAAAGCCTATTCCGTCAAGTGTGATATTACTGCTGCCATTAAAATTTATTATCTCCTCAAGAACAGGAGCTATCACATTGGCAGCCCCCATTTCTTCACCGTTTCTCGGTATGTAGTACAAATATCCGGCAGAATCTAAATACCATTCGCCCTCACAGTCCATAAGTTCATATGCATTTTCGATATGTGTTATATAATCCCGTTTTCTGTAATCTTCAGGTATTCCCGCAAAAGCATCATCCATTATAATTGTCCCGGTGATAGTGTCTTTTGTTACAGACGCCACGCCAACTCTTGAAGAATGGAATGTATAATTATATGCAAATTCAACATCTTCAATATTTTGGTAATTTAAAATTTCATCTGTTACAGCTACCGTATATCCGGCATCTGTCGGTGTAAGAACCAACGGAAGTTCTCCATCTTCTGTTCTTGCACGAACAGCCTTTTTTCCGTTAACATACAGCTGCCTTGTTTCAATACTCAAAGCATCAGTTGTTTTCCATATGTTCTTCCCCGCATCAACCAAAGTCCACGATGAATTGATTTTTTTGCCGCCATAGAGAACAGGGCTTGCACCGTCATATGCCTTATATATAACATTATAGCCGTTTTCACCCGAATCAACCGCCGTAAATGAAATCGTAGAATCAAGGATATATTCACCGTCCATGAGGTAAACATATATATCCTCAGACTGCGCTTCCGTCATACCCTGTACCGCACTTTTTGCTTCTTCAAGTGTGTACGGTGCTTCAGAAGTACCATTACCCGAACCGGCAACCGCATCCGGTGATACATAAAGCTCAGTTGCTCCGACTGCCTGCAAAGGCAAAAGAGATATAACCGGTATGGCAAAATACTTAATTATATTTTTCATCAATCTCACCTTGCAATTCCAAGCTCTTCTGCCTGAACCTTAGCAATTTTAGTCATTTCTTCAACCATTTTATCAACGTCTGTTATAGAGCGCATATTATCCTCAGCAGCCTTCCATTGCTTCTCAAATTCTTCTTCCGAATCTGCAGCAAGAGCTATCTTAAACTGTGACTCCCATTGCTCACGCTTTGCCCAGAATTCAACACATTCCGGTATATTTGCATACGGAGCATCAAATACATCACTCTGCGGTCTTAAGCTTGCACCTTCATCGGATTCAGATGCACCGAATCCACCTCCGCTTGCCGATGTTATCTTTGTAATATTCTGCATTACTTTCGGATTCCATCTCGAACGTTCAGGCCAGAAGCCTGCAATCATATAAAACTCACATTCCGGCGAATATACCAAAGAACCGATTCCTTTGCACTCAGTAACCGAAAGCGCACTTGCATCGTCGTCAATATATCGTTTATTAAATCTATCATCCGTATATTTTCTTACGCCGTTTTCCTCTGTGTAAAGTCCATCTTCAGGGGTTCCCCACCATAATATCTCTTCAAATTCATCCGAGAACATGGTATTTATCCAGTTAAGCACCTGCTTTACTTCATCTTCTTCAAGCATTGTTGTAAGACATACTGCTGCTGTCCATGGTGCCTGATAATACTGGAGCGGATAGTTTTCTTTTTGCGGAACATTAACCGTCAGCGGTCTGTATCTGAAATCTTTTCCAAGCTCTTTAAGCTGTCTGTTTACCTTTGTCATTCCTCCGGCATAATCAACACAGGTTACAGCATATATTCCATTCAAAACATTTTCCGTAAAGTTTGCACTTGTCTGAACCAGTGATTCAGGATCAAATATTCCCTCTCTTATGAGCTGATTCTGAATTTTTGCAGATTCTTTTACAGTTCCTTCTAAAAGTGGCAGAAATATTTCCTGAGTATTCGGGTTCCAGCTGGTTATATAGTTGTTTGTAGCATAACCGTACATACTTGCACCCAAATATGTAAACGGCAGCCAGAGGTCTCCTCCGTTATAGCCGAACGGATATACCTTCTTTCCGTTTTCCGTAAGCTTCAAAGCCTCTATGTTGCGGAACATCTGAATATATTCCTCGGTAGAATTTATCGGAATATCCCACATCTTTTTGTCAAGAGATTCACCTGTTGCGTCTATCTCTGCACACATTTCATCGTATGTCCTACTTTCCGGCCAGAGCTTCTTTGATATATCGTCTCTTATATACAGGTCAACTTTATTCGTCACAATTTGTGTTCCGTATTTCTTCTGCATATATTCGAGTTCATCTACTGATGCATCCGGATGAGTTTCTTCATCAAATCTTGAAAATCCAAACGGTATGCCCAGAATTTTTCCGTCTACCGTCATCAGCTCCCAGTATTCATCAGGAACTCTGTTCCAGACATTAGGCGCATATTCTTTTAAAAGCTCCTCTGAAAGAGTGTATACTTTCTTTGCATCATAAAGCTTTCTAAAATGTGTTGGTCCCTGACCCCCGGCTACATAAAACAACTCCGGTAAGCTGTCTCCGGCAATAAGCCTTGAAAGCTTTGTATCCCATTGACCGCCATCATTTCCGTAAATGTTCTCTACATTTACTTTTGTCTTTTCCTTAAGCCAGTCAAGCGGTATGTTTTCCGCAGATGAATCCTGTTTGATATGATCAGTTCCCTGAGCATTCCAGACAGTAATGTTTAATTCTTTCCCCGGTACATACTCACCGCTTTCGCCTGTGGTTGCCGTTTGCTTTTCACCGCATCCCGAAAACATTCCGACAGCTAAAGCTAAAGTGAGCATCAAACTGACTTTTCTCTTTCTTTCCATTAACATTCCTTCTTTCTGTTTTAAATTTTTAAGCATTGCAAATTCTGCAACACTCATTTATTCAGCAACCGCATAATATAAAAATATACAGCTGACTGTTTACTCTTTAACCGCACCAAGCGTTATTCCGCCGATAAAATATTTCTGTAAAAACGGATATACGCATAATATCGGCAGCGTCGCAACCATAAGAGTTGCCGCCTGTACGGATTCCGGCGTTACGTTTATTTCTCTTCCGGTTGAAGCAAATCCTGTTTCTGCCTGCGAAACTATCATTTGATTTACCGCTTCTGATTGCTTTATCAGCTGCATCATTACATATTGAAGTGTGTATAATTTCGGCTTTGTCATATAATAAAGCGTTGTCATCCAGTCGTTCCAGTGTCCTACTGCTATCCACAGTGTGACCGTTGCCACAACAGGCAGTGAAATCGGAATTATTATCCGAAACATCACCATAAGCTCGTTTGCTCCATCAATTTTCGCCGCTTCCTCTAAGCTTGACGGAAGACCTTCCAAAAACGAACGGATTATCATCATATTATAAAAGCTGAACAACCCCGGTAATATGTAAACCATAAAATTATTCATCAGTCCCAAGTATCTGTAAAGAATATATGTGGGAATTGTTCCTGCTGATATATACATCGGTATACTTAAAAACCAATTGAAAAATTTTCTGCCTTTAAGCTGCTGATCACTGAGTGCAAAAGCCGCCGCATAAGTAACAAACAATGCAAGTATTGTTCCGATTACGGTTCTTGATACAGACATAATTGCGCCACCGTATATCTGCTCATTCATTATAACCTTTCTAAAGTTATCAAGCGTTGGTTTCCGTGGAAAAATCGTTACTCCTCCAACGCTTGTATCAAGACTTTCATTTAATGATATTGCAAGCTGATTTAAGTACGGATAAACCATGATTACACATAAAAATAATATAATCATAACGTTTATGACATTAAATATTTTTTGTCCTTTTGATACCTTCATTCTTTCTTCCTCCTTACCATATTCCTATAGAAAACAGTTTCTTCGATACTCTGTTGGCAAGGTATACAAGCGTTATTGATACAAGCCCCTGACTCAGTCCGAATGCTGTCGCATGAGAATAGTCACCGTTTACTATACCGCTTCGGTATATCAATGTACTTATTACATCGGTATCATTCTGGGTATACAAATTTTGGAAGCCAAACACAAGCTCAAAGCCTACATTAAATATATTTCCGAATTTCATTACAAGCAAAATTATTATAGTTCCCATTATTCCGGGAATTGTTACATGAAGTATCTGACGAAGTCTTCCGCAGCCGTCTATTGCTGCAGCCTCATAAAGACTTGTATCAACTCCGGCTATTGCCGCAAGATATACTACAGATGACCATCCAAGCTCTTTCCATAGCTGTGCTGAAAATATTACTCCGAGAAAATAATTGCTGTCTAAAAGTATATTCTTTTTCTCATAGCTGTCTCCGAATATTGCCGACATTGCCGTATTTATCGTTCCGTTTATCGACAGCGCCGAATAAAATATTCCGACTACCGTTATCATCGACAGAAAGTGCGGCAGATATGTTATAGTCTGAGCAACTCTTTTCAGCTTATTACTTCTAAGCTCATTAAACATCAGTGCAAGCAGTATAGGAAACGGAAATTCCATAAATATCATTACAAAGCTGTATCTTAGCGTTCTGAGTATTACAGCCCATATATTCGGGGTTGTAAAGATATCAATAAAATTCTTAAACCCTACCCAGGGGCTCCCACCGAAGCCTTCTATAATATCAAAATCCTTAAATGCAATTGATATTCCCGCAAACGGCAGGTATCCAAATACAAACACAGCAATTACTGCCGGCATTAAAAGTATGTACCGATATTTATTACGACTCCAAGCCTTTTGAAAAGACCTGAGCCCACTCTCCTTCTGTAACGTAATTTCATTCATCGGCGTAAAACATCACCTTTCTCTTTATATTTTATAAGCTAAAACCGCTTAAAATTTTACAACAGTCTATCTTATATTTACATTATACATCAGCCACAGTCAAAATTCAATTCCAAATTACATACATACTTCCAAATTTCTATACAAAATTCATCTCTTTTCCTTCTAAAGCTTTAGTAATGAAATTGTAATATTAAAGCAATGGATTTTTTTTATAGTTTATGTTATAATTAAGTATATGACTATATAATCAAGAAAGGCGATAGATAATAATTATGGCTAAGGCTACAAAAAATAAAAAGGCGACATCTTCGTCCGCTAAGAAAACTTCTTCAAAGAAGACTGCAAAAAAGAAAAGTGATATTTCCTTAATTGCCGGATATACTGCGGTATATCTTTTTGCTGCAGTTCTTCTCGGTGTATTTATTTACGGAAGCGATTCGGCACTTGTGAGTACTGCAGTACGTACTTTTCTTCTCGGTCTTTTCGGAAAGTGTGCGGTTGTTTTACCCGTAATGTTTACCGCACTTGCAATTTATCTTATAAAATTGAAAAACATTCCTAAGTTCAAGCATAAAACACTTGTTGCGGTAATACTTCTTATTATCATAAGTTCACTGCTTCATTTACTTGATACCGATATGATACCGATTTCGCAGGCATATACCACCGGCGCCTCCCTCGGTCATCTTGAACTCAGCATGGGCGGCGGATTGATTGGCGCACTGATTGCAGTTTCGCTTTCATCACTTATATCACGATTTGGAACTGCCGTTGTTTTACTTGCACTATTAGTTCTTTTTACTTCACTTATTACCGGTTATTCTCTTTTCGGTGCAGCTGCCGGATTTCTGGGCGGTATCGGTTCTGCCATCAAAGAGGAATTTACAAACGTTGATAATGAAAAATCTTATAATTCTGCGGCAAATGCCGGTAAAAAAGCCGGTTCAAGCACTGTAAAAAAGGTTAAGAAAGTCCGCAAAAAATATGTTGAGGTACATGAAAACGCAGGTTCGGGAGCTATCGAAGCTGCCCTTGATTACTACGAAGATATGCCAAAAACCGATGAACCAAAAAAGAAGCGTTCTGCTATAAAGTCACCTCAGGAAACACAAAAGCAAGAACAGGAAATTCCTGTTCTTCCCGACGAGCCTGATTCCTTTGAAAACGGCATAAATGAAATTTTCGGAGATATGTTAAACGAAGCAGATGACACAGACAATCAGCCGTTTGAAGACAGCTCCTCCTCATATTACGATGAACAAACGGTACAGGAAGAAAAGAAAGAGCACGCAGCGCCTTTAACCGAACAGGAAAAGGACAAGTTTTCAAATGAAATAGAAGAGTCTCTCGAAGCTGAGCCTGCCCGTGAATACGTATATCCGGATATTGATATACTCGACGAACACGAAGACAACAGCTCAGATTCAAGAAAAGAAATGTATGAAACAGCAAACAAACTCATTTCAATACTTGAAAACTTCGGTGTAAAAGCAAAGCTTCTGCAGGTCACACAGGGCTCATCCGTAACAAGATATGAAATACAGCCGAATACCGGCGTTAAGCTCAGCAAAATTTCCGGTCTTGCCGAAGACCTTGCGCTTAACCTTGCAGTGCCGAGTGTACTCGTTGCCCCCGTCCCCGGCAAAGCGGCTGTCGGCATTGAAGTTCCAAACAGAGAAATTGCTTCAGTTTATGCACGTGAACTGATTGAATCAGACGAATTTCAGAATTCAAAATCCAAGCTTACAGTTGCTCTCGGTAAAGATATAAGCGGTCGTGTGGTTGTGGGCGACATCGCAAAAATGCCTCACGTGCTTATCGCAGGTTCAACAGGTTCAGGTAAGAGTGTTTGTATAAATACTATCATAACAAGCATACTCTTTAAAGCATCACCCGAAGAAGTTAAGCTCATCATGGTCGACCCGAAGGTTGTTGAGCTTGGTGTGTATAACGGCATACCGCACCTTCTTATCCCGGTTGTCACAGATCCTAAGCGTGCCGCAGGCGCACTTAACTGGGCAGTTGCCGAAATGATGCACCGTTACGACCTGTTCGCATCCAATTCCGTAAGAAACTTAAGCGGATATAATGCACTTGCCGAGAAATCCGGATTTGATAAATTGCCGCAGATTGTTATAATAATAGACGAGCTTGCCGACCTCATGATGGTTGCTTCAAAAGAAATAGAAGATTATGTATGTCGCTTAGCACAGCTTGCACGAGCAGCAGGTATCCACCTGATTATCGCAACCCAAAGACCTTCGGTTGACGTTATAACAGGTCTTATTAAAGCAAATATACCATCACGTATCGCATTTGCAGTATCAAGCCAGGTAGACAGCCGTACAATTCTTGATAAAGGCGGTGCCGAAAAGCTTCTCGGCCGTGGTGATATGCTCTACTTCCCGACAGGAGTCCGTGCCCCAATGCGTGTCCAGGGTGCGTTTGTATCCGACAGCGAAATAGAAAGACTCCTCGCCTTCATTCGTGAAAACAGTGATCAGGAATCTCATTACAGCGAAGACTTATCCGAACATATCGAGCGTTGCTCCGAAGGCGATAACGGAGTCGCCCCTGATGAGGATGATGACGGTGATGTTCTTTTACCGCAAGCAATTTCACTTGCCGCAGAACTCGGACAAATTTCAACAGCAATGATACAGCGCCGTCTTAAAGTCGGATATTCACGTGCCGGAAGAATTATAGACCAGATGGAAGAACGCGGAATTATCGGCGGAGCAAACGGTTCAAAACCCCGTCAGGTATACATAAACCACAGCGATGTCATGTTTAACGATTAAAACATTTCACTACTAATGCCGCATACAAGGCAGAACGGAGATTTATATGAATGATTTTTTACCCGTTTCCCCTGAAGATATAAAAAAAAGAGGATGGGATTATTATGATTTTCTGTATGTTGTCGGTGACGCTTATGTAGATCATCCAAGCTTCGGACATGCCATAATATCAAGAGTGTTAGAAAGTAAAGGATACCGGGTTTGTATCCTTTCTCTTCCCGATTGGAGGTCAAAAACAGACTTTCTGAAATTCGGCAGACCTCGTCTCGGCGTGCTTGTAACAGCCGGAAATATCGACAGCATGGTTAATCATTATACAGTAAGTAAAAAGAAAAGAAGCGACGATGCATACGCCCCCGGCAATAAAAGCGGTCAGCGGCCGGACAGAGCAACAATAGTTTACTGCAATCGTATAAGAGAAGCCTTCGGCGATACACCATTGCTCATCGGCGGTGTCGAAGCAAGCTTAAGACGCTTCACACATTACGACTATTGGGACGACAGACTGCGCCGTTCAATACTCATAGATTCAAGAGCCGACATTTTAATGTACGGCATGGGCGAAAAACAGGTTGTAATGATAGCAGATATGCTTGAAAAAGGCATTCCCGTAAAAAAAATACGCAACATTCCGGGAACGTGTTATCTGTCCGACACACCACCTGAGGACTCAATAATTATGCCGTCATTTGAAGAGTGTAAAGAAAACAAATCAGCCTATGCAGAGTCTTGTAAAATACAATACTACGAACAAAATCCTTTTATCGGAAAAACACTTGTTCAGAAGCATCAGGATAAATACCTTGTTCAGAACATTCCGATGAAACCGCTTATAACAGAAGAGCTTGATGAAGTGTATGCACTTCCGTATATGAGAACATATCATCCAATGTACGAAAAATCCGGCGGAATCGAAGCAATTAAAGAAGTTAAATTCAGCCTCGCCGCAAACCGTGGCTGTTATGGTGGCTGTAATTTCTGCGCACTTGCATTTCATCAGGGACGCATTGTAACTTCAAGAAGTGCCGGATCGCTTGTTGCAGAAGCCGAACTCATGACAAAGGATCCGGATTTTAAAGGATATATCCACGACGTAGGCGGACCTACTGCAAACTTTACGGGCGTTGCCTGTGATAAACAACTAAAATCAGGAGCGTGCAAAAATAAAGAGTGTCTCTTCCCGACAGTTTGTAAAAACATGAAGGTGAACCACAAAAAATACCTTGATATTTTAAAACAAATACGAAATATAAAAGGTGTAAAAAAGGTTTTCATACGTTCCGGCATACGTTTCGATTATCTTATTGCCGACAAAGATGATACCTTTTTCCATGAACTCTGTAAACATCATGTAAGCGGACAGTTGAAAGTCGCTCCGGAACACGTTTCCGATAATGTTTTAAAGCATATGGGCAAACCCAAAAACAGCGTTTATAACAAGTTTTCCGATAAGTTCTATAAGATTAATGAGAAAATCGGCAAAAAACAATTTTTAGTACCTTATCTTATGTCGAGCCATCCGGGAAGCACCTTAAACGATGCAATAGAGCTTGCGGTTTATCTAAAAGAAAATAATATAAACCCTCAGCAGGTACAAGACTTCTACCCCACTCCGGGCACTCTCTCTACCTGTATGTTTTATACCGAAACAGATCCTTTAACAGGCAAGCCGGTATATGTACCGAAATCATATAAGGAAAAGGCTATGCAACGCGCATTGCTTCAATTCCGAAATCCTGATAACTATCGCCTCGTCTACGATGCCCTTGTTGCAGCCGGACGGCGTGATTTAATAGGGTTTGGTGATAAATGTTTAATAAGACCATTAAAAAACGAATATTCAAACAGGAGGAACGAAAATGGCAATTTTACTAAAGGGCAAAGAAGTGTCCGCACGAATCAAGGAAGAACTAAAACAAGAAGTAACAACACTAAAAGAAAAAGGCATTAATCCGGGTCTTGCAGTTATAATAGTAGGCGACGACCCTGCCAGCCGTGTGTATGTAAATAACAAGAAAAAAGCCTGTGAAGAAACAGGCATCAGGTCTTTTGAATACGCACTTCCTGCCGAAACCACAGAGGCTGAGCTTTTAGCACTCATCGAAAAGCTAAATAACGATGATGAAGTTTCAGGAATACTCGTTCAGCTCCCTGTACCAAAGCATATTAACGAGCAGAAGATTATAAACAGCATTAAGCCGTCAAAAGATGTCGATGCATTCCATCCCGTTAATGTAGGAAAAATAATGACGGGCGATTATGACTTTGTTCCCTGCACTCCTGCCGGAGTAATGGAATTAATAGCAGAATCCGGAATAGACGTTGCCGGAAAAGACTGTGTAATCGTAGGAAGAAGCAATATCGTAGGCAAACCGCAGGCTATGCTCCTGCTTCATAAAAACGGTACCGTAACCATCTGCCACTCAAGAACAAAAGACCTCGCAGAAAAAACCCGTTCTGCCGATATCCTTGTAGTTGCAGTAGGAATACCTGAATTTGTAACAGGTGATATGATAAAAGAAGGCGCAGTTGTAATTGATGTAGGTATAAACAGACTCGAAAACAAAAAGCTTGTCGGCGATGTGCATTTTGAAAGCGCCGAGAAAAAAGCCGCTGCAATCACCCCCGTTCCGGGCGGTGTTGGTCCAATGACTATCGCTATGCTTATGAAAAATACAGTAAAAGCGGCTCAGCTAAACTAATCTATAAAAACTATGACAGGCTGTTACAAATGAGCATTTTAAATTCACTCATTTGCAACAGCCTGTTTTCAAATTATTTTTCTCACTCTTACTGCATACTATAATGCCATCATTACAGATGAAGCAAACGCAATTACAGCAGCAACATATTCGGTTTTTCTCAGCTTTTCATGTCGTATAATACTTATTACAGTAGAAAACACCATAACTCCGCCCGTTACAAGCGGATACTGAACAGATGCCGGGATATTTGCAACAGCAATCAATAAAAGCAAGTCTCCTATGCCGTTTAAAGCTCCGTCACCTGCCGAATAAAGCAGATTTTTCCCCTTCATCAGAGGAATTTTTTCACCTTTTACAAGAAGCCATATACTACATATTATAACAGTAAACACGCCTGAATAAAGCATAAAACTTGTACTGTCGGTATGCGCAAATCCGGAATCCTGATGAATCTTAGACAACACACCAACCATACCATTTAAAACAAATACAAGCATGTAGTATATAATAGCTTTTTTATTCCCCGTGCCCTTTTGAATGTTAAGCAGCACCGCAACCACAATAAGCAAGCAGCACAAAACTTTAAATATCGAAAGCTCTTCATTATAGAATAAAACGCCTGCAAGAAACGGCAACAGCATTCCGCCAAGCATTGTAAATACGGAATATACAGATAAGTTTGCCACCGAAAAAGCTTTTAAACTGAAAGAAATCATAAGTATGTAGCACAATGCGTAGACTCCTGACAGTATAAAGCTAAACATAGTAAACTGTATCTTAAAACCGCTTAAAATAAGCATCATTAAAATCACAACCAGTCCTTTGTAAAGCGAAAATCCCAAAGCAGCACAAAATCCCGTACCGCAATTTTCCTCATATCGCTGCTGACAAAGAAACTGAAGCGAAAACAAAACCGCCGCAAATAAAACCATAATGTAGTACATATCATCATTCTCCTTAATTAACCTGATTTGTATCCATATAAATACCCTATTTAATCTGTGAATAATTTATTTACCCTAATACGCCAAAACACCCCCGGATGTTTCTTTCCGGGGGAAGCTTATTTAATCAATCATTAAATCCGTTCGGATGACTGCTTTGCCATTTCCACAAATCTTTACACATCTCCGTAATGCCACGCTCAGCCTGCCAGCCAAGCTCTGCTTTAGCCTTCGTCGGGTCTGCGTAGCATTTTGCTATATCACCCGGGCGACGTGGTGCAATCACATACGGCACCTTCTGACCGGTTGATTTTTCAAAAGCAGCAACTATTTCAAGAACACTGTATCCGTTTCCTGTTCCGAGGTTATATATATGTACACCCGGCTTACCGGAACACTTCTCCAAAGTCTTTAAATGACCAATTGCAAGGTCAACAACATGTATATAATCTCTTACACCCGTACCATCTTCTGTATCATAGTCGTCGCCAAATACGCTTAATTTTTCAAGACTTCCTATTGCAACCTTTGATACATAAGGAAGAAGATTGTTAGGTATTCCCTTCGGATCTTCACCAATCTCACCGCTTTCATGAGCACCAATCGGATTAAAGTATCTGAGAAGTGAAATTGACCACTTATTATTTGATTTATAAACATCCGTAAGTATATTTTCTATCATAAGCTTTGTAGAACCATACGGATTAGTTGTTGAAAGCGGAAAATCCTCTGTAATCGGAACTGTTTTCGGCATTCCGTAAACTGTCGCCGAGCTTGAGAATACTAAATTATATACATCATATTTTTCCATAAGCGTCACAAGATTTAAAGTTCCTGTTATGTTATTATGGTAATATCTTATCGGTATCTGCGTAGACTCTCCAACTGCCTTTAATCCTGCAAAATGAATTACCGCATCAATTTTGTTTTCTTCAAAAACCTTTTCCATTGCGTCATAATCAAGCATATCAACTTCATAAAAAAGCATATCCTTGCCGGTAATCTTCTTTACAGCATCAAGTGATTTTTTCGAAGAATTGCAAAGATTATCAAGCACGATTACATTATATCCTGCCTCTAAAAGCTCAACACATGCATGACTCCCGATATAACCTGCTCCGCCTGTTACCAAAATATTCATTTATAAACTTCCTTTCATGCCCGTAAAATACAGGCTTATTTATTTCTCTTTAATAAAAATTATAACATACTTACTTTAATAAATCAATACCTTTATATATTTTTTTAGTTTATTTTTGAAACGCCAATATATATTTTGTCAGATCCTGTTCAAATCCCGGCTCTGATAATGCAAGCGCACCGTATTCGCTCAACCGCTCACCCGTATAATACGGCACCGACTCCGTCATCCGACAAGCCTCCGAAACAACATACTTATCACGATCCAAACTTATTCCGTCTCTTATAATATGTTTTTTATATAAAGAAAATGCATTTTTCATTTTTGATACATTCCTGTCATTTTTAAAGCTCGACTTCTCACCTCTTAAAATACAGCATATCCATCGAAAGCATACATTTGCATCAACCCCCGAAACATTTTCTGCAAGCTCAAGGTCATATGAATTCAACCCGGAAGCGTTCACGTTTTTTATCCGGATAGTTCCAAACGCATCGCAATATAAAATCCCCTTCGCCATCAGCCATAAAAACGCAGATACAGGCATTTTTTTAGAATTCAACCGTTTTTTATTAATCCTTATAAACTCCGACGCACCGTTAAAACCGTAAATTTCCTGTGCAATATCAGCATCCTTCATCCCCTTATAAGCTGAGCCTGATTTGCATATCAGATATATTATCTTTCTTCTGAATACAAAAGCAAAAGCTATAAACAGTACAGCAAATAAAACCATCAAAGCGCCAATACCAAAACCCAATCCTGTCTTTTTTGCACTAAATATGTATTTCGGAGCATTAACCGAAACCGATAACGGCACACCGTTTGTACGACTTCCGTTTAATCTCACTAAATTATCCGAAACCCCGGTTAAAGTAAGATCATTTACTGTTATGTCCTCCGCATCTACCGAATATGGGAACTCAATCTCTATATTTGCATTTCTTATCTCCCCGGTAAAGCCTTCATTAACCAGAACATATTGAAGCTGTGCATTGTCCGAAACCGATACAAGGTTTTTAACTATATATTTCAGCTCCAGTATATGCTCCTCGCCCGAAAGATCAAAGTAACACACAACCTCAGTCAGCCCGTCTGTTTTGAGTGTTTCATACGTCCATACCGGCTTTTCATCACCGTCCTCAGTTTCAGCACATTGCACTCCATCAAGAAGCACCTCAACATTTTTTAATTCCGACATCTCACAGTCTATGGGTTTTGCAAAACTCCTGAATCTGCTGTTCATGAAATTCAATGTCCATGTTTCTGTGACTACCGCCGAGCCGTCAGCGTTCAGGCTTATTTTTGCATCAACGTTATTAAATATTATTTCCTTTGCAAATGCTTGCCCCGAAAAGCAAAGCATCAGTACGACTATTAATGCACAAATCTCTTTCTTCATAAAATCTCCTCACACTACCAATAAAAATTACTGCAATACATATCAATTAAAATACGACACATATTCTATCATAGATTTTTCTTTCGGGAAAAGATATTCATATAAATCAATAAAATAGTCATCTGTCATGCTTGCAATGTAATCTGTGATAATCTGATTCTTTTCCGTATCTTCATAATGCATTCCGTCATAATAACGGTTTGCTTTGTTAACTACATCTATATGATGGCTGTACACCGGTGAGCTCTTAACAGAGTTTTGTAAATCCGAAAGAAGCCTTCCATACATCCTTTCAAACATCGGCGCTATACATTCATCATATTTTTTCGAGATTTTATCGGCAAGATAAATTTTCTCAAAATTCTCCCTCTTTATGCTCTTTAATGCACTGTAATGCTCATCATCAAGCAAAATATAGTCTTTACCATAGCTGTTTTCAACTATGTTTACAATAAGGTTATTTATTATTTCCGCATTATGTCTTCCGGCAAAACTCGGTTCAAAAACACTTTCATTTTCAATTATTCTTGCCTTAACAGCGTCCTGCCTGTCTTTTCCGACATATGCTATCATATCGCATATTCTTACAACACATCCCTCTAAAGTTCCGGGGACAAGTGTTTCAATAAAATCCTTGCGGGTATAGCATTTTTCAAGACGTTCATCAAACTCATCAAACCCCAAAAGCTGTTTCGGCCGGTATTCCTTGCACTCAAACTCTCCGTTATGACAAAGTATACCGTCAAGCGTTTGCAAGCTCACATTAAAATGAAATATACCATCAAGCACTCTAACGCTATGAACATTATGATTAAAATACCTTCCCGTACCGGCATGATACAACCCGTTTAAAAACTTTTCACCGGCATGCCCGAAAGGTGTGTGTCCTAAATCGTGTCCAAGAGCAATTGCTTCTATAAGGTCAAGATCAAGCCCCAGCAGTCTGCCGATATTCCTGGAAATTCTTGATACAAGCTGTACGTGCAAAGCCCGTCTTGTAATATCATCATTTTTATAAAATGAAAACACCTGTGTTTTATCAGTATATCTGTTGTAATACAGGCTGTGCATTATCTTTTCCACATCACGTATAAAACCCGGGCGCCAGACGTTCGCCTCATCATGTCCGGTACGTCTTCTTATCGCCGTATCATCATCTCTTAACTTTTGTTCCGATAAAATTCTTTGCTGAATTTCATCACTAAGCTTTTCATACTTAAGACTCATTCCCCGCAACGCTCCTTTCCGATCAGTCTCATACACATTAATTATAGCACTTTTTCGATAATTTGTCAACTACTGTAATTTTTAAATTTTTTTAATAAAAACTATTGATTTCCGTCAAAATATATAGTATAATATAATTTGGAATATTAAGCTAAAACAATATTTTCAGGAGGAACCATGAAATTTCAGAATAAATATCTTAATATAATATCAACAGGCGTTGTCCTTATGCTGATTTATAAGCTCTTATCAAACTTTGGAGCGGTTACACACGTTTTCTTCAGCGTATTTTCACCGGTTATCGCAGGTGCAGTTATCGCTTTTTTTCTTTACAGACCAATCAAGAAAATATCTAAACTGCTTAAAAAGACAAAAAACAAATTTTTAGCTTCAAAATCAAAGCTCATAGGTGTAATAATCGTATACTTGTCTATTATTGCAATCTTTTCATTACTTGCAAAGTTCGTTGCACCGATACTTTATAAAAACTTCACGGAATTTATTGAGAATGTACCGGCATATTATAGAACAGTTACGAATTTTATAAATTCAAACAACTATCTGTCCGGAATTGCAACACTTGACAACATCGCAAGTAAGCTTGCCGAAGCCCTCAGCTTTAAAAACCTTAATAAATACGTTTCCGTAATAAGCAATATAGCTAATTCATTTTTGTCATTCTTCCTCAGTATTATTATATCAATATATATAATATTTGAGTTTGAAGGAATATACTCGTTCTTCTCAGATCTATACAAACGAATTTCAAACAACGGTGAACGTTTCTCTGTTTTCGGACTGTATATAAAAAGAGCCGCAGTTTTGTTCTATAAGTATTTTATCGGACTTTCGCTTGATGCAGTCATTATCGGTACAATAACCGCAATTGTCCTTAATATATTCAAAGTTCCCTACGCACTGCTTCTCGGTGTAACAGTTGCCGCAGGTAATATGATACCGTTTTTCGGGCCTATCGTTTCATCTGTCGTTGTATATATAATTTCAGCTATAACGTTTGGTCCTGTTCAGGCGCTTTGGGTATTAGTCTTCCAGATTGTTTTAGGACAGCTTGACAGTAACTTTATGCAGCCGAAAATACTAAGCAATTCAACCGGAATCAGTCCGCTTCTGGTCCTTGTCTCTGTAATAGTATTCGGTGAATTTTTCGGTCCCGTCGGCATGATTTTAGGAGTGCCCGTATGCGCTGCATTAAAAATGATTATTACAGATTACATGGATAACGGAAAAATGGACGGAAGCTCCATTTAGTAATACAGAAAGGTGTGAAAACTCTTATGGATTTTGTTTCAATAGATTTTGAAACGGCTACCTCACAGCCGACAAGTGTTTGCAGTTTAGGTATGTGTGTTGTAAAAGACAATAAAATAGTTCTTAACAAAGAAATACTCATAAAACCGATACCGTTTGAATTTAATGAGTATAACATCCGCATACACGGAATAACTCCCGAAGACGTAGCCGACTGCATGACGTTCAATTATTATTGGCGTGAGATAAAGCCATATCTCGAAAATACAATTGTCGTTGCACACAATGCATCATTTGATATTGGAGCTCTCAGAAAAACACTTGATATGTTCGGGCTCGAATACCCGAACTTCAAGTATTTATGCACAGTAAAGCTTTCTCAGATTGCATATCCGGAACTTTCAAGCCACAAGCTTAACAGTTTGTGTGACGCTTTGGATATCAAATTTCAACATCACAGGGCAAAGGATGATTCTTATGCCTGTGCACTCGTATTGCTTCGCATCATGGAAGACTACTCCCTTTCTTCATTGGAAGAAATAGAAAAACACTTTGGAATAGGTATAGGAAAGCTGTATCCGGGAGCCTATGAGCCTTGCACAAAAAAGAAGAAAAAATAACCGCAATACATAAAAGACAATTGCACTGATTTCCGGGCAATTGTCTTTTTTAAATTGAAAACGTTTCTGGATAAAGTGTATTAACAACTTTTACTCCCTTTCGCCTTGCATAGTCAACAGTATTTTTCGTCCCGCCTTTTGTCCCGTTAAACACAGCAATTACAAGCTCAGATTTATCGACCATCCATTTATTTCTGACCTGAAACACAGCCGGATAGTAATGCGAACTGATACACTCTTTTGAAAAAGCATTACTAAGTATATGCTCACATTCTTTCTTATCGGGCCGTCCGCCGTCACAAAATCCCGGGAACGGAACAGCGCATATAAGCTTTATATCATAATCCCTCTGAAAGTCTATTACACATTCAGCCGCCCACACATCAACACCGGGTGCCATACCTGTTATGAAACAATTAAACCCATCGTTAATTGCATTTTCTATTTCAGCTCTCAGGCATTTTATAACACTATCTTTTTCATCAGCCAGTTTATCCGGCCTGTGACCGGTAAAGCAGCAATATTTATATTCTGTCATTGATATTCTCCATACAAATAGAAAATTAAAAAAATTTCATATTAAATAAACATAAATTAATGAAAATCTTTGATTTTCTTCCATAACTTTCAATTGTAATTGTATTTTACAATTATCTATTTTCCATTTTCAACTGCAATTGTGAAATTTATTGAATTTTACAATCGCCTGAATATATTTAAAGCTGTGTGTAACACACAGCTTTAAAATAAATTATGCTCCTAAGTATGCCTTCTTCACTTTATCATCCTGCAAAAGGTCTGATGCCTTACCGGACATGGATATAAGTCCGTTTTCAAGAACATATGCATAATCGGCAATGGAAAGTGCCATTTTTGCGTTTTGTTCAACAAGCAACACCGTAATACCGCTTTGGTGCATTGCTTTAACAATGTTAAACACCTCTTTAACCATCAACGGCGACAATCCCATAGACGGCTCATCCATTACCACAAGCTTTGGTGCAGACATTATAGCTCTGCCCATAGCAAGCATCTGCTGTTCTCCTCCCGATAAAGTTCCGGCTATCTGCTTCGCACGCTCTTTAAGACGCGGAAAGCTTTCAAAAACATTTTCGAGATCTCTTGCTATCGCTTTTTTATCTTTTCTGTAATATGCTCCCATATACAGATTTTCCAGTACAGACATCTGAGTAAACACCTGTCTGCCTTCCGGAACGTGCGCAAGTCCCATCGTAATAATCTTAGACGGCAAAACCTTATTCAGCTCAACGCCGTCATATATTACCCGCCCTTCTTTTATCGGAATCAATCCGGTTATAGCGTGAAGAGTAGTAGTTTTTCCGGCACCGTTAGCACCGATTAACGAAACAATTTCTCCGCTTTTGACTTCAAATGATACACCCTTTATAGCCTGAATAGCTCCATACGAAACCTTCATATTTTCAATCTTAAGCATTATCTTCACCCTCCTCAGATTCACCAAGATATGCTTCTATAACCTCAGGATTTCCTGCAATTTCTTCAGGCAGTCCGGAAGCGATAGTCTGTCCGAAGTTTATAACCTGAATTCTGTCACATACCTTCATTACAAGACTCATATCATGCTCAATAAGAAGTATAGCAATATTAAACCGCTCTCTTATTATATTTATACATTCAAGCAGCTCCGCTGTTTCTGTCGGATTCATACCTGCCGCCGGTTCGTCAAGCAAAAGCAATTTCATGTCTGTCGCAAGTGCGCGTGCAATCTCAAGCTTACGCTGTTGACCATACGGAAGATTTCCGGCAAGCAAGTCTGCTTTATCATCCAGATGAAAAATTTCAAGATATTCCATAGCCTTTTTTGTTATCATCTCTTCAGCTTCCCAATATTTCTTTGTTCTAAGAAGCGTATGGAACATATTGTATTTAGTGTCTTTTGTAAAGGAAACACGCACATTATCAAGTACTGTCATATCATTAAACAAACGAATATTCTGAAAAGTACGTGCAATACCTTCAGCCACTACCTGATGTGTACTTTTTCCGTTAAGCTTCTTTCCGTTTAAATAAACAACTCCGGAAGTCGGAATATATACTCCTGTCAGCAAGTTAAATACTGTTGTTTTTCCGGCACCGTTCGGACCAATCAGTCCTACAAGTTCACTTTCGTTTATCTCGATATTAAAATCCTTAACAGCCTCAAGACCGCCAAATTTCACTCCGAGATTTTCTGTTCTTAAAACAGGTGTTTTTCCGTCAGCCATTACTTAACACCATCCTTTCTTCTGCCGGACAGCAGTTTGTTAACTGAAAATTCATATGTGCCAAGTAATCCGCGCGGGCGGAATATTATAACAATGAGTAACACCAATGCATATATAAGCATCGGATAGTTAAACAAAGTCTGTATAAAACCGGGCATGTTGCTTACCCATGCACCGTTCTTGATTTCGTAGTTAAGTAAAAACATTGCAATTGCGGCAACTATTGAGCCTGTTAAAGAGCCCATACCACCCAATACGACAAGTACAACTATAAAAGTTGAATTCCATATTGATGCACTTGCGAATGTAAAGCTCGCTGTTGACAGCGTTGTAAAACAAGTTGCATACAGTCCACCTGCAAGACCGGCAAAAAACGCAGAGAATGCGAAAGTAAATATCTTATAATACGATGTATTCACACCGGAAGCCTCTGCCGCTATTTCATCATCACGAATTGCCTTTATTGCACGACCGTATTTCGAATTAATAAACATAAACATAGCCGCAATACATAAAACTGTTACTATAAGCACAATCCATATATACTGCGCCTGCATCTTAGAATTGAGTCCAAGTCCGTTTGCATACAGTGTGGCACTTGCTGTTCCCTGTGCAAGACCTTCACCTCCGGCAAAAGGAAGATTGGATATTACATTTTCAACTATAAGTCCGAATCCGAGAGTTACTATGGCAAGATAGTCACCATGGAGTCTTAAAGCCGGAATGCCTACAAGCAAACCTATTATCCCCGCAAACACCGCACCAATCAGTACGCATCCTAAAATTAATATGCACACCTCTGCACTGCCTGCAGTCTTTATATCAATATACCCCGCCCTGTTGAGCCATAGCGAAAGAAGCGCCGTTGTATATGCACCTATTCCCATAAAGCCAAGATGGCCGAGTGTAAGCTGTCCTAAAAATCCTAAAGTTAAATTAAGTGAAGTTCCGAGAAGAACGAAAATACACATCTGCCATATATTCGGAACAATCGTTCTACGGTATGTATTCTCATCAAGCACCTTGCTCAGAACAAAAACTCCGGCAAAAAGAAGTATGATCGCTATAAGATTAACGGTATAGCCACGTAATTTCTGTATCTGTAATTTGTTCATACCTTTTCCCTCACATTCTTTCCGAGAATACCTGCCGGCTTAATTAATAATACCAGTATAAGCACTAAAAACACCACAGCATTAGCAAGCGAAGAGCTTATATATGCTGTCACAAGCGCTTCAATAATTCCGATAACCAAACCACCAAGCATTGCTCCGGGTATCAATCCGATACCGCCTAAAACCGCCGCAACAAACGCCTTAAGTCCAAGCATTGAACCCATAGTAGTGGTTACAGAAGCATACTGAGCACAGTACATAAGTGCCGCAACAGCCGCTAAAGCTGAACCGATGGCAAAAGTAATGACAATTGTGTGGTTAACGTTAATTCCGACTAATGTTGCAGCCTGCTTGTTTTCTGAAACCGCACGCATTGCGCGTCCGAGCTTTGTCTTTTTAACAAATATATGTAATGCCGCCATAACAACCGCAGCAATTACAATAGTAAGAATGGCTGTCATATTTGTAGATACTCCTGCAATATTTATAGTATCTGCAGAAAATATACTTGTTTCAATTACACGAGGGTTAGGACCGATAGGGCCTATGGCCTGTGCAAGGTTTTCCAGCAGCAAACTCATAGCTATTGCCGTTATAAGTGCCGACATATTCGTACCTTTTTTTCTTACGGGACGATATGCAACAAATTCTACCGTAACGCCCACAATACAGCATACCACAATTGCGGCTGCTACACTGACCCATGCCGGCATACCAAGCTTATTCAGAACAATAGGTATTGTAAAATAAAGAGTATACCCACCAACCATTATAAAATCGCCGTGAGCAAAATTTATAAGTTTTATAATACCATATACCATCGTGTAGCCAAGTGCTACCAATGCATATACGCTGCCTATACGCAACCCGATTATCAGCTGCTGTAAAAATTCAACCATCTCTATACTGCCTTTCACGTAAAATTATCTGTTTATGTTTCTGCGTGCAGACTCTAAAGCCTGCACGCATACAATTTATAATTATTTCTTAGCTTGTGTTGTAACGAACTTCTGTACAACCTTATCGCCCTGTTGTTCAAATGTAAGAATAGCAACCGGCTTTTCAGGTGTACCTGATTCATCAAGAGTCATATCGCCTGTAACACCAACGTAGTTCATTCCCGACATAGCGTCACGGATAGCAGCTGAATCTGTTGTTCCTGCTTCTTCAATAGCCTGCTTAATCATGTACATAGCGTCATAGCTGAGCGCTGCGAAAGCATTAAGAGCCTCTGCACCGTATTTGTCAGTATAAGACTTTACAAAGCTCTGTACAGTTTCTGATTCATCTTCTGCTGAATAGTGGCTTGTAAAGAATATGTTGTCATATACTTTAAGGTCGCCTGTTGTATAGCTTTCCATACCGTCAAATCCGTCCGGTCCCATAACGATTCCGTCATAACCTGCAGCACGCATCTGCGGAAGGATGTATGGGCCTAATGCACTGTAATAGTAAGGTGTGAATATAAAGTCAGGATTTGCTGCTACAATTGTAGAAAGCTGTGATGAGAAATCAACAGCTGCCATGTCAGATGTAGACTGTTCAGCAACGATTTCAATTCCTGCACTCTCAGCACACTTTACAAATGTGTCTCTGAGACCTGAAGAATACGGGTCACCGGTAGCATAAAGAATAGCACCCTTTTTAAGACCCTTTTCCTTTGCGTATTCAACAATCATTTCGCCCTGGAATGAATCCTTAAAGCATGAACGGAATACATAGTCGTCTTCTGTTGTGATTGAATCTGCTGTTGAGCTTGCAGTAATCATAACAACTTCTTCTTCATTTGCAAGCTCTGTAATAGCACTTGTACATGAAGAAATAACCGCACCTACAATTGCTGTAACGCCTTCACCAAGCAATGCATTAAAACCTGATACAGCCTCTGCCGGTGTTCCCTGGTCGTCCTTTGTTATAACTTCAACCTGAGCACCTAAAATACCGCCGTTAGCGTTAATCTCTTCAACCGCAAGTCTTACACCGTTGTCACATGCAACACCAAAGCTTGCAGCAGAGCCGGTCATAGGAGCAATGCTACCTATAACGATCTTTTCATCAGATAAGTCTGTCTTAGCCGTTCCGGCCTTTTCCTCTGTACCGCCTTTTGAACCACATGATGCAAGTGCAAATGTCATGCAAAGAGCAGTAGCCATTGAGATAATTTTTCTCATTTTCATAATAATCCTCCATTCCTTCAAAAGAAAATTTATTAAAACCATAAACAGGTACACCTGCAATATAAGATGTACCTGTTGTACGTTAATAAATAGTATATCATTTTTTTCCCGATTTGTCAAGTATTTTACATAAAAAAGTCATGTTATGACAATAATAATTTAAAATTCAGGTATTTAACACCCTGCATTTCACTTTCCTCTGACAGATACAGCTTGTAAGATGGGATAATATTTGTCATCACATATAACATAATGTTCTGCCAGCTCTACTCCTATTCCGGCAAGCTGTTCTTTTGCATGCATTGTAAAATTAACATCTTCCATTGATGGATACGCATTGCCGTTCGGATGATTATGGGCTAAAAATATCTTCACCGCCCCGTCCTTTATCGCCGCATCCACAACAACTCTAAGAGGTAATACAACACAGTCAGCCGTACCGTCCGTTAAGTTCCTAAGTTTTTTAAGTCTGCCCCTGGAATTTACGGATATCATATACATCCGTTCTTTATCCAGTTTTGAGAAAACCGGCATAAACATATTAATCACATTTTCATAACCTTCAGCATTCTTTTGCTTTTTAAGCTTTTGCTTATTGCAATGCCTTAAAATACTGTACTGTAATTTTAAGAAAGTTGCCGTATATTCACTTATATGTTTAATATCTGTCAGATCCTCAAAATCAGCATTTAAAATACCCTCTAAAGAACCGAATTTATCAAACAGCTCATTTGCAGTTTCATGTGCCTTAGCCCGATTTCCGGAACAAATCAGTAAAAGCTCAATAATTTCATATTCAGAAACATCATCTGTCTTTTCATGAGCTAAAAGCCATTCTTCAATACTCATATCAACACAACCGTTCATATCCGTAAACCTTTCTTTTTAGTTCTCATACCGGTTAAAATTCAAAAAAATCATTTCTTAAAACTACTTTTAATCACCATTATCATCAAAACCGCAACTCCGAGAATTACAATAATTCCTCCGGGCCGCAGATCAAAATAAAATGATAATATAAGCCCCGACAAAGTAAAAAATTCTGAAAATATTATTGCATAAACAAGAGTCTGTTTATAACTTTTTGCCAAAATCATAGAACACGCTACCGGAATAACAATAAGCGATGATATCATAAGAGCTCCCACAATCCTTGATGCAACAGCAACAGTCATAGCAGTAAGAATCATAAATACAAAATTTATCTTTCTTACCGGTATACCCGATAAAAACGCCGCTTCTTCATCAAACGTTATATAAAAAAGCTCCTTGTAAAGCATCACACTCGCACATACGATAACAATGCAAAGACCTATCGTAATTGCGAGTTCAAAATCCGACACCGCAACAATTGACCCGAACATAAAGCTGTTTAAATTTGCGTTTCCGTTCTTTATAAACCCCGAAAACAGAGCCGTAAGACCAATTCCTGCGGACATAACCACAGAAGATGCAATTTCAGAATATTTACTGAATCTTCTGCGAAATCCTTCTATCCCGAGAGCCGCGAAAACCGAAAATATTATCGCCGAAACAACGGGATTTATACCAAACGCCATACCAAACGCAATTCCGCCCAGAGCAGAATGGCTTGTTGCCTCACCTATCCCGGATAATCTTTTTAAAACTATTACAACACCGATGCACGGAGCAATGAGTGCTATAAGCGCCGCCGCAATAATAGCATGTCGCATAAATGCATATTCAAAAATACTCATATCACAACACCGCCCCTCATTCAATACTTGAAAAATTGTCCCTGCCAACCAAATCCGCCGTACCGTCTTCCTTAAGGACAAGAACCATATCTGCCAGTTTTATAAGTGAATGAGTATCATGATTAGTCATTATTATGGTTATTCCGCTTTTATTAAGCTCCCGAATAAGGCTTGTTATCGCCCCAACCGACTTTGCATCAATTCCAACGGTAGGCTCGTCAAGTATAAGCAAATCCGGCTCTGAAACAAGTGCACGTGCTATAAAAACCCGTTGCTGCTGTCCACCCGACAGCTTGCCGATCAGCTTTTTTTCAAAACCCTTCATTCCAACCCGCTCCAGGCACTCATAAACAATCTTTCTGTCAGCTTTCTTAATGCGTCTGAAAAGCCCGGTTCTCTCATACAAATCAGCCGAGACCACTTCTTCTACCGTTGCCGGGAATGCAGAATTAAAGGACGCCGCCTTTTGTGATACATATCCGCAACGAACGCAGTTTAATTCTATTTCACCGCTCCTTTGTTGAAGTAACCCCAAAATAAGCTTTATCAGCGTACTTTTTCCGGTTCCGTTAGAACCGATTATCCCCAAAAAACACCCCTTATCAAGTGTAAAACTTATATTATTCAAAACCTTCGCATCACTGTAATTAAAGCATAGATTTTTAACGTTTAAAATCGTCATTTTAAATCAATCCTCCTTACATAAAATGCATCAGGCAATTGCAAAATCCAAATAATTTTACAATTACCTTTAAAATTATTCCGCCCGGTCTTTTGCCTTATAAGCTGTAAAGACCGGGCATGGTACTTATTTTAATTAAGCGCTAATCTCAAAGCCTCAAGATTTTCACGCATTATTGTTATATAGTCTCTCCCCTCGGAGTCAAATTCAAACGAATTAAGAACTGCCGTCTCGCCCCCGAGCTCATCGGCAATCATCCTTGCAATTTTGTCACTTTCTCCGTTTGAATAGAAAATATAGCGTATATCCTTGTCCGTTGCAAAGTTTATAACAAATGAAACTTTTTCCGGTGAAGGATCGCTTTCGCCGGCTATTCCTTCAACAGCTATCTGTTGAAGACCATAAACGGAACACAAATATCCGTATGCGCCGTGTGTCACTATAATTTCTTTTTTTCCGCATGAGTTAACCATAGTCTTAAAATCATCATCAAGACGGTCAATCTCTTCGGATGCACTATGAAGATTTGCACGAAAAACGTCCGCATACTCACCATCTATCTCACACAAAAACTCTGTTATTGCATTCATCTGCATTTTTGCATTCTGAGGACTAAGCCACACGTGCGGGTCTGTAATGCCGGAATCGTTTATTGTCATTATATACTCCGAAGCTTCAAGCACAGGCACGTCACCTATACTTTCTTTTATCTTATCAGTCCAGCCCTCCATGCCGTTTCCGTTAAAAATTATTCCGTCGGCTTTTGAAAGCTCTCTTATGTCCGATGCAGTCGGCTCCCATTCGTGAGGCTCAGTTCCGACCGGCACAAGATTTATAATCTCGGCGTTCGTATTCTTTGCAATTGTCCTGGTCAGATCATACATTGCATAAAACGAAGTATATACCGTAATTTTGTCCGAGGCTTCAGTCCCGCTGGTCTGTTTTTTTCTTCCGCATCCGGAAAACGCAAAAATAAGAGTTATTGTCAACATCAAGCAAAGTAATTTTTTCATAGTTCCCTTTCCTCTGAGGTTGTTATCAACCAAGCTGTGTCTTTATTACTTCCTGAGCCTTTAAAAGTGCTTCGTCTATCTTTGAAGCGTCTTTTCCGCCGCCCTGAGCCATATCCGGCTTTCCGCCGCCTTTACCTCCGGCTACTGCGGTTATTTCACGGATTATATTACCCGAATGAACACCCTTTTCAACCGCCGACTTGCTTGCCATTGCAACAAACGTGATTTTATCGTCTGAAGCGCTTGCAAATACAACAACACAACATTCAAGCTTTTCTTTTATGTCATCTGCAGTCTTTTTAAGATCTTCTGCCGATGTACCGTCAAAACGTGAAATAACTGTCTTAACTCCGTTTATTTCTTCTGCATCTGTAAGCAAATCTCCGGCTTTTGCCTGTGCAAGCTTTGTCTTTATAGATTCAAGCTCTCTCTGGCTTTCCTTAAGGTCGTTCATAACACTCTGTGCCTTTTGCGGAAGCTCGTTTAAAAGATTTGTCTTAAGAACAACCGCAGTATCAGCAATCACATTATCCTTTTCGCTTATATATTTAAGTACGCCTTCACCGGTTACAGCCTCTATACGTCTGACACCGGCGGCAACTCCGCCTTCGCTTATAATCTTAAACAAGCCTGCCTGTGCTGTGTTTGTAAGATGAGTACCTCCGCAGAACTCTACTGAATAATCGCCCATAGATACAACTCTTACAACATCTCCGTACTTTTCACCGAATTGAGCTGTCGCACCGAGATTTTTTGCTTCATTTATCGGAAGCTCCTGTACTGTTATGTCCATAGCATCTAAAATAGCTGCATTTACCTTTTCTTCAACCTCTTTGAGCTGCTGTGTTGTCATCGCCTCAAAGTGCGAGAAGTCAAATCTGAGCTCTGTCGGATTAACTAAAGAACCTGCCTGTGCAACGTGCGAGCCAAGAACTTCTTTAAGTGCCTTGTGAAGAAGATGCGTTGTTGAGTGATTTCTCTCAGTTGCCCTTCTTGTCTTCCTGCACACCTCAAACACAGCTTTTGTACCTGTTGTAAAGCTGCCGTCGGTAACCTTCACCTCGTGAAGATAAATGCCGTCTCCCGATTTCTTTGTATTGGTAACCAAAGCCTTTGCACCGTCAGCGCAGATAGTTCCCACATCGCCAACCTGTCCGCCCATTTCAGCATAGAACGGAGTCTCTTTTGCAACAATTATTCCTTCCATGCCAACAGATATTTCAGCACAAACTTCACCGTTTGCGGCAATGCCCGTTATTTCACTCTCATGTGACAGCTTGTCATATCCTACAAAAACAGTTGCATCCGAATCAAAATCATATGTTTCTTCAGCATCCCAGCTTGAGCCGTCCTTACGGCTTGTCCTTGCCGTTTCCTGCTGAGCCTTCATACAGCTGTTAAATCCGTCTCTGTCAACACTAAGACCGTTTTCCTCTGCTATTTCAATAGTTAAATCAAGCGGAAAACCGAATGTGTCATGAAGCTTAAACGCCTGTTCACCTGTTATAACCGTGCTCTCACAAGCTTTAGCATCTGCAATATAGCCGTTTAAAACACCAAGTCCGTTATCAATTGTAGCATCAAAACGCTCTTCTTCCTTTTGTATTATCTTCTTGATATAGTCTCTCTTTTCATCAAGCTCCGGATATGCGGCCATAGACTCGTTTATTACAGTGTCTGCAACCTCATAAAGGAACTGTCTGTCAATATTCAAAAGCTTTCCGTGACGAGCCGCACGACGCAGTAAACGTCTTAAAACATAGCCTCTGCCTTCGTTCGACGGAATAACGCCATCACATACCATCATAACGGTACTTCTTATATGGTCGGTTATAACTCTTAGCGATACATCCTTTGCCGCATCCTTTTTATATTCCACACCTGCAATCTTGCTTATGTGCTTCATTACACCCTGAACAGTGTCAACCTCGAAGAGATTTTCAACACCCTGAACATATGCCGCAAGTCTCTCCAGACCCATACCCGTATCAATGTTCGGGTTTGGCAAGCGGTTATAGTTTCCGTCCTCATCTTTATCAAACTGTGTAAACACAAGGTTCCAGATCTCCATAAATCTGTCACAGTCACAGCCGATCTTACAATCAGGACCGCATGAAAGGTGTGCACCTCTGTCAACATGAATTTCCGAACAAGGACCGCAAGGACCTGTTCCGTGCTCCCAGAAATTATCCTCTTTTCCCATACGAACAACACGTTCCGGAGAAACCCCGATTTCGTTTACCCATATATCACGAGCCTCGTCGTCTTCCTCATAAACCGTAATCCATAAAACCTCCTCAGGAATACCGATAACCTCAGTAAAAAACTCCCATGCCCAGGAAATGGCTTCACGTTTAAAGTAATCACCAAACGAAAAATTTCCGAGCATCTCAAAGAAAGTACCGTGACGGGCAGTCTTACCCACACGTTCAATATCAGGTGTTCTGATACACTTCTGACAAGTTGTAACTCTCTTTCTCGGCGGAGTCTCAGCTCCCGTAAACCATGGCTTAAGCGGCGCCATTCCCGAATTTATCAAAAGAAGGCTCGCGTCATTTTTCGGAACAAGTGAAAAACTGTCAAGTCTTAAGCATCCCTTGCTTTCAAAAAATGAAAGAAACTTTTCTCTTATTTCATTTACTCCCATATACTTCATGTATATACTCCTATCTCCCTTCCGGGTAAAAATCCATAATATATTGATTTTATTATATAGGAAAATACTTCTTATGTCAAGTGATTTTTGAAATTTTGTTAAAATAAATATAATGTGTATAAAAACAAAAGCCACAGCTAAGAATATTAATCAAAAATAACAGAAAGGACACCGAGATGAAAAAGAGCACACAAGGAATAATCATCGGAACAGGCATTGCACTTACCGGAATTACGGCAGGTGGCGTTGTTTCATATTTCACAACCAGGCTTTTTGTAAACACCGCACTCGACCGCAGTATACCAAAAACCATGAAAAACAGAAATCTCTCAAAACCGCATAAAGACGAAGCCTTAAAAACAGAACTTGCCGGATTTTCCGAAAAGCTCAGAAACAGTGACTGCAAAACGATCGGAATAATAACAACGCACGACGGAGAAAGCTTAACCGGGCATTGGCATCACAAAGAAACCGACAAACGCATTATCATTGCCATGCATGGCTGGCGCTCCTCCTGGACAAGGGATTTCGGAGCAATATCTGATTTCTGGCATAATAACGGCTGCAGCGTTCTTTACGCCGAACAAAGAGGACAAAACAACAGTGGCGGAGATTATATGGGCTTCGGCATGATCGAGCGCTATGACTGTCTTGACTGGATAGAATGGGTAAATGCACATAACGAAAAAAATCTGCCTGTATATCTTGCCGGAATATCCATGGGTGCATCAACAGTCCTTATGACAAGCGGATTTAAGCTCCCCGAAAACGTGCATGGCATAATAGCCGACTGTGGCTTCACTTCCGCCAACGCAATATGGAAGCACGTTGCCGAAAACAATATGCATTTATCATACAAAATACGCAGCAAACAAATAAACGACTTATGCAAGAAGAAAATACAGATAGGATTTGAAGACTATACTACCATCGACGCACTTAAAGACAATAAAATCCCCGTTCTCTTTATCCATGGCACAGACGACACTTTCGTGCCGATAGAAATGACATATGAAAACTATAAAGCGTGTATGGCCCCGAAACAGCTCTTAGTTGTACCCGGAGCGGCACACGCTATGAGCTATATAATTGACAGAGATAAATACGAGCTGTCGGTTAAAAATTTTTGGTTTGCCTATGATTAAAATAAAACAGCGGTCTTTGTTTTTCAAAAGACCGCCGCTTATTGTTTTAGCGTATATCCTTAAGCTCACTTATATCCATCGGTTTCTGATCGTAATTTTCAATATACCGAAGCATTTCATCTATATTATCAAAGCATTTAAAAAGCAGAAGGCTTTTCTTCTTCATAAAACGGTTTTCTGCCATTTTACGAAGCATTTCAAGCATATCATCATAGCAACCGGCAACATTAAAAACCGCAATCGGCTTATTATGACGTTCAAGCTGTTTAAGCACAAGAATTTCAAAAAACTCATCAAATGTGCCTATCCCTCCCGGAGCCATAATAAACGCATCGGACCGTTCTTCTAAAATCCGCTTTCTTTCCCTCATAGTCTCAGCATATATAAATTCCGTACACTTGTCATAAAGTTCTCCGTCAACATCAAAGAAGCCCGGCGCAACTCCGATAATTCTCCCTCCGTTATCATAAGCACCGCACGCAGTCGCCCCCATAACCCCGTTTGCACCACCACCATATACCAGAGTATGACCGCATCCTGCCATAGCTTCCCCAAGCAAATAGGCTTCATCATGAAAAATCTTATCAATACTTCCGCTCGAAGCCCCATAAACACAAATATTCATATAACACATCCTCCTTTCTGTTATTATTGTACCACAAAAATACATCTCTTTCAAGTGTATCATCCAAAATAATTCCGGATAAATTAAAAATAACGGCAATAAATTTACTTTTTGTTATTAAAACATTAACATTCTCAATACACCGTCTATAAAAAAAGTTGTTATAATATGGTATAATCAATTCATATTCATAAATTACAGTCATTATGCAAGGAGGAATTTCAATTGCAATTTTATAATCAATCAAAGGGACTGGTCTTACAGACACTGTCTTCGGACGAAAATTCAGGACTGAACTCAGCGCAGATATCAAAACTACAGGAAAAATACGGTGAAAACAAGCTGAAAGAAAAGAAGAAAAAAGGAAACCTCGAAAGGTTCTTTTCGCAGTTTAAAGATGTTATGATACTGATACTTATAGCCGCGGCGGTTGTGTCATTTGTAATAGCCTGTATTGAAAGAAACCCGAAAGAATTTTTCGAGCCGGCGCTAATTCTTCTCATCGTAATTTTAAATGCGGTAATCGGCGTATTACAGGAAAGCAAAGCAGAAAAAGCCCTCGACGCTTTAAAAAACATGTCCGCACCTCACGCAAGAGTAATTCGCCAAAGTGAAGAAAAAGTAATCGACGCCTCCGAACTCGTACCGGGCGATATTATAAAGCTCGAAGCCGGAGATTTTATCCCGGCAGATGCAAGACTTTTGTCAAGTGCTTCCTTAAAAAGTGAGGAATCAGCACTTACAGGTGAATCAGTCCCGTCTGAAAAGGACGCAGAATCACAAATTAAAGAAAACGCCCCGCTTGGCGACCGTACTAACATGGTATTTTCCGGATGCAGTATCACCTACGGCACTGCAACAGCCGTCGTAACCGCCACCGGCATGAATACAGAAATGGGAAAAATCGCAAATCTTTTAGACAGCGAATCCGAGACCGAAACACCGCTTCAGCAAAAGCTTTCACAGCTTGGTAAATACTTAGGAACAGTCGCACTTGTTGCCTGCGCCGTTATCTTTGTTGTAGGTATTGCAAACGGCGTACCGGCTATGGAAATATTCATGACAGCAGTATCTCTTGCCGTATCTGCAATCCCTGAAGGATTGCCTGCTATTGTTACGGTCGTTCTTTCAATCGGAGTACAAAGAATGGTTAAACAAAATGCACTTATCCGCAGACTTCCGGCAGTTGAAACCTTAGGAAGTGCCTCAATCATCTGTTCCGATAAAACAGGCACTCTGACTCAAAACAAAATGACACTCGTAAAAGCATACACAGACGGCTCGCAAAACGCAGAAGAAATAACCGAAAACTGTTCGGATAACGTAAAAAAACTTCTCATGTATGCAACCTTATGCTGTGACGGTTCGGTAGTATTTAACGAAGGCAAAGAACAGCACATCGGTGACCCAACCGAAACCGCAATAGTTCTTGCAGCTTTAAAAAACCAAATGCCAAAAGAGAGTCTTACAAAAAAACATCCCCGTCTTGCCGAAATCCCGTTCGATTCCGACAGAAAGCTTATGACTACCGTAAATAAAATCGACGGAAAGCTTGTCGTAATCGTAAAGGGTGCTTTTGATGTAATGGCAGAACGCTGTATCACAGGCGACATCAAAAAAGCAAAGCTCTTAACCGACGAAATGAGCAAAAAAGCACTTCGTGTTCTTGCAGTAGCGTATAAAGAGATACCGTCACTTCCCAAAAATCCTGCTCCTGAATCTCTTGAAAACGAACTTACCTTCATGGGATTAGTCGGAATGATTGATCCGCCAAGACCTGAGGCAAAAGAAGCCGTAAAAACCTGCCGCAATGCCGGAATAAAACCCGTTATGATTACAGGCGACCATATCGTTACAGCCTCTGCAATCGCAAAAGAGCTCGGTATTACAGAAGACGACGACAAAGCAATTACAGGCGCCGAGCTTGATGAAATGACAGATTCTGAGCTTGACGAAGCTGTTCGGAGCATCTCGGTTTATGCACGAGTCTCTCCGGAAAATAAAATACGAATTGTCAAGGCATGGCAAAGACGTGGTCAGGTTGTTTCCATGACAGGCGACGGCGTAAATGATGCACCTGCATTAAAAGCCGCAGATATCGGCTGTGCAATGGGAATTACCGGCACAGACGTTGCAAAAGGTGCGGCTGATATGACGCTTACAGATGATAACTTTGCAACGATTGTTGAAGCAGTACGTGAGGGACGCGGAATTTATGCAAACATCAGAAAAGTCGTAGGCTTTCTTCTCGGCACAAATATAGGCGAAGTAATAACGGTCTTTACAGCCATGCTTTTATGGCATAAAACACCGCTGTTATCTATGCAGCTTTTGTGGATTAACCTTGTTACAGACAGTATGCCGGCAATTGCCCTCGGCATGGAAGCAGTCGAGGCAGACGTTATGGAAAAACCTCCAAAGCCAAAAGACGAAGGCATATTCGCACACGGTTTCGGCGTTCGTATTGTGCTCCAGGGCATAATGTTTGCACTCCTTACTTTAATCGGATTTAAGCTCGGCGAAAACACAACCGGTACACTTTCCGGCGGTCAGACACTCGCATTTATGGTACTCTCACTTTCGCAGGTTGTCCAAAGCTATAATATGCGCTCGGAACATTCGATTTTCAAAATCGGTGTTTTCTCGAATAAAACGTTAAACCTTGCAGCTTTAATATCAATACTGCTCGTTTTATTGGTTATGTTCACACCACTAAAAGTTGCCTTCGGCCTGATAACACTCCCGAAAGGCCTCTATTTAACAGGCTTAGGACTGATACTCGTTCCAACAGTCATAATGGAACTGTCAAAAGCAATCGGACTTATTAAACACCGTCATTAATACTTTTACAAAATAAAAATCTAAAAAAATAATGGATGAGAGAATTTCTGCTCTCATCCATTATTTTTTTGTTAAAACAAATCACTATGGCTTCCTGTTCGAGTCAAAGACAAAGTAATCATATCATTTTCTTTTTTGTAAATTAAAAGCCAGTCAGGAGTAATATGACATTCCCTATGTCCCATGTAATCACCTTTTAATGCGTGATCACTATACTTTTCGGGCAAAGGTATTTCTTGACGCAACAAAGATTTTTATATATTTTAAACGATATATTAATTTCGTCTGTTTTCTTATACGCACCGTGCTTGAATATGTTTTCAAATACCGGCTGTATTATAAAACGTATTACTAAGCTGTCGAGACAGCGCTCATCAATATCAGTTTTAATATTCAGCCACGTTGTGCATCAATACAAAAACTGTACCCCGTCAGAGCTTCGGAAGTTCTGACGGGGCATACTTATTTTAGAAATTTTTCATTAAGGTATTTCAGTTTGTCCGCGCACCTATCCCATGACGGATCCTCAGGACCTGAACAGGTTCTTATGACTGTTCCCCATAAACCGAATTCCTTATATTTGTCCATAGCTTTTTCTACAAGCTCCCAGTATTTTTCAGATTTTTCTTCCCACAGAAGCTTTTTTGAAGCAATATAGCTTACACCCTCACCACATACAATCGGAACATCAAAATTTGCCATTGCTTCTTTGATATGCTCAAAATTATTATCAACAGTAGCAAGATAAGTATCAAATTTCTCATTCAGCTTTTTCTCAATAAGTCTTTCAAATTCATCAAGCTTTGTTTCATCAAGGTCATTATATATTGCTACACGTTCATACCAATCATCACTTGCCGGAAGCAATCCGTTTCTTGATGCTCTCACATCCTTTTCCGTAATCTCACCCTTTAAAAACCGAGAATTTTCATTTAAAACCTCATCATATATTTTCCAAAGATAATAATTATGAAAATTATAAACCTGCATATTGCCCGGAACTTGCCTCATATCTGACCATGATGTATATGAGTCAAACGCAAACAGAATCTGCGGATGCTTTTTTTGCAGGTATTCTATCGCGTCTTCATGCTCTTTTTTAAACCTTGCAAGCTCTTCATCACTTGCTCCCTTTACTCCGCCGTAGCCATTAACAAACGGCAATCCGTCCGCCTCGTTCAAGATTTCCGCAAAAGCAATCATATCATCAAGCTTTTGTTCTTCCAGTTCCGAAATAATATAATCCAGAAATTTTGCAAACGCCATAAAACGCTCATGCGGCGGAATCGCAAAAAGCTCATCACACATCGGGTCATTTTGAGGATGAAACCAAAATGTGTGAAGATAGTACCATGATGACAGCACAATATACACGCCATACTTTTTAGCTGCAGTGAAAAGCTCAATTAAATTCTTATATAAATCACATTTACCACCCTTACCGTAAATCTCTCCCTGTTGACGGATAACAGTCGAATAATTTCCAAAAAAATCCGGATAAACCTCGACCGTTCCACGTCGTTTTCCGTCTATATCATGCATAAGTCCCGCACCGCTATCAAGACGTATGCAGTTAAATCCTCTTTCCATATGCTCTCGCACAAACCTGTCAAGGTCGTTAAATGCAGGAGCTTCCGCCCCTTCAGTACCGAATATTCCCCACAGTGGGAAGCTTATTGTTAATCTTTTTGGCAACCTTTTAAATGCCGGATGATTCTTGTTCATATTTTACCTCTCCTTGTATTATATATTTTCAGTATTCAACTGATTATTTTAACTCTCTAAAAAATTTTCTTGACATTTAATAGTTAGTCTTGTATTATAAAAACATACAAATTCCCGTAAAGCAAGCCGCAATACCAATCCACTGCTGTACAGACGGTCTTTCTCTAAACGCAAGCATACCTGCTATACTTGTAAAAATAATAGTTCCACCTGTCACGATTGGGTACAACACTGTCGCAGGCAGATTTTCCGCTCCAACAAGCTGAAGCATATACGAAAGCCCACTTACCACCGCTGATATAATAATAAAATACAGTACCGGCTTTATCTTAGGCAGCTCTCCGCCTGTACGTTTTTTTACAATCGGAATTGCCGCTGCACTCACTATACATTTCACCAAGCCTGTAAAAATCACAAAACCTGTTGCACTGACTGCATTATGTACTGTGTCAATCTGATGAAGCTTTGAAACTACACTCACAAAGCCATTTAGTATAAATACAGTTATACACAAAAGCAGTTGAATTTTATCAGGCTTTTTTGCTCCGGTATTGGAAAATATAACTGCTGCTATAATAAACAGCACTCCTATGCTTCGTATTACCGTAAGCGGCTCATCCAGAAACACCACACCCCATACATATGGAACCAACATCCCTCCGGTCATAAGGAACAATGTATACAGTGCCATGTTTCCGTCTTTAAGAATACGGAAGCTTATAATATTATAACATATTGCCAACGTTGCCATAGCCGTCGCCATAATTAAAGAATACGCCGAAAACTCAAGCTTGAATCCACCTATTATCCAGAATATCCATACCGTAGCAAAACCCATAACAGCATTAAATACCAAACCCGATAAAAGCGTAGTACCTGCCTTATTCTGATACTTTTTCTGATAAACAAATGTTACCGCCTGGAACAGCACGGCGATTAATAAAATTAAATAGTCCATTTCATCATCCCTTCTTTTTTACAGTATATCACACTTTTTATTATATTTCTATTGACTTTTCACCAAAAAATATGATATAATCATCAAAAAGGGAGGCTTTTGTTATGATACAGGAAAATATTTTAAGCTTTTCAAGTCTTTGTCCGTTTAAAATAAATATTAAATATATTGAAATCGATTGTTTTGCATTCGAAAACCAAAATGACTCTCATATTCACGGTGAATGCGAAATATACCTGAATCTTACAGGCGATGTATCATTCATGGTCGAAAACACAATATATCCCGTAAGTCGCGGAAATGCAATTATCACCCGTCCTAATGAATATCACCACTGTATATATAACAGCAACGCCCAACACAAGCATTTCTGGATTTTATTTTCATCCGACGGAAACGAAAATTTACTTGATATATTTTTTGACCGCAATGCAGGTGAAAAAAACCTGATAGTATTGCCAAAAGAAAAAAGCGAAGAATTAATATCCATTTGTTTTGATATTGCAAAAGAAAATTTGTCAGAAGCAGAGAAGCTTGCATATTTTTTCAAAATGCTTATGCTACTTAAAGAAGGACAAAACGAAATTTCAGCACTACAGTCAAAGGCTCTGCCCAACGACGTTATGATTGCGATTGACTATATAAATAAAAACATTTCAGAAAAGCTGTCTGTTAAAGAAATTGCCGCAGAAGCCTTTGTAAGCGTAAATACATTAGAAAGACATTTCCTTGAAACACTGCACATAACTCCTGCTGAATTTATAAAAAGCAAACGTCTTACTCTTGCGGCAGAGTTTTTAAGAAACGGTACATCTGTGCTTAATGCAAGTATTGAATGCGGATTTTGCGACTGCTCGCATTTTATTACCCTTTTTAAAAAGAGCTTCGGCATGACACCACTAAAATACAAAAAGCTTTACGCCAAATAAAATGCAATACACCAAATAATCATGATGCATTGCATTTATTATATTTGCATCATTATTCTTTAATATCGGAAATGCATACTTTTTCAAAATTTAATGCGCTTTCGTGCTTTTTTTAAGAAAAAAGACGCCGATTTTCACATCGACGTCTTTTTGTTATATGGTATTGTTATTACTACTGTCAGTCCTTTTCCATCTTTACTGAAAAGCTTCATTTCATACTCTTTTCCGTAATGAAGAATAAGTCTTTCGTTAATATTTTTAAGTCCTATTCCCGTAAGCTCAGTTTCCTCTCCGTTTATATGAGCTTTCAGCTTTTCAATCTGAGAACTGCTCATTCCCGAACCGTTATCTCTTACTAAGATTCTTATTTTTTCACTTTTTGATATTTTATAAACTTTTAATGAAATATTTATTTCGTCTGTTTTCTTATACGCACCATGCTTGAATATGTTTTCAAATACCGGCTGTATTATAAAACGAATTACTAAGCTGTCGAGACAGCGCTCATCAATATCCGTTTTAATATTCAACCGTTCTTCTAAAATAAATCTCTGAATATCCAGATAAACATTTAGATATTTTATCTCCTCGCTGAGTGTTATAGCGCCTTCACTTCTGCTTATTCCCTGTCTGAAAAAGTCACTTATAAGCAAAATCAGCTTTGTAACTCTGCTGTCGTTTAGATCCACCATTGCATTTACTATCTCAAAAACATTATAAAGAAAATGTGGTGTTATCTGCGCCCTCAGTGCCTCCATCTGCAAGTCTTTTGATATTATTTTCTGCTTATAAATCCGGTCAATCAGGTTTTCTATTCTTGACTTCATCTCGTTAACGTGGTTTATCAGCTCATCAAATTCATCTTTTGACTTTCGCTTGTATGCTACATAATCCACTTCACTCGTACTAACTGCCTTTTCAGTCGCCTCTATCGGTTCTATAATATATCTCGACATTTTATGCGCATTTATCATTACAAGAACACTTAATCCGCCAAGAATCGCAAGAAACAAAAAGCTTATTGTAATATATATATTCTGAACAGGTTCTCTTGAATAACGCATCACCAAAGATACATTATACTCTTCCATCGGTCTTGATATATAAATATTTTCGTCACTTCCGGTTATTTTTTTGCCGATACTCTTTGAATCCGTAGTGCTCGCTGTAATATCAATCCATGACGTCCTTTTCTGTTTATTAAAGTGCCTCTAAAAACGTTTTTAATTTATGTGCTATTACCGCATTTCCGTTATCATTCGGATGAAGACCGTCCGGAATATACTTTTCTTTTATTTCTTCTATTTCAGGCTGTAATCCGCTTGATGCATATAAATCCAACACCGGAAGCGAATAATATTCTGCCACTTCTCTTATTATATTTACATAATCTCTTAAAGCTCCGACACCGCATGTTTTTGCGTCTCCTGTATTCTTCGTCTCATTAACTCTATGTAGAGGCGTCATAATAACAATAGTTTTTCCGAGATATTTTCTGATAAGTCCGCTGAATAAACAGTGGCAAGCTCCGTAAAATGTATCCGGAGTTCTGTCTGAAAAGCCGCCTAACTTTGCATCGCCATGACCGTAATCATTAGTACCGCCAAAAACCACTACTACATCAGCATCATCGGTCATCTGATCAAATCTTTCACAAAATGAATTAACATCAACAAAATCATCCTTCGGTCTTTCGGGAGTACCTTTTTGAAGTGCAAATCTGGTTCCGCTTATTCCGAAATTTCTTGCCTCACTGAGCTTCGCCTCCCTTTTCAAAACCGCATGATAAACAGTTTCCGGACTACTTGCTCCCACGCCCTGTGTAATACTGTCACCTAAAAAATTAATCTTTAATCCTTCTAATTTCATTTTACTTACTCTCCTTTTAAATTCATCAGGAATAAATTACACTAATTTATTCAAAAGACCTTTTCGATAATTATAACATATGTTATTTTGTTTGTCAATATATTATTAGTTGTAATTGCAAACTTTTTGTAAATTGTCAGCTGTTTTTTTGACGAATACGGCTTTTCAGATTATTAATTCTTGTTCAAGCACAGCTGGGGACGTGCCTATTATTGCACATTTACACAAATCGCATATCCATGCCATTTTTACACCATCCTGCAAAAACGTGATAAAACAGGCACGTCCCCAACTTTCCATGATATGAAAGTGCTAATTCTATGATTATGATGTTTGTATTTTTCTACAATTTCATCAGACCTCATAGCTCACTTTCAAATTTAACCCCTGCTCAGGTGGCCGGTTTTGAATGTTCTGAAAAGCAGAAAAAGTCTTTGCTTCTC
>JAZTZP010000013.1:0-11242 GCA_045637525.1 Clostridia bacterium | reverse complement strand
TACCGAAACCTGTCGCATGGCGACAGATTTCACCCATGCAAAGCATGGATTTCACTCACACGAAGTGTGAATTTCACATTTTGCTGAAAGCAAAATATTTCACTATTATAGTTTAGCGGATATGCCGCTAAACTATAATTTTTATGTGTCTTTTTGCAAAAATCATCTTTTGTGTATTGACAATGACGATAAAACAGCGTATAATATAAATTAAGCATAAACAGGAATTTTTTGTGTGTTTCCTAAAATGAAAGGATGATAAAGGAATGAAAGGAAAAACTGTTCTTATCGGTGTTTGCGGTTCTGTTGCTGCTTATAAGACTGCCGGGCTTGTCAGCCGTCTTATAAAATGCGGAGCTGAGGTTCATGTTATTATGACTAAAAACGCCGTTAATTTTATAAATCCGATAGCATTTGAAAGTCTTACAAGGACAAAGTGTATTACCGATACGTTTGACAGGAATTTTAACTTTGATATAGAACATATATCGCTTGCACAAAAGGCAGATGTTTGTCTGATTGCGCCTGCGTCTGCAAACATTATCGGCAAAATTGCAAACGGGATTGCTGATGATATGTTAAGTACTACCGTAATGGCTTGTAAATGCAAGTGCATGATTGCACCTGCAATGAATACAAATATGTATGAAAACAGAGTTGTTCAGGATAACCTGAAAAAGCTTGAAGGTTACGGCTGGGAGATAATTGAGCCGGCATCGGGACGTCTTGCCTGCGGCGATGTCGGAAAAGGAAAGCTTGCGGATGAGTCTGTTTTATTTGAGGCGATAGAAAAAGAAATCGCATATGAAAAGGATTTAGCCGGAAAGTGTGTTCTTGTGACCTGCGGAGCTACGTGTGAGGCGATTGATCCTGTAAGGTTTATAACTAATCATTCTACCGGCACGATGGGTGTAGAGCTTGCAAGAGCGGCATATCTTCGCGGTGCGGAGGTAACTTTAATCAGCGGCAGACGTGAGGTACAGGTACCTTCATACATCGAGCCGACAGACGTAGTGAGCGCGGCGGATATGTTTGAGGCTGTTAAACAAAATTATGAAAAAAATGACATTATAATAAAAGCTGCCGCTGTTGCCGATTATACGCCTGTTACGGTCAGCGACAACAAAATAAAGAAAAAAGACGGCGAAATGTGTATAGAACTTAAAAGAACTGAGGATATTTTAAAGTATACAGGTAAAAATAAAGGCAGTCGGTTTATTTGCGGTTTTTCTATGGAAACGGAAAACATGATTGAAAATTCTACAAAGAAGCTTGAATCTAAAAATGCCGATATGATTGTTGCTAATAACGTAAAGATTGACGGAGCAGGATTTGGAAAATATACCAATATTGTTACAATAATTACAAAAAACGGAAATAAAGAGCTTCCACTGCTTACGAAAACCGAAACAGCACACAGGATTTTAGATGAAATAGTACAAAATCTTGACACAAATTTGTAGATTGTATAGAATTTGTAAATTATTCATTTTGCCTATTGAAATTTTGGGGAATAGTATGTATAATAAAAGATACAGAGGAAATACAATTGTTATGTAGATACCGCTTTGCAAGGCTTCGGTTATGACAAGAGTTTGCAAAACGGCATAGTGCGAAAATAATACGGTACATTGTTATTTAAGCATTTCAAGAGCAGTATCGATGATATTACTCAGGTTTTTGAACATATGCTCGGTTTTTTTGTGAAGACGGTGCTTCTGGCGTTCAGACATCGGGCGTGCGAACATAACTGCGGCGCCACCTACTGCCACGCCGGCTGCAAGACCTTTTGCAAAGCTTGAATAACTCATAATATACTTCCTTTCCGCTCACTGAATTTTTGTGTCATCAGCGTGAGCAACAGATGATTACATCAATATTATGTGACGGAATACGGAAGATTAACCGATGAAATAAATGTGTGACAATGATGTATCTTTCTGTTTGTACAGAAATTGCATACTGTTTGATTTTTTTAGTTGGAGGGAATGAAATTGGCAAAAGTAATACCTTTTAAAGGTTACATTTATAATCCGGAAAAATTTGATAATTTAGGAATGGTGATGGCTCCGCCGTACGATTCTATTTCAGGTGAGAATAAGGATGAGTTTTATAAAAGCAGTGAATATAATGCGGTAAGGTTTATTTCGCCTTATGCAGAAGGAGAAAAAGATATATATGAAACGGCACGCGGACATATGGACGAATGGATTGAAAAGCAAGTTCTTGTGCGCGAGAAAAAGCCTGCCATATATTTATATGAACAGACTGTTATAATAAACAATGAACTAAGATATAACCGTGGATTTGTTGGGCTTTTAGAGCTTACGGATTACAGCGAGAAGATTGTTACTCCGTGTGAAGAGCCGAGCACAAACTCGAAAAATGACAGATTTAATATGATAAAAGCAACTCAGGCAAACGGCAGTATGATAAGCTGTATGTATCTTGATACGGAGCGTAAGATGAAAAATCTTATACTTGAAATATGCGAGGAGGAGCCGGATTTTAGTTTTGAAACGGACGGTCTTTGCCAGAGAGTGTGGAAAATTACATACGCACCTACCATTAATATTATTTCGGATTTTTTTGCGGACCGACTTATATATATAGTTGACGGTCATAACAGATATGAGGCTGCACTTGAGTATAAAAATTACATGAAATCACAGCCGGAGTATAATCCCGACTATACGTATAACTACATTCTGGCACATTTTTGCGAGGCGCATGAAAACGGAAAGAGTCAGCTTCCTGTTCACCGTCTTGTGAAGTTCCCGAATGGATTCAGGGAGGAAGGCCTTATTTCCAACGCCCAGGACAGATTTAAAATAGAAAAGATAATTGTTGATACAGTGGATGACAATATAGTAAATACCATGCGTAAGCAGATTGCAACTCAGCGCAGTGAAACGAAGATTGCTTTATTTTGCGGCGATGATTATTTCTACAGATTAAGCCTTAAGGATTATAGCTATTTAAAAGAGATATTGCCGGGCAAATCTGATATTTACTGTTCGCTTGACATAACCGTTCTTAATAAGCTTATTTTTGAAGAGCTTTTAAATATAAGAGATGATGAGACGATGAGCGCCCGCGTTGATTATACAAGGAGTGCGGAGTATGGTGTGCGCTGTGTTGAGGCTCACGAATACGGATGTATGTTTATGTTAAATCCGGTAAAGCTCAATCAGGTAAGCGGCGTTACTGTGGCAGGCGAAAAGATGCCGAAGCATTCGGTATGCATATTCCCGAAGCCGGCAACCGGCGTTGTTATACATCGGTTCTATGACCTTAATGAATAAAGGCAACCTCTGAAAATTCCCCGCACGCTGAATTATCAGAGATTCCCTGAAATGAAAAATCCTTTGCTTTTAATTTTTGGCAGAGGATTTTTTTAACCTGAATTCCATTTATTTCATTGAATACAAAAAAACTTTCGGGATAAATTATTATTGAAGGTTATATGATTGCCTTAAATGTAATTTGATTATGCCCGGTTAAAGTTTTTTGGGCGGAAAGGTTTGGTTTTTAATCATGTCAGATAAGAGTAGAAAACAGGCGTTGGAACAGTTTAAGACAGAAGCGGCTCGTGAGCTTGGCGTTGATCTGGAAAAAGGCTATAACGGCGGACTTACAGCAAAGGAAGCCGGAAGCGTTGGCGGACGTATGGTGAAAAAGATGATAGAATCTTATGAAAAAAATCTTAAATAAGGTTTTATGATTTAAAAAGAGGGTATATTGATATAACAGGCGGCTGAAGCTTATTACGGTCGTCTGTTTTAATTTCCGGCCTTTAAATTAACAAAAAAATTACTGATAAAACCTATATTTCCATAAATTTCATGAGTTTTGTACAGATTTATTAAAAATACACAAAAAAAGACTTAAATTTTCTACAAAAAAATTTCAAAAAAGACTGTTAAATTTCTAACATATTTGATATAATAGAAGGTGGAGGAAAATAATATTTTAATACCTAAGGTATTAAAGGTTTATTTTTGCTAAACATTTACATTAGGAGGTTTACAGATGGAGAAAAAGAATGCAGTGCCGTTTAACGGTACGGAAGAACAGAAGAAGGAGCTGATGGCGGTACTCGCTGAGTATAAGGGCCAGGATGGCGCGACTATTCCTGTTTTACATAAAGCTCAGGAAATTTACGGTTATCTGCCTGTTGAGGTTCAGACCATGATTGCTGAGGGGCTTGATGTTCCTCTTGCTGAGATTTACGGTATAGTTACCTTTTACACACAGTTCTCATTAAGCCCCAAGGGCAAATACCATATCGGCGTATGTCTCGGTACAGCTTGTTATGTTAAGGGTTCGGGAGATATTCTTGAAAGAATTAAAGAACGTCTCGGAATTGATGTCGGCGAATGTACACCGGACGGTAAATTCTCAATCGAGGCAACACGTTGTATAGGTGCGTGCGGACTTGCACCGGTTCTTACTGTCAATGAAGAAGTTTACGGAAGACTGACAGTAGATGATGTAGACGATATACTTGGTAAATATTAATATATAAGGAGCGAGCCTATGCTATTGTCTGATATAAAATCGGTTTTAGACGCTGAAGTTCTGAGCGGCGAAACAAATGAACAGCTTGAAAAAAAAGACATACATACAGCCTGTGGCTGTGATCTTATGAGCGATGTACTCGCATTTGTAAAGGATCAGTCATTGCTTCTGACAGGTCTTATAAATGCGCAGGTAATACGTACTGCCGAAATGATGGATATTGTTGCAGTATGCTTTGTAAGAGGAAAAACTCCGCCTGAGGAGGTTACGGCGCTTGCAAAGGAGAAGGGTATTTCTGTTTTAACAACAAAACATCCTTTATATGCTGCCTGCGGTATGCTTTATGCAGAAGGTTTAAGAGGTCGCAGTAATGATTAAAAAATATATTATATCAGGAGACGACTTTATTACTGCCGGTGAGGCTTCAAGCAATTTTAAAACAGTTCTTAAAAAACTCGGCATTTCGCCGGAGGTTGTGAGAAAGGTTTCTATTGCAATGTATGAAGCTGAGATAAACACGCTTATCCATGGCGGCGGCGGTGAATGCGAAGCGGAGATAGAAGGCGGGAAAATACGCCTTGTGTTCCGTGATAACGGTCCCGGAATTGCAAACATAGATCTTGCCATGCAGGAGGGATATTCCACTGCAAGCGACAAGATAAGAGAATGGGGTTTCGGTGCCGGAATGGGTTTGCCGAATATTAAAAAGTATACAGACGATATGCATATAGAAACAGCGGTAGGAAAAGGAACTACTTTAACGCTGACTATAAATCTGTGAGGGGTGATATGATGGATTACTTCCATTCGGTTACGCTTGACAAGGATAAATGTCACGGATGTACAAACTGCATTAGCCGGTGTCCTACTGAAGCTATAAGAGTAAGACACGGTAAGGCAAAGATAATTAAAGAACGTTGCATTGACTGCGGTGAATGTATACGCGTATGCCAGTCTCATGCAAAAGTTGCTCTTACCGACAGTTTTGATATACTTAAAAATTACAAATATAACGTAGCCTTGCCTGCGCCTTCATTTTACAGTCAGTTCAGAGGCGATACAAGCGTCAATAAAATTCTGACCGGATTTATAAAAATCGGGTTTGATGATGTGTTTGAAGTGGCAAGGGGTGCGGAATATGTAAGTGCGGCTACAAGAAAGCTTCTGGCTGAGGGAAATCTGAAAAAGCCTGTTATCAGTTCGGCTTGTCCTGCTGTTTTAAGGCTTATACGCGAGAGATTTCCGAATCTTCTCGGAAACGTTCTGAATATAATATCTCCGATGGAGGTTGCAGCTATGCTTGCAAGAGAACAAGCTAAGGCTAAGACGGGACTTTCGGATGATGAAATAGGAATTATATTCATAACGCCATGTCCTGCAAAGGTAACAAGTATCAAATCACCGCTAACGTTAGAAAAATCAAATGTCAGCGGAGTGATTGCCGCAAAGGACGCTTTTGCAAAAATTCGTCTTATACTGAATACTATAACTGAGGAATTACCGCTTGCGGTATCGGGCCGTGAAGGTATTTTCTGGGCAAGGAGCGGTGGCGAGTGCAAAGGTTCAGGCGTTGAAGATTATATATCGGTTGACGGAATACATAATGTAATTAATGTTTTGGAGGAAATCGAGTACGGAAAGGTAAACACTGTTGAGTTTATAGAATTTTCGGCTTGTACAAGCGGATGCTCGGGTGGATCTTTAAATCTCGTAAATTCATTTATTGCGTCAAGGCGTATCTCACAGCAATCAAAGAAGTGCAGCATAGAGCAAAAAGAATGCAATCCGGATATTGAAAAAATTTCATGGAAGAAAGAAGTAAAAGGCTCAACGTTTTCAACACTTGATGAAAATCTTGAGGTGGCCATGGAAAAAATGGAATGCATGGACAGAGTATATTCGGGGCTTCCGAAGCTTGACTGCGGCTCATGCGGCGCACCGTCGTGCAGAGCATTGGCGGAGGACGTGGCAAGAGGTTTTGCAAATGAAAATGATTGCATATTTAAAATGAGAGAACGTATAAGGGAATTAGCGAAAGAGCTTTTTGAACTTAATGAAAACCATCAATAAATAAAAGTCTGATTAAAGTTGACCGCAGTGTTGCGGACGATTTTATGTCAGCCTCGGGTTTTGTGAAAGGAATGGTTATAAAATGAAAATATCACAGATTGCCGAAAAGCTTAATTTAGAATTAATCACAAAACCGGATTTTACCGACCGTGATATAACAGGTTGTTATATAGGCGACCTGCTCAGCTGGGTTATGGGCAGAGCAACGTCGGGAGATGCATGGATTACGATTATGAATAATATCAACATCGTTGCGGTTGCGTCGCTTACCGATGCGGCTTGTATAATACTTTGCGAGGGTGTTGGTGCCGATGATGAAATTGTTAAAAAAGCAAATTCGGAGGATATCGTAATATTGAAAAGCGAAAAAACTGCATATGAAATTGCAAAAGATATGGCACTATGTGAAATTTAAAAAACAGAGGCGATTATTATGATATATTACGATTTTCATATTCATACTGCCTTATCCCCTTGCGGTGATAAGGATATGACGCCGAATAATATTGTTAATATGGCGGCTTTGTCGGGACTGGGTGCTGTTGCGATATCGGACCACAATACTGTTGGAAATGTAAGAGCGGCACAAAAAGTCGGAGAGGCTGTCGGGATTCGGGTAATACCCGGAATGGAGATTGAAACGGCGGAGGAAGTTCATATACTTACTCTTTATCCGGATATCGAAGCTGCTGAGTTCGTTGCGGCGGAGGTATATAAACATCTTCCGGACATTAAAAACAGACCGGATATTTTCGGTGAACAGGTTTTTATGGACGAGGATGATAACATAACGGGTTATGAGGAAAGGCTTCTTATATCTCCGACTGATTTGTCCATAGAATCGGTTTTCGGGCTTGTTAAGGAAGCCGGCGGACTGTTTATTCCCGCCCATGTTGACAGGCATTCATACAGTGTTCTTACAAATCTCGGTTTCATACCGCCGGAGCTTGATATAAAAAATATCGAGATTTCAACGTCGGTTAATGACATACCGGCATACTTAGATAACAGAGAGGATTTAAAGAAATACGGAGTATTTCAAAATTCCGATGCTCATTATCTTGAGAAAATATCAATCGCCGGAGCGATGCTTGATATAAACAGTGTGTCCGGGATTTTTGAAAAGGATTTTTTCGCAAAACCGGCTTTTGGGAGGTAACATAAAAGATGAAAGAATTGTCACTTCATATTCTTGATATAGCAAAAAATTCGGTAAAGGCAAAAGCGACTGTTATTGAAATAATCTTAAACGAGAATACAAAGGAAAATTTGCTTTCCATAGATATAACCGATAACGGCTGCGGAATGGACGCTGAATTTTTAAGCAGGGTAAAGGATCCGTTTTCCACTACCCGTACAACAAGAAAGGTAGGTCTTGGTATTCCGCTTTTTATGGCGGCGGCAGAACTTTGCGGAGGAAGCCTTGACATTTCATCTGAGCCCGGAAAGGGCACAAAGCTTAGTGTAAGCTTTATTCACAATCATATAGACCGTGCACCCATAGGCGATATGGCAGGTACTATGCAGACTCTTATTTCCGGCTCGCCGGATATAGATTTTATCTATCGTCATATAAAAGACGGTGAAGAGTTTGTGCTTGATACTGCGGAACTGAGGAATACCTTGGGACCGGAAGTGCCGCTTGATTTGCCGGAAGTGATAGGGTGGATAGGTATGTATATACAAGAAAATTCTTAAAAAACGTAAAATTTGAAAGGAGAAATAAATTATGAAAAGTTTAGCAGAATTACAAGAAATTCGCAACCGTGTGTTAAATCAGGTTAATTTACGTCAAGAGCGTGAAGAAGGTATTCGTATAGTTGTCGGAATGGCAACCTGCGGTATAGCTGCCGGAGCTCGTCCTGTTTTAAATGCATTCATGCAGGAGATAGACAAGCGTAATGTTTCAAATGTTGTGGTAACACAAACAGGCTGCATAGGAATGTGCCGCTTAGAGCCTATCGTTGAGGTGTATGCACCGGGACAGGAAAAGGTTACATACGTTAAAATGACAGAGGATAAGGTAGCTCGCATTGTTGCTGAGCATATCATAAATAACAAGCCGGTTACGGAGTACACCGTAGGCGCAGTAGAAAAATAATCAGGAGGTTTGAATCAGAATGAATAATATTTACAGATCCCACGTATTGATTTGCGGCGGTACAGGATGTACCTCGTCAGGTTCAAAGGCTCTTCAGGAAGAGTTTGCAAATCAGCTTAAAGAAAAGGGACTTGAAAACGAAGTAAAGCTTGTTGAAACAGGATGTTTCGGTCTTTGTGCTTTAGGTCCTATCGTAGTAGTTTATCCGGAAGGTGCTTTTTACAGCCGTGTTGAAGCAAGTGATATTGCTGAAATAGTTGAAGAGCATCTCTTAAAGGGACGTATAGTAAAGAGACTTCTTTACAGTGAAACAATTGATGGCGATAACATCAAGTCACTTAACGAGACAACTTTCTATGCAAAGCAAAAGAGAGTTGCACTCCGTAACTGTGGTGTAATTAATCCGGAAAATATCGATGAGTATATCGGTGTTGACGGTTATCAGGCACTCGCAAAGGTTCTTACTGAAATGACACCTGAACAGGTTATTCAGATAATTAAGGATTCAGGACTTCGTGGCCGTGGCGGCGGTGGATTCCCGACAGGTCTTAAGTGGGACTTCGCATATAAATCACAAAACGAGCAGAAGTTCGTTGCATGTAATGCCGATGAGGGTGACCCGGGTGCATTCATGGACAGATCAGTTTTAGAGGGTGACCCGCACGCTGTAATCGAAGCTATGGCTATTGCCGGCTATGCAGTAGGCGCAAATCAGGGTTATATATACATAAGAGCTGAGTATCCGATCGCCGTTGACAGACTTAAGATTGCTATAAATCAGGCAAGAGAATACGGCTTGCTCGGTAAGGATATATTCGGTACAGGTTTTGATTTCGACCTCGATATCCGTCTTGGTGCCGGTGCATTCGTATGCGGTGAGGAAACTGCTCTTATTGAATCTATTGAAGGTAAAAGAGGTGAGCCTCGTCCTCGTCCGCCGTTCCCGGCTGTTAAAGGACTTTGGGGCAAACCTACACTTCTTAACAACGTTGAAACATACGCAAACATTACTCAGATAATCTTAAACGGTGCTGAATGGTTTGCATCAATGGGTACAGAGAAGTCAAAGGGTACAAAGGTATTCGCTCTCGGTGGTAAGATAAACAATACCGGTCTTGTTGAAATCCCGATGGGAACAACACTCCGTGAGATTGTTGAAGAAATCGGCGGCGGCGTGCCAAACGGCAAGAAGTTTAAGGCTGCTCAGACAGGTGGACCTTCAGGCGGATGTATTCCGGCATCTTTAATTGATACTCCTATCGACTACGATAACCTTTTAGCTATCGGTTCAATGATGGGTTCAGGCGGTCTTATCGTTATGGACGAAGACAACTGTATGGTTGACATCGCTAAGTTCTTCCTTGAATTTACTGTTGATGAGTCTTGTGGTAAGTGTGCTCCGTGCCGTATCGGTACAAGACGTTTGTTAGAGCTTCTTACAAAGATTACAGAGGGCAAGGGTACTTTAGAAGATTTGGACAAGCTTGAAGAGCTTTGCTACTTCATTAAGGATTCTTCACTTTGCGGTCTTGGTCAGTCTGCTCCTAACCCTGTGCTTTCTACTCTTCGTTACTTCAAAGACGAATACGTGGCTCACGTTACGGAAAAGAGATGTCCTGCAGGCGTATGTAAGGCATTGTCGAAATATATCATCGATCCTGATAAATGTAAGGGTTGTAGCCTTTGTTCAAGAAAGTGCCCTGTTGGTGCTATTTCAGGCGAAATCAAGAGCCCGTTTGTTATCGATCAGGATAAGTGTATCAAGTGCGGTGCTTGTCAGGAATCTTGTAAGTTTGATGCCATTTATAAGGCTTAAATCTGAGTATTAAGAAAGGAACGGTAAAAATAAATGGAAATGGTAAATTTAAAAATTAACGGTCTGCCGGTATCAGTACCTCAGGGAACTACTATTCTTGAGGCTGCCCGTCAGGTTGGTATAGATATTCCTACTCTTTGTTTCCTTAAGGAAGCATCAGAGACAGGTTCATGCAGAATGTGTGTTGTTGAAATCGTTGGTGCAAGAGCTTTGCAGGCTGCCTGCGTTTATCCGGTTGCTGAGGGTATCGAGGTTTTAACTCATTCTCCGAAGGTAAAAAGAGCAAGAAAGGCTACTCTTGAGCTTATTTTATCAAATCATGACAGAAAGTGTCTTACATGCGTAAGAAATCAGAACTGTGAGCTTCAGGCTCTTGCTGATGAGCTCGGCGTTACTGATATTGCTTACGACGGAATAAGAAATGAATATGAACAGGACAAGTCTTCTGTATCTTTTGTAAGAGATAACAATAAGTGCGTACTTTGCCGTCGTTGCGTAAATGTTTGTAAGAAGGTTCAGACTGTTGGTGCTATCGACGCTACGGAGCGTGGATTTAACACAAAAATTGCATGTGCTTTCGATATAGACCTTCTTGATTCTACTTGTGTAAACTGCGGACAGTGTATTGCTGCTTGTCCTGTTGGCGCATTAAAAGAGCAAGATTATGTAAGCGAAGTATTTGACGAAATCTATAACGAGGATAAGTATGTTATCGTTCAGACTGCTCCGGCTGT
>JAZTZP010000012.1:0-11623 GCA_045637525.1 Clostridia bacterium | reverse complement strand
CTTTGCATTTTTTCTTCCATAACGTTTGCGAAGCAAACATATCGCGCCGACAGGCATATCGCGTGCGTTAGCACATATCGAAAATCCCGTTAGGGATTTATATCGCGTTTAGCGACCATTCAGGTCGCTAAACTATAATTTTATTCACAAAAAAAGCATTGCCAAGCAACGCTCTCTTTGTATCGGTCAATTTTATTCTTCAATTTTAGCTTTTCTTATATTTATCTTCTTAAATACTTCCATATCAAACTTCGGTTTGCGTTCATATGTATAAAGACCGTTTTGTTCCTGCTCAACATCATAAAGCTGAGTATAGCAAAATCCCATTATATCCTCATTATCGAGAATTGAATCGGTCATACGCTTATATCTGTCTATCAGTTCTTCTAACGTTTTCGGTGATGTTCCGTATCCCCATCCGCTACTGTATTCTTCGGTGTCAAGCTTTATTCCGCCGTATTCGCTGATAAACACAGGTCCGCCTTCGTATTTCTGCCAATCCGTTCCGCTCGCTCGTGCTATCTGATCGTTTATTATGCCGTCTTTTATATGTGCATAGTATTCCTTAAACTTATCAGGATCCTGCTCATAATCGTGAACATCATAAATATCGGTTAAAACATGATAATTTCCGCTTGTGTCAATGCACGGACGTGTGGTATCTATTATCTTTGTAATCTTATACACAGTCGAAAGAAGTCTGTTTCGCTCTCTCTTCTCTACATAATCCCATGTTTCATTAAACGGGCACCAGCCTATTATTGACGGATGGTTAAAGTCCCGGTTTAAAACCTCCGTCCATTCATTAATAAATCTTACGACAGCCTCCGGATGACTGTGGTTAAAGCCCCAGTTGCCTTGCTCACCCCATACCATGTAGCCCATTTTATCGCAATAGTATAAGAATCTCGGCTCAAAAACCTTTTCATGTAATCTCGCCCCGTTAAATCCTGCCGCAAGAGATAATTCTATATCCCGAATGAATACGCTGTCATCTTTAGCTGTATATATTCCGTCCGGATAAAATCCCTGATCAAGAACAAGCCTCTGAAATACCGACTTATCATTGAGCATATATTTTTTGCCGTCAAGATATGTATTTCTCATACCGAAATAACTGTAAACCGTATCACCGTAAAATGATATTGTCAAGTCATAAAGATTTCCGCATCCCAATTCCCATAAGTGCAACTCTGAAAGCTTTACAGAAGCTGTAAAACTGCCTGTTGAATAAACGCTTACCGCTCCTGTTTCTTTCCCTTCAAAAGCTGTTTTGATATTTACTTCTCCAACGCCTGCAGTTTCACCTGTTATTGTTATAACTCCGGCGTTTATGTCTGTATAATATTTTGCGTTCTTTACATAGCACTCAGGTACAAATTCAAGCCATACACTCTGCCATATTCCTGTAACTCGTGTATAAAAACAGCCATAAGACTCAAATTTTCCACTCTGCTTTCCTGCACATTGAAGTCCGCTTCTCACATCATCTTCAGCATATACAAACACTATATTCTCGCCTTCATGAAGAAACTTTGTAATATCAAACTCAAAAGACGAGTAGCCGCCTGTATGCGAACCTGCTTTTTCTCCGTTTACAAAAACACTTGTCTCATAATCAACCGCTCCGAAATGAAGTATTACTCTTCCATCGAGCTCTTCCTTACTGATTGTTATATTTTTTCTGTATGCAACCGCCGGAATAAAATCCTTAAACCCGATTCCTGACAATTCGCTTTCAGGACAAAACGGTACAATTATTTTTTCAGCAAATTTTTCTTTTTCGTAAAGTTTTCTCTCTAATGCACTTTTTGAAAAATCAAATTCAAATTCCCATTCGCCATTTAAACACTTCCAATTTTTTCTCTCCCATTGAGGATTGGGAAATTCACTTCTCGGTATCATACCAAAACCTTCTTTCAATATAAATTCTATTACCTCAATTATACCCCAAAAAATATATAAATTCAATATAGAATACCTTCAATATAATGTAGAAAACACGCATTTCGCCCTGTTTTACCAAAAATTTTTGTGTTTTATTTATACTTTTTTATCATATAAAATAATTCGTACGGTTTTGAATGAATTATTTTTTTTATAAACAAAATTACAAATTATAGTTTAGCGGTGCTAAACTATAATAGCGATATGTCAGCCTGTGGCTGACGCGATATTTGCCTGCCGGCAAGCGATATGTTGACTAAAGTCAACGCGATATGTTCGCCAAAGGCGAACGTTAAGGTACAAAAGCTTTGCTTTTGTTTGATTAAATATTGAAAAAATGCATGGCATTTTTTCTTCCATAACGTTTGCGAAGCAAACATATCGCGCCGTAAGGCATATCGCGTGCGTTAGCACATATCGAAAATTCCGTTAGGAATTTATATCGCGTTTAGCGACTTATTTAAGTCGCTAAACTATAATTTATAATTTTGTTCATAAAAATTAATTCGTTCAAAAACCGTGGTAAAAATAAGTGAAAATATTGACATCTTATTGCCGACATGGTATAATATTTTTTGAGAGGTGTGACTGTTCGGGGGGGATTAAACCTCATGAGAATCAGAGTAACTGTAAAATGTATTGAGGGTGTAGTGATTGCATTTGCTTATCTGATAATAATGAATTTATAGTTACCGGTTTATTTATCGCGTTGACGGTAGTACACATCTGCGACGGAAAAAATATTATAAAAACAGATAATAATGCAACTTTTCGGACTTTGAAATTGTATTATAAGCAGAGGGGGATTTTTCCTGTTAATACGTGTGAAAGATACAAAGGATGGGATGATTATGAAAAAATTAATTAGTTTTATCTGCATAACAATTCTTATGCTTTCCTTATCAGTTATAGTATTCGCCGGAAGCGTGCCGGAGGATTTACTACACCATGACGGAGCTCATATATTTTTCGGTGAGATAATTTCCTATACTGAAAACGGAGATGTCGCCGTCTCTCCTGTAAAGAAAATCAAAGGAGATATAAACACAGGAACAAAACAAAATTACAGTAATGCAAATGCTGTTGGTGATATTAACGTTAAGCCCGGAAATGTATATCTGTTTACATACTTTGACGAAAATAACCCGACAGACATTTTTGAGGTTACAAGCTATGACACCAAAACATTAAAGCTGAAAAATGTTGAGGGCGATATGTGGGAACGCTTTGAAAAATATCTCAATGATGGAAAATATGAAAAGGCCGAACAAGAAAGAATTGATAAATTAAATGCTGCTCTCACGGAGGAAGGAGCGGAAATTTCTTTGACAGCTCTTTTTGAGATTGACAGAGATAAATGCGATAAAATAGAATTTGCCTTATTTAACAGACAACAAAATTACGAAATTGACAAAGAAAAGTTTTTTACTATTGCTGATAAAATCATTCTTAAAGATGTAAAAAACACATTGGCATCAAGTGATGATAGTTTTGTTATAAACGCCTGTGAGGGAGAAAAAACATATAGCGTGTATATGTGGGATAATTGCAAAGTAGCCAACAGCCGAACTGAAATGTTTAGTGCTCCGCAAGGAGATTATATAATTAAGGCAGCAGACTATGAAAAGCTAATTGAGTTATTCCCCGAAGAAGCACAGCCCAATCTACCAAAACTAAAAAGCACTTATGCAAATTTTGCTTATTGGATAATTGATAATCCAACAACAGCATATACAATCGGTGCATTGATTTTAATTATCTTTGTTGGCGTTATCGGATTTGTAATCGGATATAAAATCAGGAAGAAAAAAGCAAGGAGGTAAACACTATGAGGAAAATATTATCAATCATTTTATCAATCACAATGTTACTTATAATGTCAACCGCTGTTTTTGCGGACGGAGTTGACGGCCCGATGCAGTCGGATAAAATCAAGGTCGGTATAAATGCAGAGTTTCCACCATTCGAGTATTACAACGAAAATGGAGAGCTGACAGGATTTGATATTGACCTTATGAATTATATCGCTGAAAGGATTGGTTTTGAAATTGAGTATGTAGATATGTCATTTGATAAACTCATTCCTGCTGTTATGAGGAGTGAGGTTGCTTGTGCTATATCAGCAATCTCAATTACAGAAGACAGAAATAATGTTATTGATTACACTGTCCCATATTTAAGTGCAAAGGCAACATATTTTGACGGCAAAATATCCGATACGAGCATTGAACAATACGGGATTGTATTTCCTAACAATTCTGCTGAAAAAGGAAAGATCGCAGAGGCTGCCGGAGAGCCGGAAACATCATTATATAATCTTGTCAACGATGCTTTGACTGCTTTAATCGAGGATAAGACTATTGAAAAACTCGGAGAAAAATATAAATTAAACAAGAACACAGATACAGACGATTATGATTATGAGTATACGGTTACGCCTGTTTCTGATAATTTTGACAAATCAAATATGGATAAATCTGAGATTTCATCAGGAGGACAAACCTCTGCAACATCTGTTCCATACAGCGAATGGGCAAAATCGGATATTGAAAAAGCAATAGCATTAAATATAATAAATGTTGGTGGAAATTATAATTTCCCTGCTCCTATTACCCGTGAGGAATTTTGCGAGCTTATATACAACTACTGCTATAATGTTATTAAAGAGGTTGACACGGTTACGGGAGAAAATAAGTTTACCGATACAACAAATTCAAAGATTATCAGATTGAATGCAATGGGAATTATCAACGGAAAATCTGAAACGGAGTTTGCACCTGATGACTTACTTACCCGTGAAGAAGCTGCTGTTATTCTTCACAAAATGGTAAATAAAACTATTCCTGTACCTGTTACAGAAATGTACTTTATTTTTGATGATGAAGTGAATATTTCCGATTGGGCTTTAAATTCCATACAAGTAATGTGCAATATGGGAGTTATGAACGGCGTTGGAGAAAATAAATTCGCTCCGCAAGACGCTTATACAACAGAACAGGCAATAGCTACAATCGTCAGAGTATATGCAGCTCAATCCGCCAATACGGGAATTATCGGCGGAGCTGATACAACGACAGAAATTTATATCGGTGAAGGTAACATTCAATAAAATCGGAGACGGTGTTATAGAGGCTCGTATGCAGTTTGTGAGAAACGGTGAAAAGGCAGATATGCTGATGTTTATGAGTGAGATTTACGATGCTCTCGGTGAGGAAAGTATTACTATTGGTAAAATTAAATAATCTGCAAAGGGGTTAATGCAATGAAAAAAATATTATCAATAATTTTAACTGTGACAATTATGTTCACTATGTCAACGGGTGTTTTCGCTGCGCCGGGAGATGTGGCGGGGGAGGTTTATTCAACTGATATAATAACTTATATGTATTATGCTCCGGTTACATCTTATAACATAGGCGGAAAGACCTGTATTGATGCAGAAATTTTAAACTGGCACTATGGGTTTGATGTGTATTGGTATGAAAATGAAAGACGGCTTGATATAACAGACAAGGGAGGCCGATTTGTTTCTTTGCAGGCAATGAGTGGTGAAATAGTCGAGAGCTCTGTGTCAGATCCGGGGGAGGTTGTATGCAGCTATTATGAAACGGATATTATAACAACTTTAAACGGCAAAGAAATCGAAAGCTATAATATCGGTGGAAGAACAGTTATATGTGCGGAGGCTATGAGAGACCATGGCTATAATGTGGACTGGGATGAGGAAGAAAGAAAGCTTACAATTTCAAAGCCTATGGATTTTTATAAGTATGAAACGGATTTTGGAACAATAAAATCTGTAAATGATGATAGAAGACCAACGAAAAATGATGTGATTTTAAAAAGAGGTGTTTTGGTTGAAAAGGATGGCAAGCAGTATATGATTAAAACTTCGTCGAATATGATTTATGGTGATCCGGGCGGTAAAACATATATTAAGCTGTCTGATTTTGCGGCAATTCTCGGTGGTGAATGTACTATGGAGGAGAAAACGGAAACCGCTGTATCAAGTTGGGTTAATGGTATTACAGATGAATATGAGAAATATACATATGCATTTAATTTGAATTATGACACCAATATAACGCCTGACCTTGTTGAATATAATGATGAACCGCCTGCTCCGGAGTTCTTCACTGCGGACGGCAGATATGTTGTGGATTTGCCGGTTACTTCTATTATGCTGAACGATGTGAATTATAGTATTATGGCAGTGGGGTACAGCAGGAATGAATATGGCGGTCATTTATTAATTGCAGATGGTGAGATTTATATTCCGGCTTACAATGTATCAAAGGTTCTCGGATATGATTTTTCGTGGTAGGTGAGACGGTTGTATTAAAAAGATATTAAAAGGTGAAAATTGCAATATAAAAAGTGAAAATTGCAAAGAAATTGCAGGTTTCACATGATATAATTATAATAAGATATTTTCTTTAAAAATAAATCTTGGAGGTGATTTCGATTTTAGAGGTCAAAATTATTAATGCGAGCGGTGAGGAGCTTTTTTCACAAAAGGGTGAGAGTGTAGACACAGTGTATAACGGCGAATATAATGACGGCGATAAGATAATAGTTAAAGCGGACACTGAATATATTGCAGTAAAGCTTGACTGTGAAATTGCCGAAAGTATAGTGTATGCGCCGGGAAATTACATTGAGTTTGAAGTTCCGTCCGGAAAGCTGAGAGCCGGATATTCCGATAATGCTTTTTCGGGAACTGCTCATGAAATCAAGGCATATGAGCCTTCGGATGATGTCAAATACGGAACAAGAAATATTGCGCTTAATTCTCATGATAAGAGAGGTCAGAAGAGATACTTCCCACATGCGTATGCAAATCTTGTAACACGTGAGGATGTTTGCTTCTATGAAAGAAATGCGATAGACGGTGTTTGTGAAAATGAGTCGCACGGTGCATATCCTTATCACTCATGGGCAGGCGGAGCAAGAGAAGATCTTGAGTATTATTTAGACTTCGGTACAGATGTGGAAATTGAAAAAATAGTGTTCTTTTTAAGAGCGGACTTTCCGCATGATACATATTGGAAGAGTATAGACGTTGAGTTTTCCGATAAATCAACGGCTACGGCACAATTTGTTGAAACTGCGGAAGGACAGGAGCTTGTTTTACCTGAAAAGAAGAAAACAAGAACAATACATTTAACAAACTTTAAGCAGGCGGCGTTCCCGTTCTCATGGGCGGCGTTGTCTCAGATAGAGGTATACGGAAATTATATTAAGGAGGATTTAAGTAAAATGGAAATCAGAAGTGCGTCTAATCCCAAGGATGTAAAACATTACACAACAGACAGATTAAGAGAGGAATTTCATATCAGTAAGCTGTTTACAAAGGATAATATCAGAATGGCATACAGCCATATTGACAGAATAATTACAGCAGGAATTATGCCTGTTCATCAGGTGTTGTCTCTTGAAGGCGGCAAGGAGCTTGCTTCGGATTACTTCTTAGAGAGAAGAGAGATGGGCTGTATTAATATCGGCGGTAAGGGAATAATCACAATCGACGGAACTGATTATGAAATGAATCCGCGTGACGGTATTTATGTCGGAATGGGAAATAAGGAAATATCTTTCAAGTGCGTGGATATTGAAAATCCGCCGAAGTTCTATGTAAGCTCATGCCCGGCGCATAAGTCGTATCCGATAGTTAAGATTGATATAACAAAGGCAAAGAAAGTGCCTTGCGGAAGCGTTGAAGATTGTAACAAGAGAGTTATAAATCAGTACATCCATCCGGAAGTAATAAAGAGCTGTCAGCTTGCAATGGGACTCACACAGCTTGAGCCGGGTTCAAACTGGAACACAATGCCGTCTCATACTCATGACAGGCGTATGGAAGTTTATCTGTATCTTGATATGGGCGAAAACGACGCTGTATTCCACATGATGGGTGAGCCGAATGAGACAAGACATATCGTAATGCATAACGAAGAGGCTGTTATAAGCCCGAGCTGGTCAATCCACAGCGGTGTAGGTACAAAGGCATATTCATTTATCTGGGCAATGTGCGGAGAAAATCAGGAATTTACTGATATGGACTTTATAGAAACAAAAGATTTAAGATAAGGAGAGAGGAAAATGTTTAGTTTAAACGGTAAAGTTGCACTGGTTACGGGAGCATCGTACGGAATAGGCTATGCAATAGCAAAGGGCCTTGCAGACGCAGGCGCGAAAATCGTATTTAATGATATTAAGCAGGAGCTTGTTGATAAAGGGCTTGAGGCATATAAGGCTGACGGAATAGACGCAAAGGGCTATGTTTGCGACGTAACAGACGAGAAAGCAGTAGCTGAAATGGTTGCTGATATAGAAAAGGAAGTAGGAGTGGTTGATATTCTTGTAAACAATGCAGGAATAATCAAGAGAATACCAATGCATGAAATGACTGCTGAAGAATTCAGACAGGTAATTGATGTAGACTTAAACGCTCCGTTTATTATGTCTAAGGCTGTTATTCCTTCTATGATCAAGAAAGGTCACGGAAAGATTATTAACATCTGTTCAATGATGAGTGAGCTCGGTCGTGAGACTGTATCTGCATATGCTGCGGCAAAGGGTGGTCTTAAGATGCTTACAAGAAATATATGTTCTGAGTACGGTGAGTGCAACATTCAATGTAACGGTATAGGCCCGGGTTATATTGCAACACCGCAGACTGCACCTTTAAGAGAGGTTCAGCCTGACGGTTCAAAGCATCCGTTTGATCAGTTTATTATTGCAAAGACTCCGGCAGCACGCTGGGGAACTCCTGAAGACTTAGTAGGTCCGGCTGTGTTCTTAGCATCAGACGCATCAAACTTCGTAAACGGACACGTTTTATACGTTGACGGCGGAATACTTGCTTACATCGGAAAGCAGCCTAAATAAGGGAATTTACAAAAAAATTCAAAAAAATTAAAAAAATTACCGAAAAACACTTGACAATTATAAAAAAGTGTGGTACAATGAAAGAGCTTTAGGGCTCTTTTTTTGTGTGTCAATTTGTTCTGAGTGAAAAAAGAGCTTAAAAGAACGGATATTTTTGTACCGTATCTATACTTTGTGCCTTTGGCGCGGAAAGGAAGAAAGAAAAATGAGAGTAAAAATTACATTAGCTTGCTCTGAGTGCAAACAGAGAAACTACAACACTATGAAGAATAAAAAGAATGATCCTGACAGACTTGAAATGAACAAGTATTGCAGGTTCTGTAAGAAGCATACTCTTCATAAGGAGACAAAGTAAAATAAAAGAGAAGGAAGTGTTAAAATGGCTGAAACAAACGTTACAAAGAAAAACAAGGTCGGTTTTATAAAAAGATGTAAGAGCTTTTTTGTAGAAACAAAGTCCGAGCTTAAAAAGGCTACATGGCCTTCAAAGAAACAGCTTATTCATAATACAGGCGTGATATTGGTATTTATCATAGTCGTTTCCATTATCTTATTCTTACTTGATATGGCATTTTCCGGTTTGGTATCGAAATTTACAGAGCTTTTCTAAGCTGTGAAAGGAGAACGCTATGGCAGAGGATGCAAAATGGTATGTTGCTCATACGTATTCCGGTTATGAAAATAAGGTTAAGGCTAACATAGAAAAGACCGTTGAAAACCACGGAATGCAGGATTTAATCTGCGACGTGGTTGTTCCGACAGAAGATGTTGTGGAAAAGAAAGGTCAGACCGAAAAGGTTGTTAAGCACAAGATTTTCCCGGGATATGTAATGATTAAAATGGTAATGAATGATGAAAGCTGGTATGTTGTAAGAAATACTCGCGGAGTTACCGGATTTGTAGGCCCGGGTTCTAAGCCGGTTCCGCTTACTCAGGCTGAGGTTGAAAAGATGGGCGTTGAAAAGACACGTCCGGCAGAATTGAGATTCAACGTAGGCGATGCTGTAAATGTAAAGTCCGGTCCTATGGAAGGCTTCTCGGGTATTGTACAAGCTGTTTCAAACGAAACACGAACAGTTTCCGTAAAGATATCTATGTTCGGAAGAGATACTATGCTTGATATTGATCCAAGTCAGATAGAGCTTGCCGAATAAAAACGGCTGTTTGAATTTTAATTTGATATAAACGTTATGTGCGTTTATATAGATATGCGTTTCGCATAATCCCTCCGGGTATCGGTGGGAGGACCAAAAGGTCCGCAATTACCACAATAATGCGGCGTGGCCGCAAAGTAAAAAAAGGAGGTGCCATTTAAAATGGCTCAAAAAGTTGCAGGTTATATAAAATTACAAATTCCTGCCGGTAAAGCAACACCGGCTCCTCCGGTTGGTCCGGCTCTCGGTCAGCACGGAGTAAACATTATGCAGTTTACAAAGGAATTTAACGAAAAAACAGCAAAGGATGCAGGTCTTATAATTCCTGTAGTAATTACGGTTTATGCAGACCGTTCATTCACATTCGTAACAAAGACACCGCCGGCTGCAGTTCTTATAAAGAAGGCATGTAACATTCAGAGCGGTTCCGGTGTTCCTAACAAGACAAAGGTTGCTACTCTTAAGAAGGCTGATTTGCAGGCTATTGCTGAGCAGAAGATGCCTGACCTTAATGCTGCAAGCTTAGAAGCTGCTATGAGCATGATTGCCGGAACAGCAAGAAGCATGGGCGTTTTGGTTGAAGAATAATACAATTACCCTGTTTAAAAATTAAGTGGGAGAGGGAAGATGCCCTCGTATGACCACAAAGGAGGATACGAAATGTTTAGAGGAAAGAAGTATAAAGACAGTGCAAAGCTTGTTGATCGTACAAAAGCTTATGATGTCGATGAAGCAATGGAGCTTGTTACTAAAACAGCTACCGCTAAGTTTGATGAAACAGTTGAGGCTCATATCAAATTGGGCGTTGACTCAAGACACGCTGACCAACAGGTTAGAGGAGCAATAGTATTACCACACGGTACTGGTAAGACAGCTCGTGTATTGGTATTTGCAAAGGGTGCAAAGGCTGATGAGGCTACTGCTGCAGGTGCTGATTATGTTGGTGAGGCAGAACTCGTTACAAAAATTCAAAGTGAAAACTGGTTTGATTTTGACGTTGTTGTTGCAACTCCTGATATGATGGGTGTTGTTGGTCGTCTTGGTAAGGTTTTAGGTCCTAAGGGCTTGATGCCGTCACCGAAGGCAGGTACAGTTACAATGGATGTTACAAAGGCTGTAAACGAAATCAAAGCAGGTAAGATTGAATATCGTCTTGATAAGACAAATATTATTCACTGCCCGATCGGTAAAGTTTCTTTCGGTAAGGATAAGCTTGCTGAAAACTTTAAGACATTGATTGAAGCAATTATTAAGGCTAAGCCGTCAGCTGCTAAGGGTCAATACCTTAGAAGTGTGGCTATTGCATCAACAATGGGACCTGGTATAAAGATTAATAACGCAAAGTTCTAATGCTAATGTAATTAAAAAAAGGTGCTTTTGAGGAATTTTTTCCTTGGAAGTGCCTTTGTTTTTTTGGTTGATGGTTTTTTGAAATAAATTATAGTTTCTCTGCGTGTTTGCGGTAGGATTTCGGTACGATTTGCAAATAGGCTCCCTTGTGTAACACCCCAGGGTGGCTTCTCTTGACGAAAGTCAATTCACCTCCAGGGAGCTGTCGCTGAAAGCGACTGAGGGATTGTTTTCTAAGAAAATTAACATATTTAAGGAACAATCCCTCCACCGCAAGCGGT
>JAZTZP010000011.1:0-3511 GCA_045637525.1 Clostridia bacterium | reverse complement strand
AAAGCAATACTGTCAACTTAACGTTTACAGTATTGCAGTGAAATATTTTACCGGCGGTAAAATGTGAAATTCACACATTTTGTGTGAGTGAAATCCACGCTTCGCGTGGGTGAAATCTGTCGCATAGCGACAGGTTTTGGTAGAAATCGCAAGCGATTTCAAATTTAAATTTCTTAAGTTGACAGTATTGCTTGTGCAAAGGGAGCTGTCGCTGAAAGCGACTGAGGGATTGTTTTCTAAGAAAATTAACATATTTAAGGAACAATCCCTCCACCGCAAGCGGTCCCCCTCCCTTTAGGCAAGGGAGGCTTTGGCAAAGCGTACCGAATGCAGACTGTAAACATGCAGATAAACTATAATTTAATTGCATTTCGCAATTTCCTGAAAAAGGGAAGGAATAAAACTAAAAGATGACGAGGGAAATATATTTGATGTGCTGTCTGTTTGTATGACTCGGTATTTAGAATTATTTGATATTTCAAAGAGTACTACTGCGTTAATTACTCCGTGTAATATTGAAAAAGGAAGTGTTTTATATATTTTTTAATGATTGAAAGCTTTTGTTTTGATATGAATACTTTTGCTTGCAAGGATGGTGTTATGTTTTTTCGGGAAAGGTATTGACAAATTCGGGGAATTGGTGTATAATGATAATAGAAAAGGCAAGACCTCAAACGGTTATGCCAAGAAGAGTTTTTAGATAGCCCTAACTTGACCGGTGGGGGCTATCTTACTTTTTTTGTAAGTGTTAACAAAAACACAATAACTAAAATTAAAATCCTAATTATGTAATTTTTCATAACAACCACATCCATTCCCGACTACTGATAATCAGAATATGTGGTGGCATAACCGCCCGGCTTTATGCCGTTTTTAGTCTTACCTTATTCTGTCGAATTACTCCGACACATCTATTATACACTAAAATTTTACAAATTTCAAGAGATTTTTGAAAAAAAATATTTATGAATATTGGCTCTGATATGGCGTTTTTACGCTGTTGAGGGGTCTTTTTTTGTTGCTTTTTTTGAAAAAATTTCGGTTTTTGAAAAGTTTGCAATAACTGCGAGTAAAAGCTGTTATAATGATAGTAGTTAGGAGTTAGTTGATAGCTAATAGCTGAAAGCTGACAAAAGTGAGAGGAGGTTTTTTTGTGGCTAAGGTTGCCCGGATGAAGGATGGCGGACTTTCTGAGGAGTTTGTGGCGATTGGTCGTACTAAGGGAGGGCGGCATTCTGATGAGATTAAGCAGATTGCGAGGCGTGTGTATGCTGCTGAGAAGAATGTTTGTGCTGTGGCAAGGAAAATCGGCGTTCCTGAGGGGACTGTGAGAAAGTGGGCTAAGAAATGGAATGAGGATCCTGAATTTCATGTTTTGTGCGATGATCTGAAAAAGTCATTTGCCGCAAAGGCTGATGAGATTATTAATTCCGGTCTGGATTTGTTGAAAAAACGTTTTAACAGGGGGCTTGATTTTGAAAAGGAGCTTGATGATGTTTTAAGCGCTATTTCATCACAGGAGGAAGAGAAGTACAGCTCTGAGATGCTTAAGAATATTGCTAAGAAGATAGCTGAGCTGAAATTACAGAACGTTCGTGAGATTACTACTACTATCGGCATTCTTTATGATAAAAAGGCTCTGGCGCTTGGCGAAAGCACTGAAAATACATCTGTTAAGGTTGTATTGCCTGATGGAAGTGATGAGTATGCAGGGTGAGACTTGTATTGATATTTCTTCTGCTAATCCTAAGCAGGTAAGTTTTTTTAAAGCCCGGACACGGTTTGTCGGGTATGGTGGCGCAAGAGGCGGCGGTAAGAGCTGGGCTCTCAGGCATAAGATGGCGCTTATGGCTCTTTACTTTAGCGGAATAAAGATTTTACTCTTAAGACGTACTTATAAAGACCTTGAAAGAAACCACGTGAGGGAGCTTGTGCCGATGCTAAGTGGCATTGCACACTACAACAAACAGGAGAAATGCTTTTATTTTCCTAACGGCTCTATTATTGAGCTTGGGTATTGTGCTTCTGAAGGGGACGTTTTACAGTATCAGGGACAGGAATATGATGTTATTTGCATTGATGAGGGTACGCAGTTTACTTACTTTCAGTTTGAAACGCTGACGGCTTGTCTTAGAGGTGCTAATGATTTTCCGAAACGGATGTATATTACCTGTAATCCCGGAGGCGTGGGGCATGAGTGGGTTAAACGCTTGTTTATTACAAGGAAATATAAAAATAATGAGTCGCCTGAGGATTATGCGTTTATTCCGGCTACCATTGACGACAACACTATGTTTAAGGAAAAGGACCCGGGATATGTGAAGATGCTCGATAATCTTTCCGATGAGCTTAAGCAGGCATGGAGATACGGAAACTGGGATATGATGGCAGGGCAGTATTTTACTGAGTTTGACAGAAATATTCATGTTGTTGAGCCTTTTATAATTCCGGAGCACTGGAAAAGATACAGGGCTATTGACTACGGTCTTGACTGCTGCGCCTGCGTATGGATTGCTGTTGATGAGCGTGGTGAGTATTACGTTTACCGGGAATATGCAAAAGAGGACAAGACTATTACGGACGGTACGGCGGATATTTTAAAACTGTCGGGCGGTGAGAAGATTAATTACACCGTTGCTCCGCCCGATATATGGGGACGGAGCCAGGAGAGCGGAAAGCAAAAGGCTGATTTGTTCAGAGATGCCGGACTTGTTCTTACAAAGGGCAGTGCTAACAGAGAAGCCGGATGGCTTGCTGTTAAAGAGCTGCTCCGGAATAAGCGGATAAAGATTTTTTCAAGCTGCAGTACGCTTATTGAATGCCTGCCGGCTTTGCAGAGAGATCTGACTAAGCCTGCTGATTGTATGACCGAGCCGCATGATATTACACACGTGCCGGACGCTTTGAGGTATTTTGTTTTACAATATACTGCACCGTCTAAAGAGGCTCAGTCTGAGAAAACGGAGCTTGACAGGATTAAGGAAAGTGTTTTAAGAGAACACAGGAGAATGCAAAGGAGGTACTTTTAAGTCTTAAGAAATTAAGACAGATAAAAGTGAAGAGCGAAGCGTTGAAAATTGAAGAAAGGAATTGATATAAAATGAGAATTAAAAAGCTTAAGAGAAGATGCATGGTGAACGGGTGCAGGAATATGGTTTCGTATTCCATTACACGCCGTAATCAGTTGGGAAACAGCATACATATATGCGCTGATTGTATGAAAGAGGCACTTAAAGCCATTGATGAGATTGAGAAAAAGGCTGAAAAGACACAAGTGCCTGTACTTTCGGAGCAGACTGATACAGAGGATGCGGATGTACAGGAAAAAGCTGACAGTTTTGAATGCCCGGTATGCGGTAAGGTGTGCAAGACGGAAAATGGTCTTAAAAAGCACATGGAAACGCACGCAGGGGCAATACTGTAAACTTAACGTTTACTGTATTGCAGTGAAATATTTTACCTGCGGTAAAATGTGAAATTCACACATTTTGTGTGAGTGAAATCCACGCTT
>JAZTZP010000010.1:0-9026 GCA_045637525.1 Clostridia bacterium | reverse complement strand
GCATGGCATTTTTTCTTCCATAACGTTTGCGTAGCAAACATATCGCGCCGTAAGGCATATCGAGTGCGAAGCACATATCGAAAATCCCGCAGGGATTTATATCGAAGTTTAGCGACTTATTTAAGTCGCTAAACTATAATTCATCTCATTCTTCAATTATCGGATTATTTACCTCGTCAAGTATCTTCATAAACTCATCACCGCTTATCGTCTCTTTCGCTATCAGAAATTCGGAAATACGGTTAAGCGCCTCAATATTTTCCTTTAATATCGTCATAGCCTTCTCATGACAATCTTTAAGTGTTTCAATAACCTCATTATCAACAAGAGTCATCGTCTGTTCAGAGCAGTTAGCCACGCTCGTTCCGTCAAGGTAGCGGTTTTTAAGGCTCTCAAGCCCTGCCATACCGAATCTGTCGCTCATTCCGTACTGAGCTATCATGCTTCTTGCAAGAGATGTTGCCTGCTCTATATCATTTGCGGCGCCTGTTGTCTGAGTATTAAATATAAGCTCCTCCGCACAGCGTCCTGCAAGGAACACTGTAATCTGATCAAGGATTTCAGCCTTACTCATAAGATACTTCTCCTCCTCAGGCATCTGCATGGTATAACCGAGCGCGCCCATAGTACGGGGAACAATTGTAATCTTCTGAACAGGATGCGTATTTTTCTGAATTGCCGTCGCAAGCGCATGCCCCACCTCGTGAAACGCAACTATGCGCTTTTCTTCAGCAGAAAGTATGCGGTCCTTCTTTTCTTTACCGGCAATTATAACCTCAACAGCCTCTAAAAGATCCTCCTGCATTACACGCTCACGCTTCATGCGAACAGCACGAAGTGCCGCTTCATTCACCATATTTGCAAGGTCAGCACCAACAGCACCGCTTGTGGCAAGTGCCATTTCCTTAAGGTCCACATCCTCACCAAGCTTCACGTTCTTTGAATGTACCTTAAGTATTTCTTCACGACCCTTAAGATCGGGTTTTTCCACTATAATACGTCTGTCAAAACGACCGGGACGAAGAAGTGCCTTATCAAGCACCTCCGGCCTGTTCGTCGCCGCAAGTATCACAACTCCCTTTGAAGAGTCAAAGCCGTCCATTTCTGCAAGAAGCTGATTTAGTGTCTGTTCTCTTTCATCGTTTGAATTTAACTGTGCATCACGGCTTTTTCCTATGGCGTCTATCTCGTCTATGAATATTATGCAAGGCGCCTTTGCCGCCGCATCCTTAAAAAGACTGCGGACTCTCGAAGCACCCACGCCGACAAACATCTCCACAAATTCAGAACCGGACAGTGAGAAAAACGGTACATTTGCCTCTCCGGCGACCGCCTTTGCAAGAAGCGTCTTTCCCGTACCCGGCGGTCCTACAAGCAAAGCTCCCTTAGGCTGCTTTGCACCAATAGCCGTATATTTAGCAGGATTATGAAGGAAATCAACAATCTCATTTAACGATTCCTTCGCCTCCTCCTGCCCTGCAACCTGAGCAAAGGTAACGCCTGTCTGGCTTTGCATATAAACCTTTGCATTGGACTGACCAACCCCCATTATTCCGCCGCCCATCTTCTTTGTAAGCATCCTCGAAATCAGGAAGAACAAACCATACATAAACAACAGCGGCAACACCCACGAAAGGAAGAAGTCAAGTACAGGATTATCATAATGCACCGGTGTCAGGTAGTTTATATTATACTCATCCATAAGCTGAAGCAGCCTGTCGTCTCTTATATATCCCGTATAATACACAACATCCTTTTCTCTTGCCGGCGAAAGCAAACCGAAGTCCCAGAAATCAAGAACAGATTTCGGTTTTGTGTCATCAGCCTCTTCTTTTTTCATATGAATTTCAAGATTACTGCCGGAAAATATTACCTCCTGAACCTTTCCGGATTGTATGTAATCCAAAAACTGACTGTATGAAATTTCTTTTGTATCTGCCGCAGTAAAAGACGACAGCATCATATTAAGTATCACCGTCGAAACGATTGATGCCGCAAGAAAAAATATAAACGGATTAAAATTAGGTCGTTTGTTTTTTCGATTATCTTTCATAGTTTTCTCCAATCAACTGAGTATTACAGATAATTGTAAAATTCAAAAAATTTCACAATTACAGTTGCAAACGGAAAATGAGAAATTATTAAAATTTCATGGTAAATAAACATAAATTAATGAAAAACTTTGATTTTCTTTCTTAATTTCCAATTTTACACCTTCAATTTTCAATTATAACAGCATTTTACCCTCTGCATTAAGCACTAAACCATGAGTGCATTCCTTACCAATTATATTATATCACTTTTTTCATATTAAATCAATGACTTTTTTATTAATTTTTCATAAATATTTTAATGTAATTTTAACATAAATTACAAATAAAAAACTGTTGACTTTATTGAAGATTCATGGTATTATATATATAGAATGCATTTTTATACTTTGCTCACGGATTAAATACCGTAAAGCAAGGAAAATACAGGAGGTAAAAACAATGAAAAAGAAGATTTCTTTACTGCTTGCATTCGTAATTATAATATCAGCTTTCGCATCATTTGGTGTACAAGCTGCGGTTACTTCATTTACGGACGTTACAGCAGAAACAAAGTATCAGTCAGCAATTATCACGTTGACAAAAATGGGACTTATTCAGGGCTACGAAGAAAACGGAGCATATTCGTTCAAGCCTGAAAATCAGATTACAAGAGCGGAATTCACCGCAATCATCACAAGAGCGCTCGGCGCCGGAAACATAGATTCAGGCGTAAGCTCATTCCCGGATGCGCAGGAACACTGGGCAAGAGGAAACATCCAGGTAGCATGCGACAGAGGTATCGTAAAGGGTTTTGAAGACGGTACATTCCGTCCGGACGACAACGTTACATACGAACAGGCAGTTAAGATGGTTGTTTGTACATTAGGCTACGAAACACCGTCACTTCTTCTCGGCGGCTGGCCGAACGGATACTTAAGCCAGGCAAGCAAGCTTGGTGTTACAAACGGCATATCAGGTGTTGTAAATACCGACCCTACAACAAGAGGCGTAGTTGCTCAGCTCATATACAATGCACTTGAAATCGAAGTTCTCGAGATTTCCGGTGAATCAGATGTAACACGTGAAGCTCAGACATTCATGGAAATGTATCTTAACATGAAGAAAGAAAAGGGTATCATAGTAGGTGTTCACGATCAGGTAACAGCACAATGCCCGTCAGCACTCGGACTTAACCAGATGGCAGCCATAGTAAACGGCAACATCGTATACCTTGATTTCAGAGAATATACAACAAACAAAGCCGATCTTACAAAGTACCTCGGACAAACTGTTGAATTATTCTATCAGGAAGCAGTAGGCTCAGATTATGTTCTTATAGACGTTGCATCAGAAACAACAAAGAACACCGTTACCGAAATAGAGAGTTCAAACCTTATTTCTTATTCAGGCGGCGACATCAACTACTACGACAAGAACGAAAAGAGCAAATCATTCGAAATTGATCCGGAAAACTTAAGTGTAATATACAACAATGTTCTTGTTCCGGCAGATGAAGTAGAAGCAAAGCTTGAAAAGTGGTTTGACGAAAATGGCGAAGACCTTATATATGGTACAGTTAAGCTTACAGACTCAGGCAGCGACGGAAACATAAATCTTATAGACATAACAGACTATGATATTTATATTGCCGCAAAAGCTCCTACAACAACAGACTACAAGATTACAAACAAGCTTAAGATTAAGGGTCTTGAAGGTATAATCCTCAACCCTGAAGGCGACGTAGATTTCACAATCACTCTTGACGGAAAAGAAATCCAGACAACAGCAATAAGAACAAACGACGTTGTACTTGTTGCAACAAGCGACGACGGCGATAAAGCTTCCGTAGTTGTTACAAGAGAAAAGATAACCGGAAAAATCACAGCTTATTATGAAGAAGATCAGACAGTAGTCGTAAACGGCAAGGAATATATATTCCACGACAAATTCTTTGAGTATAACGAAAAGGACTCTGCTTCATTTAAGGTAGGTGCCGAGGTTGAGCTTTATACAGACTACTACGGTAAATTAGTATACGGCTCAGTTACAGCAGCTCAGTCATCTTCACCATACTCATACATAATAAATGCAGGCGAGCATGATGACGGAGAAGGATATTTTATAAATATGTTTATTCCGACTTCAAACGCAACAAAGGTTTATACACTTCGCGATAAGGTTACAGTAAACGGAACATCCATGGATGCAGCCGAGGCTGTTTCAACACTTAAGACTCAATCAAACGCCGAGGCAAAGAGCGGAAAGTCATTGCACTATCAGGATGAAGACATCGAAGCATGGGGCGCTGGCGAAGAAGTAACTCATTCAGGAGCAGCTCAGATGGCAAGAGTAACAGTTTCAAACAACCTTGTTACTTCCATCACAACCGTAACAGAAAGCAGCGAAACAGTTACAGATACAAGCGGACTTGTAAAATATATGGATCTTACCAAGCTTACCTACAAAGGAAGCAACAACTTCGATAAGTTCTACATAAATTCAAGCACAACCGTAATATTCGTTGCTCAGGACAGAACAGACGGACAGGATTATTCAAAGAAAACATCTTCAGCATTTTCTCTGGATAAAACATACTATGTAGAACCGTTCAACGTAAACTCATCAAAGATTGCCGATCTCGTACTTGTTTACGGTAGTCAGAACTCAGGCACATCAGTTGATAACAACTCTCTCATGGCCGTAGTAGCCGATAAGGGTAAGACAGTTGATGATGACGGTGCTCCGACATTACAATTACCGTACTATCTCTCCTCTGCAACAATCACAGAGAAATTAGTCGGAACAAGCGATTATGAGTCTCTCGTACCAGGTGACATATTCCAGACAGGTACAAACAAATACGGAAACTTAAGCGGATTGAAGCTCAGAATAAGCTATGCAGACATCAAAGAAATGCTTGATGATTCTGCTACTGCCATAGAGGAAGAAGATACCCAGTCAACAATATATAACTGGGCTGACAACAGCAATCAGTACGACGACGGAGACATCGGAAAAGGCGGTAAGTTCTTCTTCAGAACTAATGCCACAGCAACCACCGGTCAAACCAAATACAGAGGCGCTCTCTATATGTACAACGTAATCGAGGCTGACGCAGATGCGAAGACTCTTCGTGTAACAAGAGACGGTTTCACTTATGACAGCGAAAACGAAGAATGGGTGTTAAGTGATGAAAACGAATTAAGATTTACATACTCAACAGAACCTGTAATTCTCCGCTATGACACAGAAGATAAGGAAATCACTCCATATGTAAAAGATACAGAAACAAAGATTTCCGTAATGGACTTAAACGGCGTTGCTGACTTCGGCACAGAGTGTTCTAAGATAGCATTGTTCGAATACTACGGAACTATCAAGATGATTATTATTTATGAATAATATCTTTTAAAAAACAACAGGTTGCAATCTGCAACCTGTTGTTTTTATGCCCTATTTCAAAATTTCTTCCAATAAATCCTTCGCAAGCCTCGGGTCTGTCCCCCTGCCTGCATTTTTCATTACAAGCCCCATCAAAAAACCGAAAACCTTGCTATTGCCGTTTCTGTAATCTTCAGCAAGATCACTTCTTTTGGCTATAACCGACTCAATAATGCCTTTTAATTCATCAATATTGTCTTCGATTAAAAATCCCTGCTCATTCGCAATCTGTTTCGGCGTTCCGCCGTTTTCAAACATTATCGCAAGAATTTCCTTTGCCGCATTTTTACTTATCTTCCCCTCATCGGACATCCTTGCAAGCTCCGCCAGATCCTTTGGTGTAAACCTCACATTTAAAATATCCGTTTCCGACATATTAAGCCTTCTTAAAAACTCACCGAGCATTATATTTGAAACCGTCCTGTATCCGTTATATGCATAAACCGCTTCATCATAAAAATCCGAAAACTCCTTCTCATTTAAAATAAGCCATGCATCCTCGTCCGACAGCTTATACTCCCCGGTATACCGATAAAACCTTTCTTTTGGCAAAGACGGCATCGAACGTCTTATATCCCGAAGCTCCTCATCCGTTATAAAAACAGGCGGAATATCAGGCTCCGGGAAATATCTGTAATCCTGCGCCTCTTCCTTCGTCCGAAGAGAAGACGTAGTTCCGTCCTTGTCATTGAATCGCCTTGTCTCCTGCACGACCTTACCGCCGGAATTTAAAATCCCGGCCTGACGTTTAATTTCATACTCCACAGCACGCCCAATCGCCCTTAAAGAATTAAGATTTTTTATTTCAGCACGAGTTCCCAAAGCAACTGCTCCGATAGGCTTTAAAGAAATATTCACATCAACACGAAGCGAGCCCTGCTCCATACGTGCATCGCACACCCCTGCATATTTAAGGCTGAGCGCCACCTCATTAACAAACTGCTTAACCTCCTCCACACTCTCAAAGTCCGGCTCTGTAACAATCTCAATAAGCGGCACTCCGCACCTGTTATAATCTGCAACCGATACGCTGTCAGAATCATGAGAAAGCTTTCCGGCATCTTCTTCTAAATGGATATTGTTTATCCTTATTCTTTTACTTCCAATATCCAGATAGCCGTTTTCACATATGGGATAATCAAGCTGTGTTATCTGATAAGCCTTCGGCAAATCCGGATAAAAGTAATTTTTTCTGTCAAACGCCGAATAATTATTAACCCTGCAATTAAGTGCAAACCCTGCCTTTACCGCAAGCTCAACCGCCCCCCTGTTAATAGCGGGCAAAGTCCCCGGCATTCCGGAGCATACAGGGCAAACACGAGTATTTTCGCCGCCTCCGAACTCATTTCGGCACGAGCAATAAACCTTTGATTTCGTGAGAAGCTCAGCATGTATCTCAAGACCTATAACCGTTACATATTCCATAGCACACTCTCCTTTTTCTCAAATGCCTTTTCAAACCTGTCAGCAACAGCTATAATCGTCTTCTCATCATACATTTTTCCCGTTATACTCATACCAACCGGCAACCCGTTACTGTCATATCCGCATACCGTTGATACAGACGGAAGCCCGGCAATATTCTGAGAAACCGTATAAATATCAGAGCAATACATCTTAACGGGATCTTTCTCAGTCGTGCCGATTTTATACGCCGTTGTCGGTGTCGTCGGCGTAATTATAACATCACACACTTTAAATATATCGTCATATTCACGTATCAGTTCAGCACGAATCTTTAACGCCTTTTTGTAGTACTCCTCATAATACCCCTGTGAAAGCACGTAATTCCCTAAAAGTATCCGACGTTTCACCTCAGTTCCAAACCCCTCACGCCTTGAATTTTTTATAAGCTGTTCATAGCAGTCCGCACTCTCCGTACGGTGCCCGTATTTAATACCGTCAAATCTTGATAAATTACTTGCCGCTTCAGCAGAAGAAATAATATAATACGCCGCCACAGCAAACTCAAGATCCGGTATTGAACATTCTATGATTTGGCAACCGCAGTCTTTATAAAACTGCACAGCCTCAAATACCGCCTCTTTCACCACACTGTCAGTATTATTATCAAAAAACTCTTTCGGCACGCCTATTTTAAGCCCCTTAAGACTTCCTGAACAAAGCGATACAAAATCGGTACTCATATCCTTCACACTGGTCGCATCACTTATGTCATGTCCGCAAACAAAGCCAAGCACGCTCCCTGCATCATACGCGCAATCCGCAATAATGCCAATCTGTTCAAGCGATGATGCAAACGCAACGAGTCCGAATCTTGAAACACGACCATAACTCGGCTTCAGTCCCGTCGCCCCGCAAAACGCCGCCGGCTGACGAACAGAGCCACCTGTATCCGAGCCCAGCGCAAAAGCGCACTGATTTAACATAACGCTTACAGCCGCTCCGCCCGACGAGCCACCGGGCACCCGTGTAATATCATACGGATTTTTCACACCGCCGAAATATGAAGTCTGAGACGAACCACCCATTCCAAACTCGTCCATATTCGTCTTGCCGATTATTACACCGCCACAGCTTTTAAGTCTTTTCACCGCCGTAGCATCATATACCGGCACAAAATCCTCAAGCATACGTGATGCGCAAGTCGTGCGTATCCCATTTGTGCATATGTTATCCTTTACGGAAAACGGTATTCCCGTAATCAGTCCCGATTTTCCGGAGTCAATAACCGCCTGTGCCGCCTGTGCCGCTAAAATCGCTTCCTCACCGCAAACCGTTATATATGAATTTACCGTTTTATTATATTTTTCTATATTACAAAGACACATCTTTGTCAGCTCAACAGCTCCTATCTTTCTCTCATCCAGCTGTTTTCTTAACTGTAATAAATTCATCATCACACCACCTTCGGCACAACAAAACAGCTTCCCCGGGTCTTTTTTGCATTCTTTAAAATATCTTCTGTATCACAGGACTTCCCGGGCACGTCCGCCTTAAGCTCCCCGTATTTAACAGCCTCCCGGATATGCGTCTCGCCGCCCTCAAACTCACACACCTTATCCATAAGCCCGATAATATCTTTCATATCCTCAGTTATGCTCCCAAGCTCTTCCTCCGTAAACTCAATACGGCTGAGCTCTGCAATCTTTTCCATATCAATCATCTTATATATCTCCCTCGTTCGGATTTAATGCCCCATAAAATACGCCACTGTGCATTTACTTCTTATTTTACTATACCACTATTTTTATCATTTGTCAACACTTTCGGGAAGTATTTCCATGGGATTGAATGAGTAAACAAATATGCAATTATAGTTTATCGGGGAGTTTTCCCCGTTCCTCTTTTTGAATTTGTAATTTTTATATTTTCTATATATTATAGCGATTACTTAGAGTTTATCGGAAAGTTTTCTCCATAGTTCTTTTTTTAATTTGTAATTTTTATGCTTTCTATATATTATAGCGATTACTTATCGAGTTGCGCAAGCACACGCCGCTTTTACGTCAAAAGCGGCACCAAAACCCCAAAGGGGCTTGACTCGCCCCCTTGGATCCCCTCCGTGCGCTCAGCCGCGCGGCAAAGAGC
>JAZTZP010000009.1:0-8661 GCA_045637525.1 Clostridia bacterium | reverse complement strand
CGTCACGGCTTACGCCGTGCCACCTCCCTGAAGGTGAATTGACTTCGTCAAGAGAAGCCACCCTGGGGTGTTAGGCAAGGGAGGCTTTGGCAAAGCGTACCGAATGCAGACTGTAAACATACAGATAAACTATAATTTATCTCCAATCAGAAACACCAAAGCCGACACAGCCCATGCCACACTCAGCTGATAAACAACAGAAAAAACGGTAAGCCTAAGCGAATTAAGTTCTGTTTTTATCGCCGACACCGCAGCAATACAAGGCGTATACAGAAGAATAAAAATCAGGTACGAGCAGGCAGATAACGGAGTAAACACCTTTGCAAGCTCAACTGTGAGTGCCGCTGTGTCTTTTACATCATATAAAATACTCATAGTGGATATAATGCTCTCCTTTGCAGCAATCCCGGATATAAGACTTACCGCAGCCTCAGGCGTGCCGAAACCGCATACCGAAAAGAGCGGCGCTATCTTTTCTCCTATTATCATTATTATGCTTTTCCCCTCCTCACCTATCGGTCTAAAATCCATACCTAAGCTGTGCATAAGCCAGATTACAACACTCCCCGTAAAAAGGACCGTTCCGGCCCTTATCATAAAATCCTTTGCTTTTTCCCACATATGATAAAAAGTTGATTTGAGAGTCGGCATTCTGTATGGCGGAAGCTCTAAAACAAACGGCGGTTTACTTCCCTTTAAAATCGTTTTTGAAAAAATAATGCATGATATAATCCCGAAAACACATCCGAGAACATATAATCCCATAACCACAAACCCGGCATAATGTGAAAACACAGCCGACGCTATCATTGCATAAACAGGCATCTTTGCACCGCACGACATAAAAGGCATTATTAATATTGTAAGCCTCCGGTCGTGTTCGCTGCTCAAAGTCCTCGCCGCCATCACAGCCGGTACCGTACACCCAAACCCGATTATCATAGGAACAAACGACTTCCCCGAAAGTCCGAATTTCATAAACAGCTTATCCATTATAAACGAAACCCTTGCCATATAACCGCTGTCTTCCAAAAACGACAGGAATAAAAACAAAAGCATTATCTGCGGAAAAAACGTAACCACACCGCCTGTTCCGGCTATTATTCCGTCTGTTATAAGACCTTTTAAAAACTCATTCACCCCAAGATTCATAAGCATATTCTCTGCCACTGCGGCAAACCGCACGTTGAATAAATAGTCAACCCATCCGGAAAGATATGTACCAAAAGCTCCGAAGGTTATCTGAAATATAAAAAACATTATAAGTAAAAAAAGCGGTATCGCAGCCAGCGGATGAGTCATCACATTATCAATTTTCCCGGTAATCTCCTCCTGCCGGCTTGTTTTATTTCTTTTCATACACTCCGACACTGCTTTTCTTATAAACGCATACCTGCGTGAAGCCGCCGTATCTTCATCCTCACCGCATTTTACTTTGTATCGGCATGCAGTTTTTTCCCCCGCAATCACAGTCAGCTCCGCCATCAGCTCATGTATCCCTATCCCCTTGCTTGCCGAAATCGGAAAAACCGGTATTCCCAAAGCTTCGCCAAGCTTTTGTGTATCAATTTTACCTCCCTCACGTTCAATCACGTCTATCATATTAAGCGCTATAACCACAGGCACCCCACATTCTGAAAGCTGAAGTGTAAGATAAAGATTTCTCTCAAGATTTGCGGCGTCTACTATATTTAATATCACGTCCGGCTCATCGTTTAAAATATAATCACGTGTTATAACCTCCTCTGCCGAATACGGATATAAAGAATATATCCCCGGCAGATCCGCTATTTGTATATGGCAAGAATTTCTGCAATATTCATTCCTGCACATCCCCTCCATACACTCAACCGTCACGCCAATTCGGTTTCCCACCTGATGACAGCTTCCCGTAAGCTCATTAAAAAGAGTAGTTTTTCCGCAGTTCGGGTTTCCCGCAAGAGCGACTTTAAATTTTTGTCTTTCTTTACTCATCCTATATCCTTTCCGCCTCTATTTTTTCAGCTTCACTTAAACGAATGCTTAAAAGATAATCCATCACCTTATATAAATAAGGATTACCAAACGGCGCCTTTCTTTTAAATACCACAACGCATCCCGGCACAACTCCCATATCCGCAAGATGTCTTTTCATTTCATTTTCCAGATTTACCCTTATTACCACCGCACTCTCATTCCTTTTCAGGTCAGCAACAGTCATCATAAAACACGCCTCCGTCTTATATTCTTTACAGGCAATTGTAAAAATTCAAAAACTTTCACAATCGCAGTTAAAAATGAAAAATCATTAAAATTTCATAGTAAGCAAACATAAATTAATGAAAATCTTTGATTTTCCTCCTTAATTTTCAATTTTCCGTTTTCAATTGTAATTGCATTTTACAATTTCCCGTTTTTTATCTTTTTAATTACTTATGCATGAAACACCTCTATTATGCATATATATATTTTAGGTAATTTCAAAATGCAATTACAATTGAAAATTGAAAGTTAATGAAAAAAATCAAATTACTTTTGGGAGGAAATCAACATGGATCATTCAGGCAACAACTGCGCCTTTATAACAGGTACAATAGAAGAAGAATTCGGGCTCAGCCACAGGATATACGGCGAAGATTTTTACAGCACAACACTCAAGGTGCCGCGTCTTAGCGGAGCCTTTGACTATATAAAAATCATGGTTTCCGAACGTCTTATAGACGACTGCGGGTGCAAAAAAGGAGACGTCGTCGACGTTGAAGGTCAGTTCCGCTCATACAACAGCTTTGATGAAACGTCAAACAAGCTCATACTTACTGTTTTCGCAAAAGATATAAGAATAGCTTCCGATGATGACATAAAAAACCCTAATTCATTATACCTTAACGGCTATATATGCAAAGAGCCGGTATACCGCACAACGCCGTTCGGACGTGAGATAACAGATATGCTTTTAGCAGTAAACAGAACATACAACAAATCAGACTATATACCTATTATCGCCTGGGGCAGAAACGCACGCTTCGGAAAGAGCTTAAAGGTTGGCGATAACATAAAAATCAAAGGACGCATACAGTCCCGGAACTATCAGAAACGCCTGTCAGAAGACGAAGTAGTAACAAGAACAGCGTATGAGGTTTCGGTAAACAGAATAGAAAAAAACGAAGAAACCGAAATTTTATGAATAATACCTATCCTTTCGGACATAATAACATCGAAAGGATGTGAAACTCATGAATAACGAAAAACAACAAAATCAAAACAATGAAAGAAACAACAACCAACAAAACGAAAGAAACAACAATCAAAACAATGAAAGAAACAACAATCAGCAAAACGAAAGAAACAACAACCAGCAGAATGAAAGAAACAATCAGCAGAATGAAAGAAACAACAGACAGGAAAACTACAGATAATTTTTCCTGAAAATACGCTGATATACCAAAATCAAAAAGAGGCAATTGCATCAATTACAGCAACAGCCTCTTTTTGATTTTTATACACTCAGTCAATTATGCCATGTCACAGACATGGATTTTATTCAATATATATTCAGTCGTAACCTCATAAAGAGATATAGGAAAAACATCATTCCCCGACAACAATTCCGCCAACTCTTCCGCTGTATTTTTACTGCGGAATACAGGTAAAATCTGTTTACCTTCTTTTAAAACCTGTCCGTCAGGCAAGACTTTTTCCATTCTCACCCCAACCCCGTAGACATTTTGACCGCTAAGACCATCATTTTCTTCTGTCAGACAATACTCCAGCATAAACCTCTGACCTTCATACTCAAACTTTGCTTCTTTGAAAAAATTCTTTTTCATTCACATTAAACCTTCCTTTTTCTATATACCGGCAAATGCTAAACATATTATAACTTTATTTCCAAAAATTGTCAACATTTGTAATCATTTCTTATTGAATTCTTAATACTGGTTACCAATCCGTAAAGCCGTTGTAATATTTGAAAACGCTATGTTTTTGTACCTTTCAATTATTAGCATATACATTTACTTTATTGATATTTTTATTGACATTCCCCGAAAATTATGATACAATCACCTTAAAACAACCCTATAAGGAGTGATACAAATGGCAAATGACGTTTTTGCAGACATTGCTGCAAAAGGCATAGGCGGCCGTATGCATCTTTTGCATGAGCCTGCCCCTGCACCACATGAAATAAAACAATGCATCTTAAAAAATACATCCGATAAGCAATCCACGTACAAGCTCCCCGAAAAATCCTACACGCGTGAAGAATTATTCCGTGAGCTTGACGCCGAAAGAAATAAAATGGCTCCGTTTTTAAAGGATCTTGCTCCAAAAATAAAGTCATTTACAAACAGAACATACATAAATGAGTTTATCTTAAACGGCAAGGAAAAAGTGACTATTCCGCATTATGGAGCCCCGATCGGATATAATCTTTATACATACGAAGCGGAATTTGAAGCAGATAAAAAGGATGACAAAGCGTATTACATCTGTTTTGACGGAGCTGACTATATCGCCGTTGTTTATATAAATGACGTATGCGTAGGAACTCATGAGGGATTTTTCTCACCCTTTGAATTTCATATCACAAACAACGTAAAATCCGGCAAAAACAAGCTCAAAGTAGAGCTTTACAACGACTACATATACGGCGGAAACGCCTTTGCCGGCGATGAAAAAGCAGAAGGCGACAAGCTTTATGCCGCAACAGGTCCCGGCTGGGACGATGCCTTAGAGGGCTGGCATCACTGCCCTGCCGGAACAGGCTTATACAACAAGGTATATTTTGAAGAAAGAAATCAGATACATCTTACAGATATCTTCGTCCGTCCGCTTCCCGAAGAAGAAAAGGCGGAAATATGGGTTGAGGTAAACAACTCCACTTATAAAACCACAGATATCGAAATCATGTTCTCAATATTCGGACAGAATTTTGATGAAACAGTAATAAAAGACTTCCTCTATATACCCCAGACTACAAAAACAGTCGGCATGGGCGACAGCCTAACGGAAGCTATCGTAAAAGACATTCTCGGAAAAGGCATACCTATGCCTGTTAAAAACGGAAAGAACATATATAAAATCCCGGTAGAAATAAAAAACCCCCGACTTTGGGAGCTTGATACGCCATACCTTTATCAGGCACAGGTTTCTGTACTCGTCGGCGGTGAAGTAACCGATACCAAAGCTCAGCAGTTCGGTATGCGTTCATTCACTCAGGACACAACAAGCGAAAAGAAAGGTATGTTCTACTTAAACGGCAGAAAAACAAGACTTCGCGGTGCAAATACCATGGGTTATGAACAGCAGGATGTCATGAACGGCGATTTTGAGCAGCTTACAGACGATATTCTCCTTGCAAAGCTCTGCAACATGAATTTCTTAAGAATTACCCAGCGCCCTGTCCAGGACGAGATTTACACCTACTGCGACCGTTTGGGACTTATGATTCAGACAGACCTTCCGCTGTTCGGCTGTATGCGACGTTCAAAGTTTACCGAAGGTGTACGTCAGGCAGAAGAAATGGAACGTCTTGTAAGGAAACATCCCTGTTGCATAGTTGATACCTATATAAACGAGCCGTTTCCGAATGCAAATAACGAGCCTCACCGTCACCTCACCCGTGAAGAGCTTGAGCAGTTCTTTACCGCATGTGACATAGTAATAAAACTGCAAAACCCGGACAGAGTAATAAAACACGTCGACGGAGACTACGATCCGCCGACAGAGAGTATGCCGGATAACCACTGTTATCCTATGTGGTACAACGGCCATGGAATAGACATCGGCAAGCTCCATAAAGGCTACTGGATTCCTGTCCGTCCGAACTGGTATTACGGTTGCGGTGAATACGGTGCCGAAGGTCTTGACTCTGTTGAGGTTATGGAGGAATTCTATCCGAAAGAATGGTTAAAAGAACCTTTCAGCCCTGCAAACATCATAAGAGCACAAACCGGACACTTCCATCGTTTCTTCTATGATACGCAAGACACAATGGAAGACTGGGTGCGTGAAAGCCACGAATTCCAGGCATTCGCAACAAAGATGATGACAGAAGCATACAGACGTGATAACAACATGATTTCAAATGCCATACATCTGTTTATAGACGCATGGCCGAGCGGTTGGATGAAAACGATAATGGACTGCAAGCGTATTCCGAAAAAAGCATTTTTCGCTTACAGAGATGCGCTGGAGCCTCTTATGATTTCGCTCCGTACCGACAGATTTACATATACAGCCGGTGAACAAATCAGTATAGAATGCTTTGTATGTAACGATACCAATAAAGAAAACAATAACTACACCATCGTATATGAGCTGTATAATAAAGACGGTATACTTCTCACCGGAAACGCACCTGCTGTTATTAAAAACAGTACAAACGAATATTCATCAGAGGCAGTATTCACAATTGATTCAGTAAAGGACCGTGAAGTATTCACACTTCGTGCAGTTCTTTCAGATGAAAACAATCAGCCCTTATGTGAAAACAGCGTTAATATTGAAGTCTTTGAAGATGTAGAAGTTCCTGAAAATGATAATGTTATCATAATAAACCCCGAACCCGGCACACACACAATAGCCGGTGAAACCGTTGCCGTAAAAGAATGTGGTATGCTTCCTCTCCACTTTGTATCAAGAAAAACAGGTCATGAGAGCGTAGCAGAATTTAAACCAAAGGATTTTTCATACTGGTATAATAAAGAAGCAGACATGATAACTCCGATTATAACAAAAACCTTCACAGCAGAAGGCTTCACACCAATTCTTACAAGCGGTAATAAAAACAGCGATAACAAATGGGTACCGGTTCTTGCCTGTGCCGAAAAAGAGTTTGAAGGCAAAAAGTACATCATATGTACCGTGGACTTAAGAACAGAAAACCCCGTAGCAAAGAGATTTCTTAAAAATCTTCTTTCTTAAATCAATACAAAAGGCCTTGCCTGTACATACGCAGGCAAAGCCTTTTTTCATGAAATTTTATTTATATTCCGGAAGCCAGTCGCCGTGAGCTTCAATCAAATCATCGCACATCGCAATAATGTCATCAAGCGAAAGCTCTGCCGCCGTATGCGGATCCATCATAGCAGCCTGATAAATCTTTGCCTTTGATTTTTCAACCGCAGCCTCGATTGCAAGAAGCTGAGGAGAAATATTAGACATATTCATAGCCGCAAGCTGTGTAGGAAGCTTGCCCACCTTACACGGATTAATACCTGTGCTGTCTACCATACAAGGCACTTCCACGCAAGCCTCAGCCGGAAGATTTTCTATAACGCCGTTGTTAATCACATTGCCGCCAATCTTGTAAGGCTTGTCTGTTATCATAGCCTCTATTATGCAAGAAGCATATTCCCTTGATCTTTCATGAGTAAGCTTATCGCTGTTTTCAACAAGCTCCTCTTTCTGCTTTTTCCAGTCAGCTATCTGATTTACACAGCGACGCGGATATTCGTCTAAAGGAATATTATATTTTTCAATAAGCTCCGGATACTTCGACTTTATGAAATACGGATTGTATTCGGCATTATGCTCACTCGACTCCGTACAATAATATCCGAGCTTATCTATGTACTCAAAGCGTACCATATCGTTATGCTTTTCGTTCTTGTTCTTTTCCTTTGCTCTTTTCTTGATTTCAGGATAAAGGTCGTTTCCGTCCTTATCATGAATAGACAAAAGCCAAGCCATGTGATTGATACCGGCAATAGTATGAACATTGTTATCAATATATTCCGGCATATCAACACCTTCAAGAATAGCCTTCGCACAAACCTGAACGCTGTGGCAAAGACCTATCGTCTTGATTTTTGTGTATCTTTGCATATATCCGGTCAGCATCGCCATCGGATTTGTGTAGTTTAAGAACCATGTATCAGGACAAACCTCTTCCATATCCCGTGCTAAAGATTCAAGCACCGGAATAGTACGAAGTGCACGGAAAATTCCGCCTATTCCCAAGGTATCGGCAATTGTCTGTCTTAAGCCGTATTTCTTTGGAATTTCAAAATCCGTAACCGTACAAGGCTCATATCCGCCTACCTGAATAGCATTAATAACAAAATCCGCATCACGAAGAGCGTCCTTTCTCTCGTTAAGTCCAAGATATTTTTTTATCACAGCTCTGTTTTCATTGATGTTCTTGTTAAGCGCACAAATCATAATATACGACTCATTCAAGCGCTCCTCATCAATGTCATAAAGTGCTATTTCGCACTCTCTGATTGCCGGCGTACACATAACGTCTCCCAATACGTTTTTCGCAAAAACCGTACTGCCCGCACCAACAAAAGTAATTTTAAGCATTATTCAGCATCTCCTTTTCTCAGCGAAATCCTCAAAAAAAATTTCGACACATAATTTAAATTCATTATACTATATTTTATTCAAAATGTCAATTGCATCATGTAACTATAATATGTTAAAATGTAACTAATACCAAAGAATTGTGAAACAGTATAAATTATAGTTTATCTTACGATAGAGTAGTAGGATTTCGATGCCGCTTTGCTTGCCTCCCTTGCCTAAAGCAATACTGTCAACTTAACGTTTACAGTATTGCAGTGAAATCTTTTGCCTAACAGCAAAAGGTGAAATCTGTCCTTTCGGACAGGTGAAATCCACATAAATGTGGGTGAAATTTGTAGCTTACGCTACAAGTTAATGAAGAAATCGCAA
>JAZTZP010000008.1:0-6894 GCA_045637525.1 Clostridia bacterium | reverse complement strand
TAAATTTAAGGAGGAAATAAAAATGAACGGAATTATAAAGGTAAGCGCACCAAAATTACAGGCAACAGCAGGAACACTTCAAAACTACGCAGCACAGCTTTCAAGACTTGCTGAGGAGCTTTCAAACAAGGCACAGCAGTTAGCATCATGGGAAGGCGATGCAAGCAATGCATATGTAAGAAAGATATACGCAGAAAGACAAGACGTAATCGACTGTATGGTAATGGTAAGAAAAAGAGCTCAGGAGCTTATAACAATGGCTCAGAACTACACAGTGGCAGAGCGTCAGAACACAGCAGATGCATCGGCACTTAAAGTTGACGTTGTTCATCCGTAACAGAAGCACCCTTCGGGGTGCTTTTAAATTATAGTTTAGCGGTGCTAAACTATAATAGCGATATGTCAGCCTGTGGCTGACGCGATATTTGCCTGCCGGCAAGCGATATGTTGACTGAAGTCAACGCGATATGTTCGCCAGAGGCGAACGTTAATGTACAAAAGCTTTGCTTTTGTTTGATTAAATATTGAAAAAATGCTTTGCAATTTTTCTTCCATAACGTTTGCGAAGCAAACATATCGCGCCGACAGGGATATCGCGTGCGTTAGCACATATCGAAAATCCCGTTAGGGATTTATATCGCGTTTAGCGACTATTCAAGTCGCTAAACTATAATTAGTAATTTTGTTCATAAAAAATTAATTCATTCAAAAACCGTGAAATGCGTCAAAGAGAGTATTGACAATTTCTGTATTAAGAGTTATAATATAACTGAAATAAGAAAATAAGGGTAGATATACTATGATAAATATAAAATTTTTAAGTGGTAATATGTTAAAAATTATTGCGGCAGCTGCAATGCTTATTGACCATATCGGCGTGATCCTTTTTCCTGGGGTTGGATTTTTGCGTATTATCGGGCGTCTTGCTTTTCCGGTTTTTGCATTTTTCATTGCCGAGGGGTGCAGATATACTAAAAACAGGCTTCGGTATTTTCTTAATATTTCGGTTTTGGCGGTGTTTTGCCAGATTGCAAATTATTATTTTGACGGGAGCTTATATATGGGAATTCTTGTTACATTTTCACTCTCCGTATTGATGATTTATTCTTTGCAGAATTTTAAAGACGTTTTATTTTCAGGGCATTTTTATAAAAAGTTTACAGCCGCTTTGATTTTCTTTTTTTCGGTTGCGGCAGTATATATAATAAATCTTTATATCGATATTGATTATGGTTTTTGGGGTTGTGTTACGCCTGTGTTTGCAAGTATTTTTATGATGAACGATAAAAATGTATCTGACGAAGTAAAAAGATATGATCGTATTGATAATCATATTTTTTTAATGGGGATATCTCTAATTATTTTATCGGCATCGGCAGGCGGTATACAATATTGGTCGTTGCTTGCACTTCCTTTGGTGTTTCTGTATTCAGGGGAACGTGGAAAGATAAATATGAAATATTTTTTCTATATATTCTATCCGATGCATCTTGCTGTTTTGCAGGGGATTTGTATTTTAATTAAACCATGAAAAAAGGCAGTCAATGACTGCCCTTTAAAACATATTAATAATTTTCGCTGTGGATTTCAAAGTAACTCTGAGGATGAGCGCAAGTCGGGCAAAGCTCAGGAGCGTTTGTTCCTACTACGATATGACCGCAGTTACGGCATTCCCATACTTTAACTTCGCTCTTTGCGAATACTTCTGCTGTTTCAACATTCTTAAGTAGTGCACGGTATCTTTCTTCATGATGCTTTTCAATAGCAGCTACTAAGCGGAACTTTGCCGCAAGCTCCGGGAAACCTTCTTTTTCAGCTGTCTCGGCAAAGCCTGCATACATATCTGTCCACTCATAGTTTTCGCCGTTTGCGGCTTCTTCAAGGTTTTTAGCTGTGTCGCCGATGCCGTTAAGCTCCTTAAACCACATCTTTGCGTGTTCCTTTTCGTTGTCGGCAGTCTTTAAGAAAAGAGCTGAAATCTGTTCATATCCTTCCTTCTTTGCAACGGATGCGAAATATGTATATTTGTTTCTTGCCTGTGACTCGCCGGCAAAAGCCGCTTCAAGATTTTTTTCTGTTTGTGTTCCTGCATATTTTGACATTTTTTATTCCTCCATATCATATTAATTTTTATTTAATTATATCATATGTTGATATTTTTGTCAAGCGGGTTATAAAAATCTTATCTCTTACAGTTCAGCTTTCTGTATTCGGACGGCGAAACTCACTCGGAGCGTATGAATATTTCCGAGAAATAGCTTGAGCTTTTAAATCCGCACAGATGTGCTATATCCGTAATCTTTTCTTTATTCTATCATAAAATTTTTAAAAAGCAGGTAACAAAATTACTTTTGTTATCTTTAAGGAAAAGGAATCAGGATACTTAAAAATCAGAAAAACAATACTTTTGTGTATTATAATACGCAAAAAGATTAAAAAAATGAAGTTTGAGTATTACAATACGCATTTTTTTGAAAAAATTTCCGTTTATTAAATTATTTTTAAAAAAAGACTTGAAAAATTCCTGAAAATATTGTACAATATAGAAGTATAGTTTAATTTTCATTTAAGGAGGAGAATTTCCAGATGTCAGGACATTCAAAATGGAGCACGATAAAAAGAAAGAAGGGCGCAAATGATGCTCAGCGTGCAAAGATATTTACAAAAATTGCTCGTGAGATAATAGTAGCGGTTAAAAACGGAGGACCGGACCCGGATAATAATTCAAAGCTAAAGGACGTTATCGCAAAAGCGCGTGCAAATAATATGCCAAACGATAACCTTAACCGTACAATAAAGAAGGCCGCAGGAAGCACTGACGGAGATAATTACGAAAGCATCACATACGAAGGCTATGGCCCGAACGGCGTGGCTGTTATTGTTGAAACTCTTACGGATAACAGAAACAGAACTGCGGCTGATGTTCGTCATGCGTTTGATAAGTTCGGCGGAAACATGGGACAAACAGGCTGTGTAAGCTTTATGTTCGATCAGAAGGGCGTTATTTTAATAGAAAATGATGGCGAGATTGATGAAGATACAATAACTATGGACGCATTGGATGCCGGAGCGGATGATTTTGAAGCAAACGATGATTTCTTTGAAATAACAACAGATCCGTCATCATTCAGCGAGGTTCGTGAGGCATTGGAAGCAAAATATACCATATCGTCAGCACAAATAAGCATGGTACCGCAGACAATGACTCAGCTTACAGATGAAAAGAGCATAACAAACATGGAAAAAATGCTCGATATGTTAGAAGATAACGATGATGTACAGGAAGTATATCATAACTGGGATATGGAATAAAATAAAAATCTTTTTCATATCATTTTAAAGAAAAATTTTGTGTAATTAAAAAGAGAAAGATTTGAAGAGCTGTCTCAAATCTTTCTCTTTTTTCAGTATCAGCCGAGGAGCATATTAAGTTCATCAACGGTACAGTTTATTTTTACATTTCTGTCGGATATTTTTACATAGATATATCCGTCATTTATTGTTTCGGCTGTCGGTTTTACTTCCTTTTCCGGTGCCTGATTGGTTTGTGACTTCCATGAGCCTGTTTCGGCATCGTATTCCATTGTTTCAATCGCTTCCTTACCTGTGTTTGATGCATATTTTTTGCTGTAAAGAATGCGTTCGCATATAAAGCTTCTTTTGTTTGTGTCGGATATGACTGTGTCGTCAATTGTGATAGTGCCGGCCTTTTTTTCGGCTTCTCCGACTAAGTCGATTTTATCAAATATCGCCTTTAAGTTTTCGGAGCTCGGATATACATTAAAGTAATATGAAGAGTCTGAAAAACGGTCTATATAGCGGTATTCATTTGTTTCTTTTCTGTCAAGAGGAGTTGATGTATCAAGCGATACGCCTATATCCCAAGAGCTTTTTGTGTAGTATTCGTCATGAGATATGAGCATTGCATCCTTCTTTGCGGCGTCTGTGATTTCCTTTTGCGTTTCGGCGTCTGCTATATAGATGTTGCCGAACACATCAGACTGAAATGCTGCCGATCTGATTGTTACCTGCGGATCGAAAAGCGGTACAAACAGCGATTTTTTGAATGCTTCATCGTTGTAAATTTTCGCAAATTCTTCTTTAAAATCGTCTGTTAAATAATAACGTGAAAGTGTTGAGCCGTTTTTCAGCTTATAGCTTATGTAAATATTTCTGCGAAGATATGCGTTGTCACGGTTGAAGTCTTCGCCTGCTTCAGCTGCAAGCTTGTGAAGTTCCGTAATGTTTTTAATTGTTTCCGGATTTGTTATTTTCATTTCGTCATTTTCATAGTCCTGACGCACAAACGATTGATTCATTATAACATATTCAACATTTTCCGGTTTCGGCACACGGTTTTCATAGCCTGTAACATCGAATATGAGACCGGTAAACAATACGGCAACGAATATGCAGTAAATGATAATAGGTCTTAAAATTTTATGTGGCTTAAACGACAGGTCTATAAGCATTTTTGCCGCAATTACGCCGGCTGTTCCGAAGGCAATCATAAAAGGTATATTAAAGTCGCTTATCATACCGCCGTAGAAGTAGCCGATAAAGCCTATGCATACCGCAAAGGAATAGATAAGCACCGGGCGAAGTATTTTAAATGCAACTACCGAACTGTGGTTTTCGAGATTTCTTTTTTTGTAAAGTACAAGTGCAAATAATGAAAATACAATGGTAAGTATGATATAGAGTGCAATTCCGGGTGCTTTCAGTGCGTGTATGTCAAGATAAAGGTTGTCAACCAAAGAAATATTCGGCGTGGTGTATCCATGCATATATTTTGACATAAGTTCAAGACCGATAGACTCTGCAAAGAGCGGCAGAAGCATCATAACATATGTAATAATAAATCCGGCGAACATATTTCCGACAGCCATTGAACATAGGATTGACAAGGAAAACATCAGTACGCTGTAAAGAAGCATGTATGCTCCCCAGGCGAGGATAAATTTAAGTCTTAAATGTATCCATACGGCGTAATCCATGCGGAACAGTGCTAAAATAAGCATATTTACCGCAATTGCACCGATAATCAGCAGAAGTCCGGATATAATGTGCGACAAAAACTGAGTTTCCCGTCGGAGCGGATAGCCATGAGTGGTTATGACCATCGACTGATTATGGAGATATGAGAATAAAAACGTACCGATAACTGTCGGAACTATAAGGCATATAGCGATTGTGTTATCTGCATACATACCAAACAGGCTTTCTTTAAAAGCGTAGTTGTTATAGTAATTAAAGGTTTCTGACCCCTCCAGGCAACGCTCTAAAAACAGCATCGTGAGGAATAAGAATAGCAGCACTGAAAAGCCGGCTCCCAGCCACCAGTATTTTTTCAGGTCTGATTTTATAATTGCTGTACTATATAATGATTTTACCGAGTTCATAGCCCAAACCTCCTAATTCGTATATAAAAACTTCCTCTAATGACAGCGGAAGCACATCCTTTATAATAGGTGAATATTTTGAAATTTCCGACTCTATTTCCGACAGACTTCCCCTCGCTATGAGCATATGCACGCTGCCGAACATCTCATTGTTTACTACGTCAATGGAATTTTTAAGCTCGTCCGGAAATTCTCCCGAAAATGCAAGCTGTATTTTATGAATGTTTCCTTTAACGTCGTTAAGTGACTTTTCTATAACAATCTTTCCTTTATGCATTATTCCTACGTGGTCACACACGTCCTCAAGTTCACGCAGGTTGTGGCTTGATATTAAAACGGTCGTCTCGCGCTCTGCAACATCTGAGAGGATTATATTCCATACATTCCGACGCATTACCGGGTCAAGTCCGTCCACCGGTTCGTCGAGTATAAGTATTTCAGGCATTGTACAAAGCCCGAGCCAGAATGCAACCTGCTTTTGCATACCTTTTGAAAGACGTTTTATTTTTCTTTTTATATCTATATTAAATACTTCCGAAAGCGATTTAAAACGCTCCTCGTTCCATTCGGGATAAAGTCCTTTATACATTGCCGCGGCGTCTTTAATCGAATAACCAATCGGGAAATACATATTGTCGTTTATGTAGATTATTTTGTTTTTTACGGCAGTGTTTTCGTAAACCGGTTCACCGTTTATGTTTACCGTTCCGCTGCCTTGACGGTACACTCCTGCGATATGGTTGAGCACAGTAGTCTTTCCGGCTCCGTTCGGCCCTACAAGACCATATACAGAGCCTTTTTTTACGTGCATACACGTATTGTCGAGTGCTAAAAAGCCGTCAAAAATTTTTACCAGATTATTTACCTCAATCATTTGTTTTTCCTCCTTTAATTGTAATGTTTTTTGATTTCGCAAATTAGCTCTTCTTCGGAAATTCCAACGAATGCGGCATTTTTTACAAGCTCACCAAACTGTCGCATCAGCTCTGTATTATCTGTTTTCGCCGCAAGATGCGTTTTAGGCGAAACAAAGCTTCCTTTTGCCTTTTGTGAATAAATAAATCCTTCTGCTTCAAGTTCCTTGTAGGCGTGCTGTATGGTGTTAGGGTTTATGGTGAGTATTGCCGAAAGCTCGCGAACCGACGGCATTTTCTCATGCTCCGCCATTGCTCCCGATATAATCAGCAGGCGGAATTTTTCCTTTATTTGCTCATATAGCGGCCTGTGGTCCGATAAATCAAGCTGTATCATTTTATCCCTCCTTATGTACTAACTGTATTAATACATATAATACACTATGTTTTCTGGTTTGTCAATACCTTTTTGAAAAATTTTTTTGTTTTTTTAAAGAAATTATAGTTTAGCGACTTGAATAAGTCGCTAAACGCGATATAAATCCCTAACGGGATTTTCGATATGTGCTAACGCACGCGATATGCCTGTCGGCGCGATATGTTTGCTTCGCAAACGTTATGGAAGAAAAAATGCAAAG
>JAZTZP010000007.1:0-4417 GCA_045637525.1 Clostridia bacterium | reverse complement strand
TAATCAAACAAAAGCAAAGCTTTTGTACCTTAACGTTCGCCTTTGGCGAACATATCGCGTTGACTTTAGTCAACATATCGCTTGCCGGCAGGCAAATATCGCGTCAGCCACAGGCTGACATATCGCTATTATAGTTTATCGTAAGATAAACTATAATTTATCCTTCCCTCCATATATTCCTCAGTTATCTCTCTGAGTGTGGTAGGTGTGACCGTGTTTCTTGCAATAAGGTCAATAAACCGTATTGCCTCGCACTCACTGCAAAACAGTCCTCGAATTTTCTTCTCTCCTGCCGGCTCGTGGCTTTCTTCGTATAACCTTGTCATTTTAACGCACACACCATATCTCCTTATTTCAGGACAATATTCATTCAAAGCCTCTTCAATTAAGGAATAATCAAGCCTTATACAAAACCCTTCACACACGACAGTCATTTCTTTAACAAATCTTTCATTCATTTATAACCACTCTTTCTTTTGTATATTTTTCATAATTATACCATTTATATTCATAATTGTCAATTATTGGAAGATATATTTTTACATATCATATATTAATCTTATGCCTTTTGGAATGCGTTTTAGAACATTTGCTCTTTTATGGCAAAAAAACGACAAAAAAAATTCCTTTCCGACAAAAATAATGCGAAAAGGAATTTCATAATAATAATTATTCTTTTATATCTCTTTTAATGCCGCCGCAATTGCTTTTTCAACCGTCTCTTTCGCCGGACCTCCGATCACCTTTCTGTCGTTCACGCAGGTCTGCATCGAAATTGCGTCATAAATGTCATCTTCGATAATCGGCGAAAATTCTTTGTATTCGTCTATCGACAGCTCGTCAAGAGAAATATTCTTCTCTATACAGTAAAATACTAATCTTCCGACAACGCTGTGTGCTTCACGAAACGGTAAACCTTTTTTAACAAGATAGTCCGCCGCATCCGTTGCGTTTGTAAATCCGCCCTTTGCACCACGAAGCATATTGTCTTTGCGGATTTTCATAGTATTAATCATATCGCAAAATACCGGCAAACAAAGCTTTACAGTGTCTACTGCGTCAAATATCGGTTCCTTGTCCTCCTGCATATCCTTGTTATATGCAAGCGGTATTCCCTTCATCGTGGTTAAAAGTCCCATCAAATGACCGTAAACACGCCCTGTTTTACCTCTTATTAATTCTGCAACGTCCGGATTTTTCTTCTGTGGCATAATAGAACTGCCTGTCGAATAAGCATCATCCATTTCCACAAACGAAAACTCATGGCTCGACCACAAAATAAGCTCCTCACAAAAACGGCTCAAATGCATCATAATCATCGAAAGACCGGATGCAAGCTCTATACAGAAATCCCTGTCGCTCACACCGTCAAGAGAATTCATGCTTATTCCGTCAAAACCAAGCTCAGAAGCTGTAAACTCACGGTCTAACGGGTACGTAGTACCGGCTAAAGCACCACTGCCAAGAGGCATAATATTCATACGGTTGCGACAATCACAAAGCCTTGCACCATCTCTTTTAAACATCTCATAATAAGCCATAAGATGATGTGCAAGAGTTATAGGCTGAGCCTTTTGCAGATGTGTATAACCCGGCATAATCGTTTCCGTATGCTGTGACGCAAGATTTACAAGTATCTTCTTAAGCTCTGTAAGCATTTCAAAAATCTCATCGCACTCTTCTCTCAAATACATTCTTATATCAAATGCAACCTGATCGTTCCGGCTTCGTCCTGTATGCAAACGCTTGCCGGCATCGCCTATACGCTCTGTAAGAATTGTTTCTATATTCATATGAATGTCTTCAGCGTCAATCATAAATTCTATTTTATCGTTTTCAATATCCGATAAAATTTCCTTTAAACCGCATACAATTTTTTCGCTGTCAGCTTCGGGAATTATACCCTGCTTACCAAGCATTTTCGCATGGGCAATACTACCTAAAATATCCTGCTTATACATCCTTGCGTCAAATCTTATGGACGAATTAAAGTCGTCAACCTTTTTATCAGTGCTCTTCTGAAAGCGTCCGCCCCATAGTTTCATGGTTTATTACACTCCGTTCGTTAGTTAGTTTTTGTTTTTCTGCTCCATCATTGCACGCACTTTCAGCGGTAAGCCGTAAAGATTGATAAAGCCTTCCGAATCCTTATGTGAATACAATTCTTTACTGTCGCCGAAGCTTGCAATATCTTCATTGTAAAGTGAATACGGTGATTTAGCACCTGCCGGTGTTACACTGCCCTTGTAGAGCTTAAGACGAACTTCACCGGTGCAGGTCTTCGTCATTTCATCTACCATTGCAGAAAGTGATTCGCGAAGTGGTGTAAACCATTTTCCGTCATATACAAGCTCTGCAAAACGAACTGCCGCCTGTCTCTTAAACGACTGTGTATCACGGTCAAGGCAAAGGTATTCAAGCTCCTGAATTGCAGTATAAAGAATTGTACCGCCCGGAGTTTCATAAACGCCTCTCGACTTCATTCCGACTAATCTGTCCTCACAAATATCTGCTATACCAACGCCGTAAGCACCGCCAAGCTCGTTAAGCTTTTCAACAAGTGCAACAGGCGCAAGCTTTTCTCCATTCACGCTTACAGGCTCGCCCGCTTCAAAGCCGATTGTTACATAATACGGATCATCCGGTGTCTGACTCGGCGGAACAGTAAGCTTAAGAAGATTTTCAAGCTGTGGCTCGTTTGCCGGGTCTTCAAGATCCATTCCCTCGTGGCTGATGTGCCATATATTTCTGTCACGTGAATATAAATCCTTCTTTGTAACAGGAATTGCTATATTATGAGCCTCTGCATAGTCAACAGCATCTTCTCTTGATTTAATATCCCATATTCTCCATGGAGCTATTATCTTCATTTCAGGTGCAAGAGCTTTTATTGTAAGCTCAAATCTTACCTGATCGTTACCTTTTCCGGTAGCACCGTGACAAATCGCTGTTGCACCTTCTGCCTTTGCAATTTCAACAAGTCTCTTTGCAATAATCGGACGTGCATGACTTGTGCCTAAAAGATATTTTCCTTCATATACAGCGCCTGCCTTAACAGTCGGGAAAATATAGTCTTTTACATACTCGTCACGTAAATCTTCTATGTAAAGCTTTGATGCGCCGGCAGCCTTTGCTCTTTCCTCAAGACCGTCAGTCTCTTTTCCCTGACCAACATCGCCGCAAACCGCTATAACCTCATAATCATAATTTTCCTTTAACCATGGAATAATAATGGACGTATCAAGTCCACCTGAATAAGCTAATACAACTTTTTCTTTTGACATCTTGCATTTCCTCCTAAAATAGTGTATAATATATATATCAATTCTTATTATATAACAAAACTGAAAAATATTCAATAGTTTTTCAAAAAAATTTTTGCGATTGGAGAAAAAAATTATGATTATTTTAGGAATAGACCCCGGATATGCAATTGTAGGTGTCGGAGTTATTGAGTGTACCGGAAATAAATTCCGTTGTTTGGAATACGGAGCAATAACAACGCCCGCCGGTATGCCTGTACCAAAACGCCTTAAAGCCATAAACGACGGCATGAATTTTTACATAGACAAATACAAGCCCGAAGCAGTAGCAGTAGAAGAACTGTTCTTCAACTCAAACCAGAAAACAGCTATCCACGTAGCACAGGCAAGAGGCGTTATAATAATATCAGCCGTTAATAAAAACGTGCCGCTTTACGAATACACCCCACTCCAGATAAAGCAAGCAGTAACGGGCTACGGAAGAGCCGATAAAAAACAAATTCAGACCATGGTTAAAATGATGCTTAACCTAAACGCAATCCCCAAACCCGACGACGCCGCCGACGGACTGGCGGTTGCTATTTGCCACGCACATTCAATGAAAATGAACAGTACACTTCATATTAATAAAATGTAAATTATAGTTTATCTGCATGAATTTAAATTTTCAATAACTATAAAAAGAAATTAGCAATCGGTTTACATAAGCCTCCCTTGCCTAAAGGGAGGGGGACCGCTTGCGGTGGAGGGATATTGATTTTTCCATGTCTTTACGTTAACAAAAATATAAATTATAGTTTGTCGGGGAGTTTTCCCCGTTCCTCTTTTTAAATTTGTAATTTTAAATTTCTTCTATATATTATAGCGATTACTTATCAAATTGCGCAAGCACACGCCGCTTTTACGTCAAAAGCGGCACCAAAACCCCAAAGGGGCTTGACTCGCCCTCTTGGATCCCCTCCGTGCGCTCAGCCGCGCGGCAAAGAGCAAAGCACGCCTTTTTTTCTGAATGATACATCTACTAATAAACCGGTAAAGAACGGCAAACGGCGCGTCTGATGCGAAGGGAAAGGCCGCACCGTTTGCCTTAACTTGGATTTTAGATTGTCCTGTTTTTTTCTACTCTTCACCGAGACAACTTTCTGTTTTACAAT
>JAZTZP010000006.1:0-11634 GCA_045637525.1 Clostridia bacterium | reverse complement strand
AGGCAAAAAGTGAAATCCAAGCATATGGTTGGGTGAAATTCGCATAAATGCGAGTGAAATTTACGGCGAATTCGCCGCAAGTTATGAAAAGAAAATTGACAAACGATTTTGTGAAATTTCCCCTGTTGCCTTAGCCAGATTCATCATTTGAAATGCTGTTTCGATATGACAGTTAATCCAGAAATTAGAAAGATTTTCTGTACAATCTTTTTTCATCCAATGCGTTGGGATTACTCCTGTTTCGGGGTCTTGCATTCTTGTTATTGAATCACCGAGAGCACACGCTTTTTCAAGCATCAGATCATCATGTGTTACTGAATGCAAAGCCAGAAATGCTTTCATAACCGCAGCGGTGCTTCCGTCGATAGGTACATACCATAAATACTGTTCCATTGCCGCAGGCGAATACCAATAAGATTCACCTTCAACATAATGCTTGCTCCAGGGTGCAAAGTCGCCCCATACAACAAACTGATCTTCAACAAACCTCATAAGTTCTTCGGCTGCTTTTACCATTTCAGAATTATCTGATAAGTTGTTAGTGATGTAGCTAATCATCATATCAGCCTGAAGATGAGTAAGATTGAGGTAATTACCAGTTAGAGCAATATCTTCAAACTGACCTTCCCAATTGTAATTTTCAAGACAGGTCTTTACAAGATACTCATAATAATTACGTTCAAGCTTATTCCAGCAGTCATCCTTGGTGCGTATATAAAATTGATTTAAAAATTTAAGTATTCCGAACGATGAACAGCAATTAAATGATTCCGGCTCTCCTGTTTTTTCCGAAATAAGCAGATACCAGCTTCCGTTAGAAAGAACATTATTTTTGTAGTACTTGGCAATACGCTCTGCTGCTTTAAAATATTTTTCGTCACCGGTTGCTTTTTCAAGCTGCAGGTACATACATCCTACTGTTGCAGGATATATCATCATGAGCTTATCCTTGCGGCCATCTGCTGCAGGTGCAGTTGCATCCACTATCTCTTTATTCAGTCCTTTGAATGAATAAGTAGGTGGAAGACCTTCAAGCAGGGAAGTATTATCGTAAGTAATCGAAATAAGATAATCTGCAGCATTTGTGGCAAGCTTTAATGCTTCTTTGGCATTCTCAGGCTCTAAATCCGCATAAGCGATCATTGCTTCTACAATGCTGCTTATCATTTTAGACGGATAAACATTATGATAGTAATTAGGGTCAGGAACACCGTATTTAAGCCAATACTGTGTTGTTGGGTAATTAAACACATACCTGAATGCTTTAGTCGCACATTCTTTATATGAGCAAGCCTTCGGTGGCAAAGCATCACGTCCCGGGAACGGAGCTGCTTTGTAAAAAGTTCTTGCACCTGAAAGATATGTTTTGTTATTTATGCTGTGAATTGCTTCAACTTTTAATTCGACCATACCAACTGCAATATCTTTCCATATCGGAGTAAGCGGAGCTGTCGGAATATCCGCTGTGAAAGAATATGTTTTGCCTGTACTGTCGGTTGCAGTAAACCGATATTCTTTAGCTGCAGGAATTGCAGGGAACTGAAAGGACGGAACAAACATAAACTGCGATGAGTTGATGTTCCAGAAATTTTTTCCGTTTTTACCTCCATGACGAACAGTTGTTAAATCACTGTTGTATTCGTTAAGTGCTTGTTTTGCATATTTATCCATTAAAAATCACCTCTTGATTACATTTTAACAATTTAAGCTTATATTGTCAATGGAAATATTCTATTTTATAATAGAAAAAAGTTACTTATTGTATGTTTTAGTTACCGGAATAATCTTTCGGGGTTTTTCCGGTAATCTTAAAAAATGCCTTATAGAAATTCGAAGAGCTGTTAAATCCGCATTTTCCGGCGATTTCGAGTTTTGTCATGTCGGTGGTTTTAAGCATTTCTATTGCCATTTCAACTCGTTTTATTGTAATATACTCCCAGGGTGAAATGCCGTTTAACTTTTTAAATACCGATGAAAAATAGGTCTCGGTCATGCAGGCGATGTCGGCGATTTCTTTTAATGTGATTTTATTCTCAAGATTTGAGTTTATGTAGGTAATCGCTTTTTTCAGGCTCTTTGATGTTGTACTTATCGAATTTAAGGATTTGTCGGAGTTAGTGTAGTTATATTTTCTCATGATATGTACAAGTGCCGACAAAAGCATATATCTTGACACAATAACATAGCCGGTGTTTTTATCTGACATCTCTTTTTCGATGCCGGTTATTATATTTTTAAGTGTCGTATCAGCTGATGAAAACTTATTGCTGAAATTTTTATTTCTTGAATTGAAAATGCTTAAAAGCTCAATATTTTCGGGATTTTCCCATAATATACGTGGCTCAAACTGTATATTTAAAAAATGTATTTCATCATAGATATCGGTAATACAATGAGTTTCATCGCTTCCGAAAAGAAACATATCGCCCGGATAAAAGTTATATTCTCTGCCATACACAGAATAAATTCCGCGTCCGGCAATAACAACCGAGAGCTCGCACTCCGTATGATGATGTTCACGATATCCTCGTTTTCGTGGCGCAACTCGTACGTGATATGTTTTAATAATCGTATTTCCGTTGCTGTCGCAAAGAATGTTTTCCGCAAATCTCATAAAAAAACCTCTTTTCGTAAAATAGTGGACAAAGTTCGTAATATAGTGGTGGTAAATATCAAATAATTATGTTATACTGTTTGTATTATATCACATAAAACAAATAATGTCAAGGAGGGTTTTTTAAAATGGAGATTAATGTAAATCGTTCATCAGAACCATCACAGCTTAAAATAACGGATATCAGAGTGTGTAATATAAACGGTGCACCGAAGCATTGTCCGCTTATTAAAATTTACACAAATCAGGGAATTGTAGGCTACGGAGAGGTGAGAGACGCATCGAGTGCAACATATGCACTGATGTTAAAATCAAGACTTATAGGCGAAAACCCGTGTAATGTTGATAAACTGTTCAGAAGAATAAAGCAGTTTGGCGGTCATTCAAGACAAGGCGGCGGTGTAAGCGGAATAGAGATTGCGCTGTGGGATTTGGCCGGTAAGGCATGGGGAGTACCGCTCTGGCAGATGCTCGGCGGAAAATTCAGAGATAAGGTAAGAATGTATTGTGATACCGATGTTGACGGAAAGCATACGGGAACAGATATGGGACATGCGCTAAAAAAGCGTATGGAGCAGGGATTTACTTTCCTGAAAATGGATCTGGGAATTGAGCTTATGCTTGACGAGCCGGGATGCTTAAATGCACCGTCCGGATTTTTAGAGGATATAAAGAAATATTCCATGAAGGCTATAAATCATCAGTCGGGATCTATTGACCGTGACCTTATGCTTGGTAAAAATTATGAGATATTCACCATTCCGCATCATGCTACCGGAATTCATCTTACAGAAAAGGGGATGGATTATTTAGAGGATTACGTTAAACAGGTGCGTGATGTAATCGGATATGAGGTGCCGCTGGCTTTAGACCATTTCGGCCACGTTGCTATTGAAGACTGCATACGCTTTGCAAGACGTCTTGAAAAATATAATATTGCATGGATTGAAGATATTGCGCCATGGCATTATACAAGACACTATGAAAAAATCTCAAATGCTTGCAATGTACCGGTTTGTACGGGAGAAGACATTTATCTTGCTGAAAACTTCCGCCCGCTTATGGAAAACGGTGGTGTATCGGTTGTGCATCCTGATATGCTTACAGTCGGCGGTGCTATGGAAATGAAGAAGTTAGGTAATATGTGCGATCAGTACGGTGTTGCAATGGCTATACACATGGCTGAAAGCCCGATTGCGTGCATGGCGGCAATTCATGCGGCGGCGGCTGTTCAGAATGTTTTGGCTGTTGAATTCCATTCTGTTGATATTCCTTGGTGGAATGATTTAGCTATCGGAATAGACAATCCGCTGTTTAAGGATGGCTTTGTAAATGTTCCCGATAAGCCCGGACTTGGAATTGATGAGCTTAACGAAGAGTTAATAGCTGAGCATATACATAAGGATTACCCCGGTCAGTGGGAGCCTACCACCGAGTGGGATAATGAATGGGCAAATGACAGAGAGTGGAGCTGATGAATGATGTTTGATTTAAAAGGTAAAACGGCACTTGTTACAGGGTCGACGCAAGGAATTGGTTTTCAGATTGCAAAGATACTTTCGGAATACGGCGCAAAGGTTTTTGTGCATGGAAGAGAAAAAGAAAAATGTAGAAATGCAGCGGCAAAAATTGATAATTCTGTTCCTGTTTGTGCTGATTTGTCAGATGCAGACTGTGCAGATAAACTGTTTGATCAGACAGGCGATGTGGACATTCTTATACTTAATGCATCAATTCAATTCAAAAGAAAATGGGATGAGTTTTCTGTGGAAGAATATGATATTCAAATGAATTGCAATGTGAAAAGCTCATATTTACTTATAACTAAGTATTCAAAGGCAATGAAAGAAAAGGGCTGGGGCAGAATTGTGACAGTAGGAAGTGTTAATCAGTATAACAATCATCCTGAATTATCCCTTTACGGAGTATCAAAGGCTGCACAGTTTAAAATGGTTCAGAACATCGCACCACAGCTTGCACCGTATGGTGTTACAATAAATAATATTGCACCCGGAGCTATTTATACCCCGAGAAATGAAGAAGCACTAAGTGATAAGGATTTTAAAGAAAAAGTAGAGAGAAGTATTCCATGCGGTTTCATAGGCGAGCCGAAGGATGTAAGTCCGGCTGTTTTACTGCTTTGCTCAGATGAAGGCAGATATATTACAGGAACAGATCTGGTTATTGACGGCGGAATGTCGCTTTAAGCAGATTGCATGGAAAATACTATGTTGAAATATATTAATGATAAAAGTTAACCTTATTAAAAGGGTATAAAAAAATCAGATGATAATTTGAAAGGATGAAGAAAAATGAATTTTAATGTAAGAGAAGAGATTATCGCATTAACGCCGCAATGGAAAGGAGAGCGTTTCCCGGACGGGCGTCCGAAGGTTGATGACAAATACTTAAAAGCACTTAAAACTCTTACGCTTGAAGAGGTGTGGAAACCGATATTTGTTAAGGGATATGAAAGTCAGTTTGAGGGAAGACTTCATACGCTTCATGACGACGGAAGAAAGCTGATTGGACGTGCAGTTACTGCAACATATTGCCCGTTCAGACCTGACCTTGATGAGGTTGTAAAGGATATTGGACGAGCAGAGGGCAGAACGGGTACTTATAATCAATGGGTTATTGATAATTTACAGGAGGGCGATGTTCCTGTAATAGATATGTATGATAAAATCTATAAAGGAACATTCCTCGGCGGAAATTTAACGACAGCACTTAAGAATAAAACGAAAAATGAAAACGGTGGTGCTGTAATCTGGGGCGGAATAAGAGATACAGAGCAGATGAAAAAGGTTCAGGATACTCAGGTGTATTACAGAGGTATTGATCCTACTCCGATACGTGATTTCATAATGACCGGTTATAATACTGCCACAAGAATTGGTAATGCAATAGTTTTGCCGGGTGATGTTGTTTTTGGTGCAGGCGGCGGAGTATTGTTTATACCGAGTCACCTTGTTGAGGAAGTTGTCGGAGGCGCTGCAAAGACACAGGTAAAAGACCTTTTCGGTTTCGAAATGATAACTCTTAATAAATTTACCACTGCACAGATAGACAGAAATACATGGACAAAGGAAATGCTTGATTTGTTGATGGAATTTATTGAAAACGATGACAGAGCGGCTGAGTACAGAGGACTTGACTGGTCGCTTGAATATGATTTAGCAATAAACGGTGATCCTAACGATACACAATCGGCTTTGTAAATTATAGTTTATCTGTGATAAACTATAATTTACAGTGAAATTTTTTGCCATAGGCAAAAAGTGAAATCCAACCATGCGGTTGGGTGAAATTCGCACAAGTGCGGGTGAAATCTGCGACTTTTAAGTCGCAGGTTATGGAAAGAAAATCGACAAGCGATTTTCTGATTTTAAATTCAGAAATTGCAAGCAATTTCTACCGAAACCTGTCGCATAGCGACAGATTTCACCCATGCGAAGCGTGGATTTCACTCACACAAAATGTGTGAATTTCACATTTTACCGCAGGTAAAATATTTCACTGCAATACTGTAAACGTTAAGTTGACAGTATTGCTTTAGGCAAGGGAGGCTTTAGCAAAGCAACCTTGACAGCCTGTTCAAAAGGCAGATAAACTATAATTTACAGGAGGGAAAGATGAAAAAAATTTTATTGAAGTTAATTTTTATAATATGTTTAATATGTTCATTAGGAGTGACAGCATATGCGTATGAATCACTTCATATTTGCGAGCGGTTTGATACTCCGGATTTTGAGGCGTATGAATACTGGTACAGGAAGCCGCTACGGTATGCGACACCCGAACACTATGTAAGAGTATTGAATAACGAACTTGTTTTAAGCGTTGGTGCGTATCAGAATGTTGACAGCTGGCCTATGCTTACTCTTCCGAATCCTGTAAAGAGCGGAAAGGTTACTATTAGTTTTTATATGAAAATTGAAGAAGGTGGCAAACTTGTAAGCTACCACGGAATGGGAACATTGTACCCAAGCTCCGGAGGCGATTATAAAAGCAGAGGTATATGCACGGGAAGTCAAGGCATTTATTGCGGAAACGATAATACAAATATAATCAGTCGAGATGTACTTTCGCCCGGTGATTATCATAATGTAAGAATTGAGCTTGACCTTGATTCAAAGAGCTATGACATATATATAGATAATACCATGTATTGTGAAGACGATACATATTTAGGTGAAGACCTTAGTGAAATTGGATTTAACATCACAAGCAGTGAGAGTGCAGGGTATAAAGTGTATCTTGATAACGTTACGGTTTATGATGAGAAGAAATATATATTTGTGTCTCCGGACGGAGACGATGAAAACATCGGAAGCTATGAAGAGCCGGTGCGTACATTTGAGCGTGCCGCGGAGATGTTTTCGGAACATGACAATGCGAAAATTTATGTTTTAAGCGGAGAATACGATTTACCGCCCGGCTTTTCATATAAAAACGGCGATATTTCAACTACTATGACAAATTTAGTTTTTCATCCTTATTATAACGAGGTCGTTTATATAAAGGATGAAGTGGCAGAAGTGCCGGAGCTTGAAAAAATATCTGCGCCGGATAAATATAAGGAAAAGTTTTTGGAAGAAACAAATGAATATACAAAATATTTCCCGTTTGAAAGATTTCAATATAAAAATTTCTATCTTGATTATGACTATGAGCAGAATTATATAAAATACGGCTTTGAAGCAACGGGGGGCGGGAATGTTCCTGTTAACGTTAATGTTATTGCGGCTGTTTACAGATTTGGGAAGCTTATAGACTGCATAACGGATACCGCCGTAATTTGTGCCGGTAATTCCAATAAATTTGACTTCCGGTTTAATACGGATATTGAATATAACACGGTTTGTAAAATATTTATATGGGACGGTGAAGGTAACTTAAAGCCGATAGATAACGATGTGTTCAATGAAGTTGCTGTCGGAGAAAAAGGTTCTGTTAACTTATCGCCTCAGCTTATCGAGATATATGAAGAGGATATAGTTATCGGAGAAAATACAATGACAATTCCCATAACAAGCAGAAGTGCGGCAAACGTTACCGTAAAGCTTCTTAACGAAAACGGTGATGTAACGGCGTTTAATCAATACAGCGTAGGCTCGGGAAAGACAGAGCTTACAGTTAAATCAAAGTATTCTTTGATAGAGAATACTCTCTATGTGCAGGGGGTGGCTAAATAATGAAAAAGATTACTGCACTTCTTACTGTTATTGCTATGCTTCTTCCGGGTGTTGTTCGGGCAGAAGTAAGCTATAAGGAAATCTATGTGGACCCGACATATAGTGGATCGGACACAAACGTATACAACACTTTAAAAAGTGCAAACGATGCGGCAAAGAAGCTTGCGGCAACAACTCCGGTAAGAGTTAATATTAAAAGCGGAACATATTATCTTACAGAGACATTCAAGCCGGTAAGCAGTTCAAACAAAATAGCATACAGAGGCGTTGGCGATGATGTAAAATTTATCGGTGCAAAAAAGGTTAAAAAAGCGAATATAACAGCGGCAGATGCATCGCTTGAGCCCAGACTTAATGCTTCGGCAACGCAAAACATAAAGAGAATTGACTTAAAAGCCGAGAACTTAACAAACTACGGTACGATTCCTCATCGTGGATATGAAGACAATGCTGATAAAGTGTTTGAAATGCGTGTGTTTACTGGAGAAAAGAGCTATAAAAATGCAAGATGGCCAAATGTTGGCTATGCTATAAGCGGATATGTTCCGTCATATGATCCTAAAGACAACAGCGTACCGGTTGAAATGGAATGCCTTGAGGGCAGACAGCTTAGCTGGACTTTGGAGACAAACGGTTTTATAGAAGCGTTTAACAATTATGAATACAGAAGCGCAAGCTCACAGATTTACGGCATCTCGGAAGAAACGGGGCGTATGCTCCTGTCGGTTCCGGGTGATACCGTTTCAACTTTTGAGCGTTCAAAGAGATATTATGCTTATAATATTTTAGAAGAGCTGGATGCACCGGGAGAGTTTTATGTAGACAGAACAAACGGATATCTGTATTTTTATCAATACGAAGATGAGGGAGCGGACGTGTATGTATCAACGCTTCAGAGTCCTGTTATAACTGTTTCGGGTTTAAGGGACGTTTCGTTTGAAAATATTAATATTTGTTATTCGGGAAATAACGGTATTTTAGTCGAAAATTCAAAGAATATTTCATTTAAAAACTGTGATATAACCAATGTAGGCGGTTCGGGAGTTATTATAAAAGAGTCGTCACATGTAAGCTTTGCCGATGCCGAGATAACGGAATGCGGAAGTCATGCAATTGATATATCTGTTGCAATTCCTGAGGACTTATCGGGATGTAATATTACGTTTAGCGGAAACACTGTTGCCGGTTGCTCAAGAAAGAGTGCAACAAGCGTTGGTGCAATTACGATGTCGGGAGTAGGAATAACTCTTTCGGATAACGTAATACACGATATGCCGCATCAGGCAATACAGTTCTTTGGTCTTAAGCATCTTATAAAGGATAATGAAGTGTATGATGTTTGCAAAGAAGTTCGTGATGCCGGAGCAATTTATATAGGCCGTTCGTGGTCATGGAGAGGCAACAGAATAACGGGCAATTATATTCATGATTTAACGGGCTACTACGGAAATGACGTAACGGGCGTTTATCTTGACGACTATATGTCGGGAGTTCGGATAGACAATAATATTTTCAGAAACTGTCAGACCGCAATAAGCGCAAGTGGCGGACGTGATAATATTATAACGGATAATCTTATATATAATTGCAGAAGTTCGATAGGCTGTACTACGCATTGGGGTATAGATAATGATGAATGGTACTCAAAGGAAGGCACTAACGCAAGTAAAAATCTTTACCTTAAGCTTAAAAATACGACATATCTTGAAAAACTCTTAGAGGATTACCCGGAGGTTGAGTATTTGTATAATGATGATGAGTATCCCCAATATCCGAAGAATAACGTAATTAAAAATAATATTATATATAACAGTCCCGATGTGAAGTATGATGACAATGTAAAACAATACGGAGACATAAGTACTACCGGAGTTAAATATACGGTTTTGTATAAGTAAATTATAGTTTAGCTTCGCAAAACTATAATTTAAACATATAAAGAAAGGTGAAAAATGAAAAACAGAATTCTGACGGGGATTTTTGCGGTTCCATTCCGGAATTTGAGCAAATTCCGACAGGTATCGGTGCAATAACAATTACACCGTCAGAACAATAAAAACAGCTGTAAGAAGAAGTATATAAAAGTAATATTTCTAAAAAACAACTTAATATTTTGTCTATGAATTTTAAAAAAAATAAAGTAAAATGTATTTAAAAAGTACGTTTTACTTTATTTTTTTAAAGAAGAATGGAGATGTAAAAAATGATAAGATTAAAGAAAATCGGAAATGTTACTCCGAAAGCTTCATCTGAGATTAAGCATTCAAGAATAGGAATTGGCTTTGAGAAGCTTGACAGAAATGTTTTTGATCCGGAACAGGCATATGACAAGATTGCCGCAACCGGTGTTAAATGGGTGAGAATTCAGTCCGGCTGGCAGAGAACGGAAAGAGAAAAGGGCGTGTATGATTTTGCATGGCTTGATTCTATTGTTGACAATCTTATAAAAAGAGGCATGGTGCCATGGATGTGTCTTTGTTACGGAAATGATTTATACACCGAAAAAGCAAAAGAGGTTTTTGGTGCGGTTGGTTGTCCGCCGATCAATACCGAGGAGGAGAGACAGGCATGGCACAACTATGTAAAGGCGACTACTTCTCATTATAAGGGCAGAATTGAATATTATGAAGTATGGAACGAGCCGGACGGAAGCTGGTGCTGGAAGACGGGACCGAACGCGACAGAGCTTGGTAATTTTAACGTTGCAACGGCAAAGGCTGTAAGAGAGGGAGACCCGGACGCAAAGGTAATCGGCGGTTCAATTTGTACAAAAGACATCGGATTTGTTCGTGAGGCACTTAAAACGGGCATGGGAGAGGCTATTGATGCTTTTACTTTCCATGAATATACTGCTGATGAAACAAGTGTTCCTAACACTGTAAGCGCATATAAGGCTATATGCGGTGAGTTTAATCCCGATATAGAGATAATTCAGGGAGAATCGGGAAGTCAGTCAAGACATGACGGAAACGGAGCTTTGCATGATCAGGGCTGGACTTCGGATAAGCAGGTACGTCAGCTTGCAAGACATACCATGATAGACCTTTTAACGGATGTTAAGTTTACATCTTATTTCACAAGCGTTGATATGATAGAGGCATTAAGAGGTACGGTCGGAGATAAGGCAAGTTATATGGATTTCGGGTATTTCGGAGTTTTAGGCGTTGAATTTGACGAAGACGGATTTGCAAAATCAGGCTATGAGCCGAAGCCGTCATACAGGGCGCTTCAGACGATTTGTTCGATTTTCTCGGACGACGTTGAAAAAGCCGATGTTCCGTTTGTAAGATGGAAATTTGCATCTCCGTGGATTGGCGGTAATGATTATGACGGCGAGATAATCTGGGGCGGATTTAAAAAGCCGAACGGCGCAAAGGCGTTTGTTTACTGGAATCCGTCAAATCTTTTAACAACAAAGTTTGAAAGTACAATATCATTCAGAGTTGCATCTGATAAATGCAGGGAATTAAAGATTGTAAATCTTTTAGACGGTTCTGTATATGAGTTTACGGATGAAATGTTACAGTGGACAGGTGAGGAATCGGTGGATCTTAAGAATATACCGGTAACAGATTATCCGCTTCTTATAACTTTAGGCGATTTTATTGAGTTTGATAAGATTTGAAAATAATATGTCAAAAAAGCTGTTGCTGTATCAGGCAATGGCTTTTTTTGTATGTTGATAAATTATAGTTTATCTGTATGTTTACAGTCTGCATTCGGTACGCTTTGCCAAAGCCTCCCTTGCCTAACACCCCAGGGTGGCTTCTCTTGACGAAGTCAATTCACCTTCAGGGAGGTGGCACGGCGTAAGCCGTGACG
>JAZTZP010000005.1:0-1734 GCA_045637525.1 Clostridia bacterium | reverse complement strand
CTAAATGGTAGGATGAATTAAATTTTAATCAACATACTGACATCGCTTTTCGAGTGGTGTCAGTTTTGTTTTGAATTGAATACGATAATTGTTGTAGAAATGGATATATTCACCTATGAGAAGGCGAGCCTCCTCATAGGTCTGAAGTTTTACGCGATAAATACACTCTGTTTTGAGAATTGAAAAGAAATTTTCGGCCAAAGCATTGTCGTATGGATTACCACGCCTTGACATTGATGGTGTAATGTTGTATTCTTGAGTTAGCTTAAAATACCCGTGTGAAGTGTATTGAAAGCCTTGGTCACTGTGGAGTTGCAGCTCTGCGGTGACCTTCTCTTTTTTCTTAGCCTCTTTAATCGTGCTCAATACAAGATTAACATTTTGTTCGGTTCCGGTCTTGTAAGCAACAATGCTGTTGTCATACAAATCTCTAATAACAGATAAATACAGAACACCTTGCTTTGTGTGTATGTACGAAATATCTGTAACCCACTTTTGATTTGGTCTTTCGGCAGAAAAATCTCTGTTCAACAAGTTTGGGTATTTATGTAGATAATCTCCATAATTGCGATATTTCTTTCTTCGGATTGCCGATAATAACCCATATTTCTGCATAACTCTTAGTACTGTTTTAGGATTACGATAAATACCGTTTCTTTCAAGCCATATATGTACTCTGCGGTATCCGTAGGTTTTACCGCACTCGTTTTGACATTCTCGTATTTTCTCCGCTAACGGTAAATCCCTTGCCGGTTTTTCCATTCGTGACACATAACAGTAATATCCACTTCGGGATACTTTAAAGAACCGACACATTTCACTAATTGAGTATTTGTCTTTGTGACGATAGATTACCATATATTTTATGCTGGTTCTCACTTCCTTTCGGTGAGCGAGAGAAAATCCCGCATCAGTTCATTTTCCATTTTCAATCGCTTAATATATCTTTCTTTGCTTGCAAGTTCATATTGCAATTGAGAAAGTTTACTTAATTGTTGGACGGATGGTGGCAGTGCTGTTCCATCCTTTCGTGGTCTGCCTTTAGGTTTGATTGCTTCTCCGGCCTCAAGTTTGCGTTGATTTTTATTGTATCTCGTTTTAAAATCTCGCATTTCTTTGTATGTAAATCCATACTTTTCTCCTGTTTCACGCAACGTGTGCCCTTGCTCAATGTATTCGATTAACTCTTTTTCAAAATCTTTGATATATGTATATTTCCTTTGCATAGCAAAACCTCCCATGGTAGTATTTTCATTCTACCATAGGAGGCTGTTTTTTTCTATTGTCCGTTTTTACTGGACTTGTGCAAAAGCGAAGACTGTTTTTGGCAGGGGCAGAAGGGATCGAAGTGCTTTGCACCCCTCTTGCGGTGTCCCGAAGCACATTACGGCTTGGTGCGCCTATGTGCTTCGACCGCTACGCCAACAAAATCTCCCTGTTTCCGCCACCGGCGGCGGTCGTTTTTGTTGCCCGGCACTCTCCTCCTGCCTCGGTTTGTTTTTTATCTTTTTTCTATACAAAAAAACAGCCTTCGCAAAAGCGAAGACTGTTTTTGGCAGGGGCAGAAGGGATCGAACCCTCGGCACTCGGTTTTGGAGACCGATGCTCTAGCAGCTGAGCTATAGCCGTATATTCAATTTGGCGGCAGGCGGAATTTTCTTAAAATGGTGGACCAGCAGGGACTCGAACCCCGGACCAACCGGTTATGAGCCGGTTGCTCTAACCAACTGAGCT
>JAZTZP010000004.1:0-6162 GCA_045637525.1 Clostridia bacterium | reverse complement strand
TTTTTTTATTGAGTCGGAACAGCATAGCAGCAAACCGGCGGTAAACGGCAAGCGGGTGCTAGTGACTTCGTCAGCGCACTTATCCGCTTGCCTCCACTAAGATCCGGCAAAGCAAACTTTCTGTGACTACTGTTGATTAATATTCTTAATTTATGAAACAGCCTATAATTTTAATTACAAAAATTTGTAAATTCTCTACGTGGCTTCCTCAATAAGCGTCATTGTAAAACAGAAAGTTGTCTCGGTAAAGAGTAGAAAAAAACAGGACAATCTAAAATCCAAGTTAAGGCAAACGGTGCGGCCTTTCCCTTCGCATCAGACGCGCCGTTTGCCGTTCTTCGCGCGTTGGAAGTTGTAGCATTTAACATCGATACGGGCTTTAAAGAGGTTTCCAAAGGGGATTTCTCCCCTTTGGGGTTTTGGTGCCGCTTTTGACGTAAAAGCGGCGTGTGCTTGCGCAACTCGATAAGTAATCGCTACAATATATAGATAATCTTAAACTTACAAATCGGAAAATGGGTCGCAGGGAAATTTCATTTCCCCGACAAACTATAATTTATCTGCATTTTGCCGTAAAACAAGTATTCCAATAAAAAAAATATGTATAAATCGTGAATTTACTGTTTTTGCTATTGACATTTAAGTCCTCTTTTGATATAATAAAAATACAATTTAACATTTGCGGGTGTAGTTCAATGGTAGAATTCCAGCCTTCCAAGCTGGTCGCGTGGGTTCGATTCCCATCACCCGCTCCAGAAAAGGACAGATTTCAAAAAACGAAATCTGTCCTTTTCAATAAAAACGCCGGCTCTCAATTTCACAATTTCCACCCCCGGCAAAACGAGATACATTTCACTAATTTAAAATGCCAAAAAAATTCAGGCAAAAACGCCTGAATTTTTTGATCTCATTTACATAACAGCAGCCTTTAATTCCTCTGCCTTATTTGTCTCTTCCCATTTAACTCCGAGTTCTTCTCTTCCTAAATGGCCGTATGACGAAAGCTGCTTATATATCGGCTTACGCAAATCAAGTTCTTTTATTATTGCATAAGGACGAAGGTCGAATACCTTTTCCACAGCTTCAGAAATCTTGTCCTCTGAAACAGTGCCTGTCCCGAATGTGTCTACCATAACCGATACCGGATGAGCAACGCCTATTGCGTATGCCAGCTGAACCTCGCACTTTGTTGCAAGCCCTGCCGCTACAATATTCTTTGCCACCCAACGTGCCGCATATGCCGCCGAACGGTCAACCTTTGTCGGGTCTTTTCCCGAAAAAGCACCGCCGCCGTGACGTGCATATCCGCCGTATGTATCAACTATGATTTTACGGCCTGTAAGTCCGCTGTCGCCCTGCGGTCCGCCTACGACAAATCTGCCGGTCGGGTTAATGAAATATTTTGTGTTTTCGTCTAAAAGCTCTGCCGGTATTGTAGCTTTTATTACAAGCTCTTTTATATCCTCTCTTATCTTTTCAAGAGAAACATCCGGCGAATGCTGACTTGAAATTACTACCGTATCAACTCTTACAGGTTGTCCGTCAATGTATTCTACCGTAACCTGTGACTTACCGTCCGGACGAAGATAATCCAAAATTCCGTCTTTTCTTACCTGCGTAAGCTTCTTTGTAAGCTTATGTGCAAGAGAAATAGGAAGCGGCATAAGCTCAGGTGTTTCATTGCAGGCATATCCGAACATCATTCCCTGATCGCCGGCACCTGTTGAGTTATCAATCTCATTTTGTCCTTCTTCACGGTTTTCAATACCTGAATCAACGCCCTGCGCAATATCCGGAGACTGCTCGTCTATGGATGTAACAACGGCACAGGTGTTTCCGTCAAATCCGTATTTTGCACGGTCGTAGCCTATATCAATAACGGCTTTACGTGCAATTTTTGCGTAATCTACATTACAAGTAGTTGTTATTTCCCCCATGATTGAAACTATACCCGTTGTACACGTTGTCTCGCATGCGACTCTTGCCTCCGGGTCTTTTTCTAAGATTGCATCAAGTACGGCGTCCGATATACAGTCGCATATTTTATCCGGATGTCCTTCCGTAACTGATTCTGATGTGAATAATAATCTTGACATTTTAAATATCATTTCCTTTCTTATAGTGCTCTGAATACCCCAATAACCTTACCAATAACCGAAACCTCATCCACTATTATAGGCTCCATAGTGTCGTTTTCGGGCTGAAGTCTGAAATGTCCGTTTTCCTTATAAAAGGTTTTAACGGTCGCCTCCTCGTTCCCCGACACAAGTGCTACGGCTATATCGCCGTTTTCGACGGTTGCCTGATGATTTACTATAACGTAATCGCCGTCAAGTATACCCGCATTTATCATGGATTCACCTTTTATTCTGAGAATAAATAAATCCTTATTCTTTATAAACTCTTTCGGTAAAGCAATTTTCGTTTCCCAATCCTGAACTGCGGCAATCGGAATACCGGCGGCAACAGTTCCGTACATAGGAACGTCTGCATACTCTGCTTTTACTGTATCCGACGGATAGTTTATTATCCTGAGCGATCTGTTTTTTGCTGTACTTTTTTCAATATACCCATTCATCTCAAGCTTCTTCAAACGATTTGATATTGTGGATGTTGAGCTGAGTCCAACCGCCTCACATATCTCTCTCACAGAAGGCGGAAAACCCTTTTGCTCCGTCTGCTCCTTTATATAATTAAGGATTTCAAAATCCTTATCGTTCATTTTATGCAAACACAACACCTCCCTCATATGGCAATACTGTCAACTTAACGTTTACAGTATTGCAGTGAAATATTTTACCTACGTTAAAATGTGAAATTCACACATTTTGTGTGAGTGAAATCCACGCTTCGCATAGGTGAAATCTGTCGCATAGCGACAGGTTTTGGTAGAAATCGCAAGCGATTTCAGATTTAAATTTCTTAAATTGACAGTATTGCCTCATATAATATACTGTATTTTTTTCAATCTACATACAGTATACCACATAAAAGTGAATTTGTCAAACATTTGTTTGATTTTTTTTGAAAAATATTTTTCCCGGCGGCACCTGTGCAATTATAATAGCCAAAAACATAAGCACACAGCCGAGTATTTCAAACTTTGTCATAGTCTGGCTGAGCAGTATCCAGCCTGAAATCGCCGCAAAAACCGACTCAAAGCTCATTAAAATAGACGCAATTGTAGGGTCTGTATCCTTCTGACCTATTATCTGAAGAGTATACGCCACTCCTGAAGACATAACTCCCGAATAAAGTATAGGAAGCGTACATGCTAAAACACTGCTTACCGATGGTTTTTCCGTAACTGTCATTATTAATGAATTTATCACACCACAGGTAAAAAACTGAAGGCATGAGAGCTTTATTCCATCCACTTTAGGTGAAAAATAATCAACACATATTATATGCACCGCAAAAAGCATAGAACAGGATAATGTTATTACATCACCCTTATTTATATCAAGCGCATTTCCGTAAAGGCACAGAAAATACATTCCCGAAAGTGCAATTACAATCCCGGCTATTGTATTCTTTCCCGTTTTTTTTCCGGCAAATGTTCCGATAACAGATACGAATATTATGTAAAGTGCCGTTATAAACGCACTCTTTCCGGCAGTGGTATATACAAGACCGTATGTCTGAATTGTGGTTGCTCCGCAAAGCACCGCTCCGCATATCACTCCGCCAATCCAGAGGTATTTGTTGTTTTTCTGTGAAACAAAAGTACCGTTTTTCTTTTTTATGCCGTCATTTACGAGTATAACCGGAAGCAACACCACCGAACCAAGCAGCATTCTTATTCCGTTAAAGGTATTAGGCTTCACCATCTCAACCCCAACACTCTGAGACACAAAAGAAACCCCCCATATAAGTGCTGTTATCATAAATAATATATTTCCTCTTAATTGTTTACTCATTCTTCTGTCCTTTCTGATAAATTATAGTTTATCTGTATGTTTACAGTAGGATTTCGGTACGCTTTGCCAAAGCCTCCCTTGCCTAAAGGGAGGGGGCACGGCGTAAGCCGTGACGGAGGGATATTACATATCTATGTATTGAAAATATGTAGTAAAGATATAGAAAAATCAATATCCCTCCACCGCAAGCGGTCCCCCTCCCATAAGGTCCGGGAGGCAAGCAAAGCGACACCGAAATCCTACTGTTTTATAGCAAGATAAACTATAATTTATATGTTTGTTAACAATTTCAAAATTTGTGAATACAGATTGAAAACAGGTTGACATTTTTTTCTTAATGTGATAGAATAGATTTAGCATAGTTAAATCTATTCAGCTGAAACTTATATCCTTTATATGAGCAATGCTGTCAATTTAAGAAATTTAAATCTGAAATCGCTTGTGATTTCTACCAAAACCTGTCGTTATGCGACAGATTTTACCCACGCAAAGCGTGGATTTCACATTTTACCGCAGGTAAAGTATTTCACTGCAATACTGTAAACGTTAAGTTGACAGTATTGCTTTATATAATTAAATGCAAAGGAGTGATATTATGCAATTATATGTAATTGGTACAACATTCACTATTAAACTAAAGCAGACTGAGTATATTGCATATGCAGGTGATGAATATCCGTCTTGTGGAATTGAGGTTTACACAAATGATGGGTGTAGTAAATTTGAGTTTAACGGATTCCAACTTTGCAAATTTCATTTGGAGAGAATTATTGAATATATTGACAAAACTTTAAATAATGAATTTGAAAAAAAGGTTCATTTGCAGTTTGAGGATCCTTGTATTTTAGGTGGCCATTGCTATTCACCTTTGAGTTTCGAAATATATGGACACAAAAACCATGCGTCGGATTATTGGGAATTTATATACAACGGAGCCGGCGGATGGCATAATAGCGGTAAAAATGTTTTTTCGATGTGTCTCAATAGAGAAGATATAGAAGGCTTAAAGAAAATGCTTTTGGTAGAAATGGAGAAAATCAACTGGGATGACTGCGGAAAAACGAATTACTACAAAATAGAATTTCCTGATATACCATATATTGATTGTTATTCTGCGAGTAAATTAAAAAATGAAATTTTATCGCTTTGTAAAGAATTAAAGTTTGAAAATGTCATGATAGAAACGGACTCACTTGCCCAATTATATAACAGCAGGGAAAATCATTGTTATTTTGATTTTGGAAGTACAGTGCTGCTGTATTTTCAGGATTTTATTATAGATTTCCAAATATATGCATCTGGATTGTTTAGGTATAGGGTTATCCCAAAAGATAAAATAATCAGTATTGAAAAAGTCTTCGACAAATTACCTTCGTATAATTCGCCGTGTTATAGCGAGATAGAATCTTTGTTTACAAAGACGTTTATTGGCGAAACCATAAAAGACTGCGATGTAACATCAACTAAATATGCACCCTTTGGAAACATTGATGAAAGTTTATGTGGAGAACTTCCACAAGATTTAATATTTGAGTTGTCTAATGAAAATAAACTTATTCTATCCGGAGATGAGATAGAGTGTTTTGCAATATCAGTAGAGTAATTTTGAGTTCTGACCGGGGCACAATCTCAGATTGTGTAGAATGTTATCGAAAAGGAGAATATACATATGGAACAATTGTGGAAATATGCAGTAGCAGGAAATATAAAAAAATCACATATAGATGAAAATGGTATTTCAAGATATGGTACGGCAGCATTTAAAGGGAATTCCAAGGTGTATCTTAGCGGACGATTATGGGATGAAAGATTACCGGGTGACAATAAAAAAGAGATCGCTGTTTTGGGACTTAGCAGAGGAAGAAGATATTATGTTGATAGCGTTCCTGTTAATCTGATTGAAAATGTGAGGCTTGCAAGAGTGTATACACCAAAGGTTTTAGAAATAATGTCTGATTGGGAATTTGCTGACTGTTGGTGGGGAAATACCCAAGAGGAAAGAAATGATGCAGTAGCTTTTGTGAAACGATGGAAGGAAACATATTGAACCGATAGACGGTTATATAATTTATTTATAAATTATAGTTTATCTGCGTGTTTGCAGTAGGATTTCGGTGTCGCTTTGCTTGCCTCCCTTGCCTAAAGGGAGGGGGACCGCTTGCGGTGGAGGGATATTGATTTTTCTATATCTTTACTACATATTTTCAATACATAGATATGTAATATCCCTCCGTCACGGCTT
>JAZTZP010000003.1:0-6912 GCA_045637525.1 Clostridia bacterium | reverse complement strand
GCTTGCAATTTCTACCGGAACGTGTCGCATAGCGACAGATTTCACCCATGCTTTGCATGGATTTCACTCACACGAAGTGTGAATTTCACATTTTGCTGAAAGCAAAATATTTCACTATTATAGTTTAGAGGCGAACAGCCTATAAACTATAATTTGTAATATGGCCTTGACTTTTTCTTATTTATATGGTAAAATATTGTCATAAAATGTAACAAAGGATGATAAATTATATGAGTGAGAATAAAAATCCGCATGCTAATCATAAAAAGCGTATGAGACAGCGGTTTATTGCTGATCAGGCGTTTGAGGGTTTTGCGGAGCATGAAATAGTTGAACTTTTACTCAGTTATTCCATAGTGCGTAAAAATACAAATGATTTAGCTCATGAATTGTGCGATAAATTCGGAAATCTTTCGGGAATACTCGGAGCGGATTCTGAGGATATAGTGAAAATTAAAGGTCTTAGTATAAATACTGCGAATTTTTTGAAAATTCAGCAGAAATTAATTGAATACTATGCACAGCAGAAAAAGTCAGAGCCTGTACCGGTTGAAAAACGTGCGGATGAGGCTTTACGTAAAATCAGAGACGCATATCCTGACTTTAACTCAGAGCGAATGTATATGATAACGATAGATTCAAGAGGAACGATGAAAAATCCGAGGCTGGTGCTGGATTCTGCTGCCGGGGAGACGCTGATAGAGATTGAAACTGTGGTTGAAACGGCTGTAAGAGAAAATGCGAAGTATGTATTTTTAGTTCATAATCATGTGCATGGCATACTCACTCCGTCGCAGGAGGATATAGAATTTATGACAGCTTTAAAGAGTGCTCTTAAAGTTATGGATGTAACGCTGGTAGAGCATTACATAATAAATGAGTCGGAATGCTGTTCTGTTTCAGATAAGATTCCCGAGGAAGATGTTTGGGAGCGGATAAGAAAGATACAAGAGGAAAAGAAGAAAAATAAGAGGTAGGCTGTGAATTGAAGCCTACCTTTTAAAATTAGTCTATATTACATTTTGTTTTAAGTGATTTTATATATTCATCCATATCGATTACTTTGCCGCTCAATCTTGATTCTTCGGCAGCAAATGACATCATATGGTTTGTTACGGATATGCCGATTTCGCTGAGCTTTTCATTGCATATACCGTTTGTGATATAGTCATAGAGTGCATCTATAATACCGCCGTCTCCGCCGCCGTGGCCGCCGAGGATTGAGTTGTCAAGCAATTCTGTTGAAACGGTGGTGTGCTTTCTTGTAGCAAAGTCGAAAACATCAATGTCGTTTGTGTGAGGTATATATGAAATTTCACCCTTTGTTCCCATTATTCTGGTGGTTCGCTCACCCTCATTGAATGCACACATATTAAATGAAACAACAGCGCTGTTTTTAAATTCAAAGGTTACAACCTGATGGTCTACTACGTCGTTATCACATTTATAGACACATTTTCCGTATTGTGTTGATTTTAAAGCTTCGGCAACTTCTTCGTTTGTCGGAACAACTTTGCCGGTAGAGGCTTCACGAAACCACAGGTTTTCTTCATCTTCTAAATACAGCTTAACTGCATTGTAGTAACATGTATCTCCGTGAGGACAGCCCTCGATACAATAATCAGGTGAGCCTTCAGGTGCGTTAGATGCTGTAAAGTGGGTGAGAGAGCCGAATGAGTGAACTTTCTTGCATTCTGAACCTATAAGCCATTGGAATATATCAAAGTCATGGCAGGTCTTTTGCAGAATCATGAAGGTGCCTCTTTCACTGTTGCCCCAGTTGCCTCTTACGAAGCTGTGGCTCTGGTGAAGGTTTCCGACGTTTTCGGAAGCGTGAACCGACAGAACTTCGCCTATTGTTCCGTTTTCAATAAGCTCTTTGAGCTTTGAATAATATGTAGTATATCTGAGTACATGGCAAACAAGGATTTTAACACCTTTTTTCTCTGCCGCATCTCTTATGATAAGGCACTCTTCCGGAGTCGGCGCTGCCGGCTTTTCAAGAAGAATGTCGTAGCCAAGGTCAATTGCTTTCATGGTAGGCTCGAAATGCATTCTGTCCATTGTTGCGATTACGGCAATATCGGCCATTTTCGGCTGTGCAAGAATTTCAGTCCAGCATTTAAAGCACTGTTCATCTCTTAAATTAAACATTTCCTTAATACGATTACGGCGTGATTCTATTGGTTCGGCTACTCCGACAACCTGATATTTGCCGGATTCTTTCATTATCTTTGAGTATGTAGAACCGCGGCCGCCGGCACCGATTATAATTACTTTTAAAATTTTATCGCTCATCTTTATAACAATCCTTTCGTTTGTTTATGATATGGTTATTGTAACATATTTAAAATCACATATCAAGACGTATTTGGGACTTTAATATATGAAAAAAGACCATTATATATTAAATGTATAAACAATCATGATAAATCGGATTTTGTTGCTATCTGCTGAAAATGTCAGACCGATTTTTGTACATTTGACTAAAACCGATATTAAGGGAAGTTGTTTTATTGACTACAATAAGAAGTTATGCTATAATGTACATGAATAAAAATTACAAAAATAACCATATTGAATAGTTACTGTCCGTTTTTACACCCACTAAATTTGATATAATGATTATAACAGATAAATTATATCAGAAGTTGGAGGTAAAAATATTATGAAAAAGTACCATATTGGATTTAATGCGAATTTTGATGACGACTATTGCGAGAAAACGGATGTTACAATGCAGGTAACATTAGCAGAGCCTAAAAAATCTGTTGTGCAGGTGTATTTTCCCTCAAGAGGTTTGAACCTTGCTTACTACAACGACAGCTTTGATTTGAAAGTCGGGGATTTAGTTTATGTGGACGGAAAGCTTGAAGGGCTCAGAGGTCAGGTTACCGGGGTTAATTACTCATTTAAGATTAAACTTTCAGATTATAAGAGAGTTGTTGCAGTTGTTGATACTGATGTTAAAGGCGACCTTTACTTTGCAGGCTCACACCTTGTTACATTTTCTGAAAACACAATTCCTTTTGAAAAGGTTAAGACGTGGTTTAAGGCTCCTGAGGCTGAGGAAGAATATGTAAGCAGTAATGATGATACAAATAAATTCCCGCTTGATAATCTGACTGAAATGGATATCAGCACTGATGCTGCTGACATGGGCCGTGATTATTATATGGAAAACAGGGTCAGCTACATATGCATCGATGGGACTCATGGCTATGCTGTTGTGGAAGGTAGAGGAGTACATGAAATTGAATTCCGGTATGATGATGGAGAGATAAGCAATCTTATATGCTCCTGCTTCTGTGGTTATGCCTGTAAGCACGAATTTGCGGTCATGCTTCAGCTCAGAGAAACGCTTGAATTTATTACAAAGAATTATGAAAATGAATATAAGGATTACTTTGCGGCTGTAAGCAAGAGCAGCTTTATGAATATTATCATGAACAAAAAGGAATCGGGTAAGATTAGCTTTGGGGTATAATCATGGCTTTTTATGGCGAAATATACGATTGAATTAATTTTTACGACTATCAGGGAGATAATGAGGTGATTTTTTGAAGCTTTCGCATCAGAAACTGAAACTGCTTTATTTAATGAAAATTTTATTGGAACAGACTGACGAGGAACATACGCTGACTGTGCCTCAGATGATTGAGGAGCTTGCTAAAAGAGGTATACCGGCTGAAAGAAAAAGCATATATGACGACCTGGAGTATCTTAAGCTTTTCGGGGTTGATTTATGTTCCAGAAAAACAAAGACGCATGATTATTTTGTGGGGAGCAGGGAGTTTGAACTGCCGGAATTAAAACTGCTTGTGGATAGTGTGCAGTCCTCGAAGTTTATTACTCATAAAAAGAGTATGGAGCTTATTTCTAAAATTGAGAAGTTAACAAGCAAAGCTAATGCAAAGAGTCTTCATCGTCAGGTTTTTGTAAGCAACAGAGTGAAAACCTTCAATGAGCGGATATACTATAATGTAGATAAAATACACAGTGCTATTGCCGAAAACAGACAAATCACTTTTAAATATTTCGACCTGAATGTGAATAAGGAAAAGGTGTATCGTAAAGAGGGGAATAATTATCATGAAACACCGGTTGCTCTTACCTGGGATGATGAGAACTATTACCTCATTACATACAAAGAAAAATATGATGATTTCACTCATTACAGAGTGGATAAGATGGAAGAGATAAATATAACGGACGATGCACGGGTGTTGCCTGATGAAAAATTTGACCTTTCATTATACGTTAAATCGGTTTTTGCTATGTTTGGCGGAGAGGAGACGGAAGTTTCGATACAATTTGAAAATGAGCTTGCAGGTGTGGTTTTTGACAGGTTTGGATTGGATATTCCCATTATAAAAACCGGCAGTGAACATTTTATTTGTAAGGTAAAGGTTGCGGTAAGCCCTCACTTTTTAGCGTGGATAATGAGCTTCGGTAAACGGGCAAAGGTGATTTCACCGGATTATGTAAAAGAAGAAATGTATAAGATGATTATGGAGTTAAAAGATAATTACGAAATGCTGATGTGACTTTATACTACCGTTTGTATTCTGGTTCATGAGCTTGAAAAAACGCATGAAATAAGGGTCGAGCAACGCTCAACCCTTATTTTAATGTTTTATTCTTATTTGAAGTATCTTTTGAGAAGTCCTTCTAAGCCGCGGCCATGTCTTGCCTCGTCTCTTGCCATTTCGTGGACTGTGTCGTGGATGGCGTCTAAGCCGTTTTTCTTTGCACAGCTTGCTAAATCAAATTTACCTTGTGTTGCACCATATTCGCAGTCAACTCTCCATCTGAGGTTGTCTTTTGTTGTAGCTTTCATGTTTGGTTCTAAGTCTTCGCCGAGGAGCTCTGCAAACTTTGCTGCATGCTCTGCTTCTTCATAAGCTGCTTTTTCCCAGTAAAGACCTACTTCAGGATATCCCTCTCTGTGAGCGATTCTTGCCATGCAAAGGTACATACCTACTTCAGCACACTCGCCGTTGAAGTTTGCCATAAGCTGCTCAAAGATGTATTTCTTATCTTCTTCTGAAATATCAGGATTATTTTTTACAGTTTTGCCGTATACGCCATACTCGTGCTCTGCAGCAAGGGCAGCGCCTTCTTGCATTACATTGAATTTTTCTGCTGGTACTTTACATACCGGACATTTTTCCGGAGCAGCGTCTCCTTCGTGAACATAACCACATACTGAACATACAAATTTCATAATTTTTTCCTCCTAAGATTTAATTTTTTTATTTATTGCATTCGGGACATAGTCCTTCGAAAAACAGACAATGATTATTAATTTTAATATTAGCCTGTGTTTCAGCTTTTTTGAAGATGTTTGTCATATCTACATTTTCAACATCTATTACTGAGCCGCAGGATGTGCAGAGCAGATGACTGTGAGAATGTGTATTTCCGTCAAAATGTTCGGAGGTGGTTCCTAAATTCAGTTTTAGAATATCTCCGCGCTCGGCAAGCAGATTTAAGTTTCTGTAAACAGTTCCGAGACTTATATTAGGAAACGTTTCTCTCATCTTCTCATAAATCCAATCAGCATCGGGATGCGAAGTAGTAGAGCAAAGAACATCGAGCAAAGCTTCTCTTTGGCGGGAATACTTTAGTTGTCTCATCATAATCCCTCCTTAAAAACGATAATAATAATCATTACTAATATTATTATAACATATTTTTTCGATTTGTCAAGTCTTTTTTGAAAAAAAATTAAAAAATTTTTTCTATATATTGTTAAAACTATAAAATATAATTGTTTTTGATATTAAAAATATAAGATTAAGGAAGTAACAGCGAAGAAGGGAAGCGGAATTTGACAGTTGAAAAGCCTAAAATGTCAAATTCCCGTATACTTAAAAGTTATTGCAATCCGTGGTGCATTCATATAATATATTTATATAGAAGGTTTTACTACTTGGGGAGTATTTGTTTTTCTAAAAATTCATATCAAAAATTTTTCTGAAAAATATAATTTTTTTTGAGCAATGTATTGATTTTTTTGTGCAAATGTCGTATAATATAAGTATAAATGTAAGGAGATGATAATATGTCAAATACAACAAATATTAGTATCCGTATGGATGCTGATTTAAAATACCAAGCGGATATGCTTTTTAGTGAGTTAGGAATGAATATATCTACAGCTTTTAATATTTTTGTTAGACAATCGCTTCGTGAAGGAAAAATACCTTTTGAAATTTCTTTGAACCAACCCAATACTGAAACTATTGCAGCAATGATTGAAGCAGAAAGGATTGCAAATGATACATCTGTAAAAGGATATACCGATTTAGATGAAATGTTTGCTGAACTGGACAAATGAATTTGATAAAATACGTAGTAAAATCTACAGCTCAGTTCAAAAAAGATTATAAACTTGCGAAAAAACGACACCTTAATATTTAGTTACTTAAAGATATTGTCAAAAAAATTGCAAATGGCGAAAAGTTACCGGAAGAAAATCGTGATCATGCTTTAACCGGACAGTGGTCAGGACATCGCGAATGTCACATTCAGCCTGATTGGTTGCTTGTATATAAAATAGAAAAAAACGTATTAGTTTTAACTTTAACCAGAACAGGTACACATAGCGATTTATTTGGAAAATAAATTGGAATAGCAAAAAGGAAGCTCCGAAGAACTTCCTTTTTTGTTGTTCTATGTTTGAATTATTGCCAGTTGAAGTAAACAACAGCTGTGTCAGCAGCATTTGTTACTTTTGTAGCAAGTGTATCATCTGTGTACAAATCGCCATATGCCGCAATTGCATCTGCGCCTGTACCCATAACACCACTTGTTGTGATAACGTCTTCTACATCAAACTTAGAAATTGATAATTCAGGTCTTGTATACTTTTTCATTATTATTTCCTCCTTCTTGATATAAAAGTCT
>JAZTZP010000002.1:0-1830 GCA_045637525.1 Clostridia bacterium | reverse complement strand
TCAGGAAAAATGTGAAAAACGTATCAAAGAAATGATGTCCGGCGGAACTACGGTAATAATCGTTTCGCACACATTAGAGCAAATCAAAAAACTGTGCGACCGTGTTTTATGGCTCGAAAAAGGTAAAATGAAAATGATTGGTGAAACGAACCAAGTATGTAATACATACAAAAATAGTAATTAAGGATTTTTTATGATAGATATAGATATTGCTGTTGTAACATATAACTCTGAAAAATGGATTGATGGATTTTTGACCTCTTTTGAAAATTTACAAGAGGTTGATTTGTCGAAACTCCATTTTTATTTTGTGGATAACTGTTCAACCGACAATACTGTAGAAACTTTAAAAAATCACCCATCCTTACGGGCCTTTGGGACCTTCCAAATAATCAACAATGAACAAAATGCCGGGTTCGGCGCTGGCTGTAATAAGGCTGCAAGTGCAGGTCAAAGTCCTTATGTGTTTTTTGTCAACATTGATACTTGCATTGAAAAAGATGCACTTATCAGGCTCTGTGAAAGCATTGATAGTTCAAGTGATGATGTAGGTGCATGGGAAATGCGCCAACTCCCCTATGAGCATCCGAAAATATATAATCCTGCAACTTTGGAAACATCATGGGTAAGCGGTGCCTGTTTTGTTTTACAAAGGGATATTTTTGAAAAAACAGGCGGATTTGATGAAGATATATTTATGTATGGCGAAGATGTGGAGCTTTCCTGGAGAATTCGCAGTCTTGGGTACAAGCTTATGTATTTGCCCAGTTGCTGTATAAACCATTATTCATACACCCAGGCAAATGAAGTAAAACCATTGCAATATTTTGGTTCTTTAAGGGCAAACATTTTACTCAGATGGAGATACGGAAAATTCAAAGATATTCTTACGGGATATGTTAATTTAGCAAGATATGTTATAAAACCAAATCATTTCCCGAAAGCAAGATGTAAGGTCCTTTCAATTATATTTAACTCGCTCATCAACGGGTTTCCTTTCAGGAATAAATTCAAAAAAGCAAGCTTTAATATGGCAAAATTCATCGGATTTGAGTACGAATATGCAAGGTGCGGCGCTTTTTATGAAAGCAGGCGTTATGATGAATCAAACACCCCACTGGTTTCGGTTATTGTACGAACATGTCAAAGACCATACGTTTTAAAGGAGTGTCTTGAATCAATCAGAAATCAGACATACAAAAACGTAGAAGTTTGCATAGCAGAAGACGGTGAAAACTATTCGGAAAATTTCATTAAAGAAAATTTTCCGGATTTGAACATTAAATATATTTCAACAGGCGAAAAGAAAGGGAGAAGTTATGCAGGAAATCTTGCTCTTTCCATGTCAACGGGAGAGTATCTCAATTTCCTTGATGACGATGATGTGTTTTACTGCGACCATATTGAAACTATGATAAACGAAGCATTAAAGTATCCGTCAGAAAAAATGTTTTACGCAAAATGCTATGAAACTCCCATTGAAATCAAATCAAAAGAACCATATTTATACGAAATTAAAGATTACATAGATGTTAAACGACCTGAATACACCAAATCAAACCTTGTTATTAACAACCTCTTTCCAATTCAGTCAGTCTTTTTCAAGCGAGAAGTGTACGAAAAGATAGGGGGCTTTAACACAAAATATGAATATTTGGAAGATTGGGATTTGTGGCTAAAATATTCAACCTTTGCCGACTATTTCCCTATTGAAAAAACCACCTCTGTCTATCGTGTGCCCGCAAACGCATTTGCCACAAAGGAAAGAACTGCTTTACTCAGACTTAACGAAAAAGAAATCAGAAACAAATATATGCAAAAGAGTATTTT
>JAZTZP010000001.1:0-6224 GCA_045637525.1 Clostridia bacterium | reverse complement strand
CCACCTCCCTTTAGGCAAGGGAGGCTTTGGCAAAGCGTACCGAATGCAGACTGAAACACGCAGATAAACTATAATTTACAAACCTCAACCCATTTAATATACCCCGATGCTTTTTCAAGCTCATCCAATTTAAGCTTAACCGCACTATTCGAGCTTCCGCATGCCGGATATACTGTTTCAAACCGCTTCAGCGAAATATCAAGATACACATCAGCATCTTCATTTACTCCAAACGGACAAACTCCGCCCACAGCGTGACCTGTCAGTCTTTCCACATCATCAAAAGCAATCATTTTTGCCTTTGTCTGAAATTCCGATTTAAATTTACTGTTATCTATCTTTGAGTCACCCGCCGTTACAATAAGTACAGCTTTATCGCCGACAATAAACGACATAGTTTTTGCAATTTCAGCGCCCTCGCAACCAATCGCCTCAGCCGCCTCCGCAACCGTTGCAGAGGAAACTTCAAACTCCATAACTCTATTCCCTAACCCATACTTTTCCAAATGTTCTTTAGCTTTTAAAAAAGACATAATTTCCCTCCCGTTTTTCATGATATTTTGAAAATCCGTATATCATAATTATAGCACATATTAAAATAAAAATCAATAACTGCAAAAAATAATTTTATTTGATATACAAATCAAGGAGCGTGAGAGAAAATCACGCTCCTTGATTTGTATTAATGATGGAACAATCTTATGCCTGTAAATGCCATTGCCATATTGTACTTGTTACATGTTTCAATTACATTGTCATCTCTGATTGATCCGCCCGGCTCTGCTATAACCGTTACACCTGACTTATGCGCTCTTTCTATATTGTCGCCAAACGGGAAGAAAGCGTCTGAACCAAGTGCCACATCTGTATTCTGGTCGAGCCATGCTATTTGTTCTTCCATCGTGAATACTTCAGGCTTAACCTTAAATATCTTCTCCCATGCACCGTCTGCCAAAACGTCCATATACTCGTCTGAAATATATACGTCTATTGCGTTGTCACGGTCTGCACGTCTTATGCCGTCTACAAACTGAAGTCCAAGCACCTTCGGAGACTGACGGAGCCACCAGATGTCTGCCTTGTTTCCGGCAAGTCTTGTACAATGTATTCTTGACTGCTGACCTGCGCCTATTCCTATCGCCTGTCCGTCCTTTACATAGCACACGCTGTTTGACTGAGTATACTTAAGCGTTATAAGTGCTATCATAAGGTCTCTTTTAGCCGCATCTGTTAAGTTTTTGTTCTCTGTTACAACGTTTTCGAGAAGTGCCTCATTTATATCAAGCTCGTTTCTGCCCTGTTCAAAGGTTATGCCGAACACCTGTTTTCTCTCAATCGGATCGGGAACATAATTTTCGTCTATTTTAATTACGTTATAGCTACCCTTTCTCTTTGACTTTAAAATTTCAAGTGCAGCATCGGAATACCCCGGAGCTATAACGCCGTCTGAAACCTCTTTTGCAATCAGCTTTGCCGTCGCCTCATCGCACTCGTCAGATAACGCTATAAAATCGCCGAAAGAACTCATTCTGTCAGCGCCTCTTGCTCTTGCATAAGCGTTTGCAAGCGGTGTAAGCTCAACATCGTCTGTGAAGTATATCTTTTTAAGAACATCGCTCAGCGGAAGTCCCACTGCGGCACCGGCCGGTGAAACGTGCTTAAAGCTTGTAGCAGCCGGAAGCCCGGTTGCTTTTTTCAGCTCACGTACCAGCTGCCAGCCGTTGAAAGCATCTAAAAGATTTATATATCCCGGATTTCCGCAAAGTATTTCTATCGGAAGATCCCCATCTTCCATAAAAACTCTTGACGGCTTCTGATTAGGATTGCATCCGTATTTTAATTGCATTTCTTTCATCTTATTTTCTCTCCTTATTGATTTTTATTAACGATTCTCGTTTCATACTTTCCTGTTTCGATATCAATATATCTTACAAAAAGCGAAACCTTGTTTTCATCATTAAGAGAATTCCATAAAACCTCTGTGAACTCGTCTATATCATTATAAGTTCCGACCTTTTTCGGCTCACCCTCAAAGCTCGGCAAAGGATTTCCGTCACACTTATATGTATGGATAAAATGTCCCACACCATTTATAGGCGTCTTATATGAGAATGTATATCTCTGGCAAGAAGACGGATCACCGTCAGCACTCTTCAAGATTGAAAGTGCATAATTATAGTCACCGCCCTCTACCTTCATTATTCCCGAAATACGAGGTGTAAAGTTCGGCGCGTCCGGCTCAAACTCACGGGTTCTCAAAGACTGTTCAAAAGTCATCTGCTGATTCATTAGCTCATAAATTGTGTCTGTCTGGTCACCGTTTGTAACAATTGTTTTGTTTCCTAAAACTCTTACCGGTGCATATATGATAAGGCTGGGGTCTTCAAGCTTAGACGGATCAAAAGCTTCCGTTCTTATTCCCTCGCCATCCTCAACAAAAACACGGTTTCTGCTGTTTGAGCTTCTGCCCATTATAAAATATGCGCTCACAGCATATTTTCCGTCCGGACTCTTGCCGAGCATTATACCTCTGCCCGGATAAGCATTTGATTTTAAATCTTGCGCAATACAAATTTTTTCCATTTTAATTTTTCCTTTCCTTATAATTCACTGCAAACCTTTTCGACAGAAAGCGGAAGTATCTTCCATTCCGCCTCCTCCATAACTCTTCTCTGAAGAATTTCGGGAGTATCGCCGTCTTCGATGTATACTGCCTTTTGCATTATTATCTTTCCGCCGTCCGTTACTTCATTTACAAAATGCACCGTTGCACCGGTTACCTTCACTCCGTATAGGAGTGCCGCTTCATGCACCTTCAGACCGTAAAATCCGTCTCCGCAAAATGACGGGATGAGCGACGGGTGTATATTAATAATACGTCCCTCAAACTCCTTCAAAATTCTGCCTCCGAGTATTACGAGAAATCCCGCCAACACAACAATGTCTATTTCTTTTTCTATTAAGTAATCACATATAGCGTCACATTGAGCTTCGCCGTATTCTTTTTTTGTAAACGCTCTGTTTTCAATCCCGGCTTCTTCAGCACGTGTAAGAGCATATGCGTCAGCTTTATTTGAAACTACCGCTGTAATCTTTCCGCTTTTTATAATACCGTCTCTCTCGGCGTTTATGAGTGCCGCAAGGTTTGTGCCTCCGCCGGAGACAAGCACCGCAATCTTTTTCATCCGGTTCCTCCCTTACTCTATATCAACACCTGTTTCACCTTCAACGAGCTCACCCATAATATAAGCTGTTTCGCCGGCTTCCTCAAGACATTTAAGCGCCGCTTCTGCCTTATTCTTTTCAACTGCAACTATCATACCTATTCCCATATTGAATGTATTATACATATCACGCATAGAAATTCCGGCTCTTTCTTTCATTATATCGAATATAGGAAGAACCTTCCATGAATCCTTCTTTATAACAGCTCTTAAGCCCTCAGGGAGCATACGCGGAACATTTTCTATAAATCCGCCGCCTGTAATATGAGAAACTGTATGTATTCCGACTTCATCTATAAGCTTCAAAAGCGGCTTAACGTATATCTTTGTCGGTGTTAAAAGCTCTTCTCCCAGAGTCTTTCCGAGCTCAGGATAATACTGATTAAGCGTTTCCTGTGCATTTTCCCCGTCAAGACCGAAAACCTTTCTTACCAAAGAATATCCGTTTGAATGAATACCCGATGATGCCATACCGATCAAAACATCACCCGCCTTTGCGTTTGCACCGTCCGTAATCTTCGACTTTTCAACAACGCCAACGCTAAAACCTGCAAGGTCATATTCATCAACAGGATAAAAGCCCGGCATCTCGGCAGTTTCTCCGCCGACCAACGCACAGCCTGCCAAAACGCATCCGTCCGAAACACCCTTAACAATATCCGCAACCTTTGCAGGATAATTCTTTCCTACTGCAAGATAGTCTAAAAAGAACAACGGCTTTGCACCTGAGCAAGCAACGTCATTTACACACATCGCAACACAGTCCTGCCCGATTGTGCTGTGCTTGTCCATCAAAAATGCAATTCTCAGCTTTGTTCCAACACCGTCTGTACCCGATACAAGAACGGGATTTTCATAACCCTTAGGGATTTCAAACAAACCACCGAATCCGCCTATTCCGCCTATAACGCCATCAATAACCGTTTTTGCAACGTGTTCTTTAATGAGTCTTACCGACTCATATCCTGCTTCAACATCTACTCCTGCCTGTTTGTATGCACTGCTCATATTTTACCTTTCCTTTCTTACAGCGTTTCCGCTAATTCCTTCACCTTTTGATTTTTCTTTTCTACTCCGTCAGCCATGTCCTTCTTTGCGGCTCTTAGCTTGTCTTTTAAATACTCATATTTGCCGGCAAGTATCTGTGCCGCAAGAATTGCCGCATTTGTGCCGTTGTCTACTCCGACCGTTGCAACAGGTATTCCCGGTGGCATCTGAACCGTAGCAAGTAAAGCATCCATTCCGTCAAATGTAGATTTTATAGGTATTCCGATTACCGGAACTATTGTGTGCGCTGCCAACACTCCGGCTAAATGCGCAGCCATACCTGCCGCCGCTATTATTACATCTATTCCGTTTTCCTCAGCACCGGCGGCAAAAGCCGCAGCCTTATCCGGCGTTCTGTGTGCCGACATAACATTTACATCAACATCAATATCAAATTCCTTAAGTTTCTTTATGCAGCCTTTGAGCTTTTCAAAATCAGAATCGCTGCCCATTATAACCGCTGCCTTTGGCTTGTTCATATAAATAACCATCCTTTCGTTATCATCAAAGTCATTATTACCGAAAATACTCCATATAATATATATTATCAAATAATCATCTGATTGTCAATATTAAAAAAGAGTTTTTATCCAAAATCAACAACTTTTTTCATTTAAACAGCTTGTATGTCAACATTTTCTGACTTTAAAATGAAAATTTTGATTTCCGGGCATTATCATAATGAACTGAAAACACTATTAAAAGCGGGAATTTCAAGCAAAAGAACCAACATAAAAATACCCGTCCCGAAAAAACAAAATATTATACCATAAGTAACATTTTTCCGGTAAACACATATTCTATAACAGGGATATTCCCGAGCCACAGCGGCACTGCTATACGCCGCCGGCATAAATTAATAGAAAGGATGTTGTTTTTTATGAACGATAACTGTAAAGACAACGGCTTTAAAGAGGCCGTATGCATACATACCGATAAGGTATACGACAGCTGCCGCGATAAGGACTGTCTTGAAAATATCAGAGTATATCTTACCGCAAGCGGACAGGAAATTATAAATAATTCATTAAATGTTAAATGCACAAAAGCCGAGATAATATGGGTTTTCTCAGATATTGAGCCCGTTCCTTTTAACCGCGGCTACTATTCGGTTGATCTTAAATATTTCTTCCGCATAACATTAGCGGCATTTACGGGTTCAGGACGACCGAGCGAGGTTGAAGGTCTTGCTACGTTTGACAAAAAGGTTATCCTTTTCGGTTCGGAGGGAAATGCAAAAATTTTCTCTACAAACTATACAGAGGATGCTTTTGATCCTCCGCTATGGCGTAAAACCAACCTGCCGAAAGCCGTTATTGAAGTAGTTGAGCCTATAACTTTGGGTGCAAAGCTTATAGATATCCGGGATAAAGGTTGTTGCTGCTGTGATGATGATTTTGATCTGTCATCCGTACCGGAGTCTGTTTCAAGAATATTCGACGAGCCGCTCATGCTTTCAGGCGGTGATAAGCGTGTGTTTGTATCCATCGGAATTTTCTCTATCATAAAGCTCGAAAGACGTGTTCAGCTTCTTATTCCGGCATATGATTTCTGCATTCCTCAAAAAGAATGCATAGGTGCAACAGACGACAACCCGTGTGACCTGTTTGACCGCATCAACTTCCCGGTAGAAGAATTCTTCCCCCCGGAAAAATGCGAATTTACCGACTGTCCCGATAAAAATAACTGCTGAATAGAAAAAGATAAACTGTGTGAATGACCGATGAGAATCATTCACACAGTTTAATCAATTTCAACATATTATAATCAATTTGTCAATACATTTGTTTATTAAATTATAGTTTATCTGCGTATAGAGAATTGGCTTTCGATACGCTTTGCAAGCCTCCCTTGCCTAAAGGGAGGGGGACCGCTTGCGGTGGAGGGATATTGATTTTTCTATGTCTTTACGTTAACAAAAATATAAATTATAGTTTAGCGACTTAAATAAGT